>NZ_JAGKJL010000079.1:0-34823 GCF_020329495.1 Bradyrhizobium australafricanum | reverse complement strand
TTGGCGCGTCTTCTGGATGACGATGCTCAATCGCTCCTCGCCGAATGCCGTACCGCAAACGGCGCTGACGGATCCCGAAATCAGGCTTCTTGATCATTTGGTGAAAGACAGGGGTGGTGATTGCTCTCGACGAAGCACGCTCTCGCACTATGTCGTCAAGATCGCGCGGCTCGGAGGATATTTAGCCCGAGCCAACGATCCGCCTCCAGGAAATACCGTGATCTGGCGCGGACTATCGCGGCTGACCGACATCGAACTTGGAGCCGCAATCGAGGCAACAATTATGGGTAATTGAAAGAACGGCTTGCCGATTACCTCGAGACTGGTAGTTTCTCGCCCTTGAACGGCGCATCGATTGTGCGCTCCAGTGCTCGAATTATCGCGACTGCGACGGTCGCCCGCGGGGCGGGCCTTCAAACGGTGCTATGTCCCCGGCTGCTCGGGTTGTTTTCAGGGCTAGACATCAAGCTACCTGCCTTGCCAGACCGACTGGAGGACCTCCCTCAGCTGGTTCAGCATTTCACAGTCGAGGCGAAGGGCGATTCGAATGCCCAAACGCTGGCAATCGAAAATTCTGCATTTTTGGCGCTCGCTGGCCATAATTGGCCCGGCAATTTAAGGGAATTGCGTCAGATCGTGAACCAACTCGTGACGCTCCCAGATGCGCATATCAGCGCGGGCGTCCTCAGGCCGCTGTTGAACGCGTCGGCACCAGCTAAGCCGAAAAATGCATTCTCCGAGCGGGAATGGATCATAGAAGGCTTGAAACGAAACAGACTTCATCGCGGAAAAACAGCTAGTTCTCTAGGGCTTTCAAGAAAAACTCTATACAACAAAATCAAAAAGCTGCGGATCTTAGAGTAGCAATCCCAGTGTTCACGTTGCTCAAGCGAGCCGCTCGAAGCGGCCGCATCCAAAAGCGTCAACATTGGTTTGACGATCCGTGCTGGCCACGGCTTACCAGCTCCATTTGCTCAGTGAATTTGGCGTGAAGCGCGCCATCGGTCGCCAATTGCTCGCTACGGAGCTTTCGTCCACAGCATGCCATCGCACCACACGTGTTCCACGCGTCCCCATTCACAGGCCGCTGCGACATGCGGGAAGAACCCACGTCCGTGTTGGTTGGCGCTCGTATTGCAAAGCAGCGGAATGCCCGTGAGCGATTCGTATTCGACGAGAAGCTCGGCAATTTTGTGCTGAGAGGTCCTGCTAATCGTCTGCAATCTCGCAGATCCGTCGAGATGTATAACCGCGGGAATTCTGTCCCGCCACTCTGCCCGCGTCTGGTGATCGAAAAGCATGTAAGGGTCCGGCGTCCCGGGAGCGAAAATCTCCGGCGCACGATCTTCCAGGCATATCGGCGCCACTGGCCGGAAGTGTTCTCGATGTTTGATGTCGTTGAGATAATCCTTCATTCGCGGCGATGTGGCGGCTGCCAGAATACTTCTGCTACCCAATGCCCGAGGTCCAAGTTCGGCGCGGCCGGTAAGAAAAACAACGGGCTTGTTGCTGGCGAGGATAGTTGCGAGTTCATGCATGCCACAGGGCACGGCGTCCCATTCGCGCGGCACATCGCTACCATGCAGTGCCGGACCACTGTAGACCGACCACTCCAGCGGCCCGAATCCTTTGTCCGCCATTGCAGAGCAAGCGGTTCCGATTGCGGAGCCACTGTCGTTTGGAAAGGGGGGCACCCAGACAGCGTCGAACAGGCCTGCCGCACGTAGCGCACTGTTCCACTTGATATTGAGCCCGCAGCCGCCGGCTATGCACAAATTGCGTGTCGCAAAACACGAGTGCCGCTGCAAAGCAATTGCCATTTCGCGCACAAGCAGACGCTCGAGGAAGCAATGAAACGATGCGAGCACATCTTCGGGTGCCTTGGCCTCCAACCGGCGCTCGCTAGCATCGAAGAAACCATGCACAGCCGCAAGCTTAGATTCCATACTCTTGATGTCGGTACGATAAGTGGCAAGCTTCATGTCAGCCGCAAAGCGCTGTTGATAGAGCTCCTGAAAGACCGCGACGATGGCTTCTTCAACAGACCCGAGGGCGATGTAAGCCATCAGCTTGCCTGCAAGACCCAAGTTGAGCTTGCCGGCACCGCCAGGGTCCATCTTGCCGGGGTCGCCTAGGTCCCAGTTGGCGCGGTTCGCCTGCTTATACGGCCCAAAGTGAAGGCCCGCGGCGGCATAGACGTGCCCAATCACTGGGAACAGGCACTCGATGAACCGTGCCCCCTGTCGTCCTACATGATAGAGACGTGGAAAGGTGCCGCCATCCCACAAGAGGCAGAAAGCTCCCTGTCCAGCTTTGGCAAAGGGGCTGGTGCAGTACGCGGCGGCGAGGTGGCTCGTGACGTGCGGATAGCTTCTATAAGGGAAATCCCTGCCGTCGAGCCTGAGGCCAAAACCGTCCTGCGAGGTCAGAAGGCTCTCTGCATGGCGTTCAATATACGATGCCCCTTTGAGAGTAATAGGAGCGCTACCGCTGAGGATCCGGAACTCGGAGGCCACCGTCCCAACCCAGCCGTCGATAACGAACTGATCAACCTCCCGCGGGTCGAGACCGTGTTCCGCCAAAGCCCGCACGATTGCATCGAGATTTTCGATCGTTTGATACCGCGGATTGTTGCTCTGCTTCTCCTGCTCGATACAAAAGATAAGACGGCCGTCCTCGATAAGGGCTATCGCTCCGTCATGCGTCAGCTTGATACCGCAGATGCGCATAATGCCTCCGTGTTTAATGCGGGCAATTCGATTATTCGAAGATCAACTCGGACCGCGAGGGCATGCGGGTAAGCAGTCGCCGCGGATCGAATCATTCACACGCCGCTCACGCTCGATCTCGATCAGCATGTCATCCAGCACGTGACGGTGTCGGTATCGGCGGCGTGCTCCAACAGGAGATCCGATCATTAGATGCCCCGCGTAGCGCGGTGCATGATTTGCGCCAATGCGAAGGAAAGCCGTCGCGGTTTCCGGGCCGAGCCTCGCATTCACGACCGAGCAGTGCATCGGGATCGAGAAAGAAGCTCAATGCTTCAATCCAATCTCGACCGTCGTGAAGGAGGGAGTCTTGCAGAGGAGAGTGCAAGCTGTAGCAGGAGCGCGGCCCACTTCATTCTTCTTGTCAGCTCCAATTTGACTTGCTTCGCCAGGTCGGTTGCGTCTTTGCAACATTGTCTGTTCTCGCATGGCTCGTCACAGGACGTGACGATACTTCTCAATTTCAAAGAGCGTGCCAATCACCAGTGCTGCTTTTCTGCGCCTATTCTCATCGGGCGGGTGTCGCGAACAGAACGGAATGACCTGATCCCGACAGTGCGTTGCAGATGCTCCCTCTCGAATGCTTTCGATGAGGCTTGCGCAACGCCAAAGCCGCTCTCCGGCAGAATGAGATGGCTGCGCGATCTCTCTGCGCCATCTGCATTAGATCATTGCGCCAGCGGTGGAGACGCGCGGACTAGACGTCGGCTGTTTGGCTGCCTCTGCGGCCATCCGCACTTCTTCGACGGGGCGCTGACATTCAGGGCACCAGCTTTTGCGTGGATTGGTTGACAGACGCTGGAGGGCAGGCAATTACCGTAAGAAACCACGGCCGCTCGGGGATGCATTGAGGTGTTGCGGGCAGCGCGGCGCGTAGGTTCAACGGGCGCGAATACCTTGCGATTGGGCCCCGTCGTTGCGCTGACGACCCTGCTTCGACACTCCAGTCGAGTTAGACGAAGTGGGCCTTTCTGCGCCTGGAGCCCACAAAGCGCCCGAGGGATGTAATGCCCTTCGGCATTTCGATAGTTTCGGCCGAGACAATCGCACCCAGAATAAACCAGCTGTTTGGCTGCAGTCGCGTATTCAAGCTGCCGATCCACTGTTGGTGGACAACGTACGCGATACCGTCAGCCTTTACTTACTCCCGCCAAACCGGCTCCTTAGTGAGACTTAGCCGCTTTATCGCAAGCAGCCGGTCTTGCCGATAATAGCGGCGTAGCGGAAGGTGCATTCCCAGCTCCATCAACTTATCAGCCAGACTCGAGATTTGTAGTGAACAACGAAGCCTTGTTGCCGGACATCCGTGAGTTCCTAGGGCTCTGGGAACGAACTTTCAACACGCACGCACCGGATCGTCTGGTTGCGCTATACACAGATGACGCGACGCTTCACGGTACATCGAGCGCTAAGCTCTATATCGGCGCCAAGAAGATAGGCACTTACTTTCACGGCAGCGCTACCGTGAAAATGGACGTATGGCATTCGGTGGTGTTGGCGCACAACGTTTCCTTGGTGGTGGGAAGTTATGTCTTTTCACAGCTGTGGAAAGGTCACCAGGTAACCACGCCGGCTCGATTCACTTTCGTACTACGCCGCCAGGACGGCGAGTGGAAAATCGTTCATCACCACTCATCCGCTACTCCAGACTGAAGGCTGAACCAAGCTAATACGCGCGGATAAGCAAGCTCGTCAGCTCTTCATCCCGTCTATGCGGACCGACAGCGGGCTACTTGCCGCTATGGCTCTTCTTTTTGCTTGGTGCGTGCACGCCGGCAAGGGGGCACTAGCTGCTTCCGCCGAGCGGTCGCCACATGCAATTATTAGTTTTCAGCATGCGGCGTGCGCGAAAAGAAGCGCTGCAGATGGCGTGGTTGCGAAAATATCTGCTCTTGGCGGCCTCTTTCTTGGCGGAATTACCCAAATTTACCCACTGTGAACGATCCACTTCAGGTTCGGCGATCGTGCAGTCGAGTAGCCTTGCCGAATTGAACCCATCGCAGAGTGGGTCTGCCGTCGGAAAGTACAGGAGCGCCCAGTGTCAGTTGTCCCGCCCACACCCGCCCAGTTGCGTGATGTCGCCTCACAATGCGGCCTTTCACTTACCGACCAGGACATCGTCTCCTTCCGCGGCCTGATCAACCAATCCCTCGAAGCTTACAGATACATCGAAGCCGTTCCGGACGAGTTGCCTCCGGTGAAATATGCACGCACCCCGGGCTATCAACCCCAGGCCGAAGAAAATCTGCACAACGCGTGGTACCGCAAGGCGAGGATCGAAGGAGCGCCGAGCGGAAAACTCAAGGGCAAGACCGTCGCTCTAAAAGATAACGTCATGTTGGCCGGGGTCCCAATGATGAACGGTTCGGCGACGCTCGAAGGGTTCGTACCAGATATCGACGCAACCATTGTCACCCGCATGCTTGATGCGGGTGCCGAAATTGCAGGTAAAGTGCATTGCGAATGCTTTTGCACATCCGGTGGTAGCCATACCGGTGCGCTCGGACCGGTGCACAATCCTCATAGAATGGGCTACTCTGCGGGCGGCTCGTCTTCGGGCTCGGCTGTTGTTGTGGCGCTTGGCGAAGTCGATATGGCGATCGGCGGCGACCAGGGCGGCTCGATACGCATGCCGTCCTCGTTTTGCGGTATCTACGGGATGAAGCCTACTTGGGGTCTTGTCCCATATACCGGCATCATGCCTAACGAGTTGACGCTCGACCACACGGGCCCGATGACCGCAACGGTGGCCGACAATGCGTTGCTCTTGGAGGTAATCGCCGGAGACGATGGTTACGATCCGCGCATCAAAGCACCGAAAGTCGAAGAGTACACGAAAGCGCTTGGTCAAAGCGTCAGCGGATTGAAGATCGGCGTTCTGAAGGAGGGCTTCGAACAGCCCGGGGCGGAAGCTGCCGTCAATGGCGCGGTTCGTGAAGCGGCCAAACGGTTCAAGGATCTTGGGGCCTCCGTTGAAACGGTCTCTGTACCGATGCACTTCCAAGGAGCCGCAATCTGGACGCCGATCGGTACCGAGGGCGCCACACAGACCATGATGTTCGGTGACGGCTTTGGTACCAGCCGATCCGACCTCTTTTCACTGTCGCTCATGGACTTCCATCGAGGGTGGCGCCAGAAGGCGAACTCCCTGTCCGAGCAGGCCAAGTTGTTCTTGTTGCTCGGCACCTACGTAAACAACACGTATGGGCCGCGATTCTACGGCAAGGCCGTCAACGTGTCTCGCCGCTTAAGTGCAGCTTACGACAGGGCCCTTAAGGACTACGATCTGCTTCTTCTACCGACGACGCCGATGAAGGCGACGCAACTCCCTCCACATGACGTCAGCCGAGAGGATTATATCACTCGTGCGACCGAGATGTTCACCAACACGGCTCCGTTCAACATCACGCACCATCCGGCTATGTCGCTGCCATGCGGAATCGTGGATGGCCTGCCGGTGGGCCTGATGCTCGTCGGTCGCCACTTCGAGGAAGCAACCATCTATAGGGTGGCGCATGCGTTCGAGCGGATCGGAGACTGGAAGAAGATGTGACTAGAGCATGATGCCCGCAGCAACGGACCACCGCGGCGTCCGCGTTGGGTTATGAAACTCTTCGCAAGCCGGGATGACTGTTCTGACACACAGGCAAACACGTCGTTTGTTCCGAATTATTCCATTGTGAAGACGTGCGCGCCTGCCGACCAACGTGAACGAAAGACAAATCATCTACAACAAACAAGTGCGAGGAGGGTCAATCAATGCGAAGACTGTCGACTTACCTTTTTGCTACCGCCGCATTCCTGGGCATTGCGGGTGGTGCGAGCGCTGAGGATGTCCTGTCTGAAGTTTCCACATTAGAAAACGAATATTTCAACAACTGGTCGCAAGGTGCCGAACAAGCCGCAAAATCCCTAGGTCTAAATTATCGCATCCTTTCGGGCAAAGGCGATGCCGCAAAGCAGATCGAAATCTATGAGGCCCAGTTCGGTGCGGGTGTCAGGATCACGTTCGGCGAAAACCTCGTTGCGGCGAACATAAAGCCCATCGTTGAGATGGCGAAGAAGGTCGGTGCGGTGCATGTTGCTGTTTGGGAGTCGTTGCCCGGCTTCCATCCTTTGGATGCGGGGGCCGACAACTATGCTTTTGCAACCTTCTTCTCGCCGGATGATGTCGAAAATAGCTATAGAATTGCCAAACTGCTTTTTGACAAGATCGGCGGAAAAGGCAACGTCGCGCACATTACCGGTTTTCCCGGGGTAGATGCAGATATTTCCAGAACCGCGGGTTTCGATAAAGCGCTGGCCGAATATCCCAACATCAAGCTCGTCGCGCGCCAACCAGGAAAATGGAATCAGGTTGACTCTCGCAAGGTCATGGAAGACCTCTTGGTGGCTCACTCCAAGATTGATGCTGTCTTCGGGCAAAATGACTCGATTGCACTGGGCGCGATGCAAGCCGTCGAAGATGCTGGTATGCGCATTCCGATCGTCGGCCTCGATGGCAATCGAGAAACCCTCAAGCTAGTGAAGGAAGGCCGCATTCTTGCGACAATGGGCTTTACGCCACAGTGGCAAGCCGGTTTTGCCCTCGTGCGGGCATACGATGTCGCAAAGGGATTTAAGCCCAGCCCGTGTGAACGCATGATGTACACGGGAGCCACGCTGATCACCGCTCAGAATGTGGACAAGTATCAAGCGTTTCTTGCCGGCGAGAAGCTTCCGTTTGATTGGAAGAAAATGTCGCGGGTTCTTCATCCCAGCGACTGGGATGCTCAAAACTATGTGTGGCCGATCGACGTGAAGACGTACTGGGGAGCGCGCACGCCGGCCGGATACAAATTTCCGAAGGCTTATCAAGACGCCGTTGATTCCGGTTGCGTGGATCAGCTCAAGGCCGAGTATGACGGCCACTATAACCAGCGAATTCCCGAGTGATCGCTCCGGATGCCCCTCTCTCTCGAAGAGGGGCATCGCATTTACCTCACGTTGACGGATCGCAAAAATGCTAGAAGCGTCGCTGGTTGGGCGTAGAGATAGCGAGCTATGGCGGCGCGCCATAACAGTCGTCGTCGTTACAATCGCGATTATATCTTTTGGTTTCGCGGCTCCATCGTTCTTCACCGTCGCAAATATCAGGGCAATCGAACTATCGAGTTCCGTCCTCTTGATCGCATCCATCGGGGCGACCTTCGTGATCCTGATGGGCTCTATCGACCTATCGATCGGAGCGGTTGCCAGCTTTTGCGGCATGCTGGTCGCTCGGCTCGCACCAGACCTGGGTTTATGGTCGGTTCCCATCGCGTGTTTGGTCGGCTTGGTGTTTGGCGCGATCAATGGGCTGGTTTACGTCTATCTCAGAATTCCCTCGATTCTGGTGACGCTTGGAACAGCAACAACGATTTCAGGAGCGGTGCTTTTCATCTCAGATGGCCGGTCCTTATCGGTATCGCACGCGGCCGTAATCGATATGGCCCAGGGCGCACTGGCCAATCTGGTCCCCAATGCGGTACTGGTTTCGGCGGTGATCTACGGTGTTGCCATTCTCGTAGTTGATCGCACGCGTTTCGGACGGATGACGCTCGCAATCGGAAGCGACGAGCAGGTAGCCGCGCTCATCGGAGTTAAGGTCAATACGATCAAAATCCAGGCGTTTGCATTGTCCGGCCTTCTTGCAGGAGTTGCCGGTGTCTTGCTGGCCGCTCGTCTGGGGTCCGCAACAGTCACAATGGGCAGTTATATGACTCTCGACACGATCACCGCAGTGGTCGTTGGCGGAACAGCGATAACGGGCGGGTTTGGCAACGTGCGCCTGACGATAATCGGGGTTCTTTTCATAACGATCCTTTCAGACGGCATGAACATTCTTGCCGTGCCTCCCTATCTACAAACAATCATTCAAGGGACCGTCATTCTGTTCGCTGTTCTCCTGAACACCAATCGTGCGAGCGCGGAGGATGTGAAATGAGCGGCGTGCCGACGCCCATCTACACGATGCGCAACGGGTCGAAGCGCTTCAATGGCATTTGCGTCGTTGAAGGGATCGATCTCGATGTGTTTTCGAACGAAATAGTTGGAATTGCCGGTGAAAACGGAGCGGGCAAATCAACGACCCTCAAAATGATTGCCGGCATCCATACACCGAACGCGGGAAGTATGAGACGTTTCGGCAAGAGCTTCAAGCCGACAAGCTATACTGAGGCCGTCGAGGCCGGTATTTCGATGGTCTTTCAGGAGCAGGCCCTTATTCCAAGCCTGGCTGTCTACGAGAATATATTTCTCTCTTTAGAAGCCAACTTTGTCAATCGGATAGGGATCGTCGACAGACGAGTGATGATCGCCGTAAGCGAAAGACATCTCAAAGACCTCGGTCTTGACTACATCGATCCGCGCCGTCGCACAGGCGACTACGCGTTTCACGATCGGCAGATGATCGAGATTGCCAAGGCGTTCGTTTTGGCCGAACATTTCCATATTGATCATCCAATCATCCTACTCGACGAACCGACAGCGGCAATCGGCGAGCGACAGATCAAAATTCTCTTTGAGTCGATTCGACGGTACCGTCGTCGCGCTTCATTTGTACTTATTACTCACCGTCTCGCGGAATACGTAGAGCTTTGCGACCGCATCTACGTGTTCAAGGACGGGCGGAACGTTGGCGAGTTCGCAGGAGAACAGATCTCCGAACAAAGCCTTCATCGAGCAATGGTGGGCCGAACGCGAGACGACGAATACTTCATGGAGAAGCGCCAGCTGAAACTCGAGGGGGCACCCATCGCGGTCTCAGTCAAAGGTCTAAGCGGCCACAACGTCCAGAATGTCAGCTTTGAGGTTCGCAAAGGTGAGATCCTTGGAATTGGTGGCCTTGTCGGATGCGGCAAGGAGGCTGTAGCCAAAGCCGTCGTCGGATTTGAACCCTTTCCCCCAAACGGCACCATCGAGGTGGGCGGCGAAGCGTTGCCGCTTCGCGGACGTGGAAAAGCGGCGATGGCGCGCGGCATGGGTTTTGTCCCCAAAGAACGCAAGACCGAAGGCATCGTGCCTTACATGTCGGTTCAAGCAAATATGTCTTTGGCCTCGCTTCCGCTCGTCTCACGCCTATCTGGTTTCATTTCTCGCTCCCGAGAACGGCTTCTCGCTGAAAAGTACATCAATCGCTTGCGCGTTAGATGCAAAGGGCCGGCACAGCTTTGCCAGTTCCTTTCCGGGGGGAATCAGCAGAAGGTGGTGATAGCTAAATGGCTGGCTCGAAAGGTTCAGGTGCTGGTCCTCGACAATCCCACGCGCGGCGTCGATGTCGGCGCTAAACAAGAGATCTACGGCGTCCTGAGGGACTTGGCTCAGGAGGGTGTAGCTATTCTTCTCGTCACAGACGATTTGCCTGAGCTTATTGGAATGTCAAACCGCATCCTCGTGATGCGAGAGGGAGAAGTTCAGTTCTTGTGCAATGCGCCTGCCGATAACAAGCCAACGGAGCAGGAACTTGTCCAACACATGGTATGAGCCGCAGACGACTGGATCGAGATCGAGATCAGGTGTAGAAGCAAAGGTGCAGATTGCCCAGTTTTACAACCGTCACCGTCCCATCATAAATGCGGTAGGGCCATTGTTGCTGCTGATGGCGATGGTCGCGGTGTTCGCTTTGATCAATCCGCGCTTTCTGAGTTGGATAAATCTTTTCAATCTCATGCGGCAATCCTCGATCCTGCTGATCGTCTCGACGGGCATCACATTTGTAATTCTCATGGGAGCGCTCGACCTTTCGGTTGGAGCCATCGTGACGCTTGTGGCAATTTCGTCTGCGGTTCTGATCCGTGACTTTAATATAGGTGCAGCTGGAATAGCCGTCGCTGCCGCATGCATTGGAGCTCTGTGCGGCCTCGTCAATGCTGCGCTCGTCCTTCGACTACGGCTGCCCTCTTTCGTTGCCACACTAGGCACGATGACGGTTCTTGGCGGCGTGTCCACGTGGATCAGCGGTGGTGGCAATGTGTTCTTTCAAAGCCCCAACCTGACGTGGATTGCTTCCGGTTCTATGATCGGCCGTATTCCGAATTCTGGAGTTTTAGCACTTCTCATTTTTGTGGTCGCGTCCGTTGTCGGTTCGAGAAGCCACTTCGGAAGAGCCCTTTTTGCGATCGGCGGTGGTGGCCTAACTGCTCGACTTTCGGGGATCGACGTCCTTCGCACCAAAGCCGTCGCTTTTGTTGTCTGCGGAACGCTTTGCGGAGTTGCGGGTCTGCTCCTTGTTGCGCGGACATCAACGGGAACGTCGCGCATGGGAGACGATCTGCTCCTCCAGGCGATCGCCGCGGTCGTGATGGGCGGTACTGCGCTATCTGGAGGCTCGGGGGGAGTGCATCGAACGCTGACCGGTGTTCTGGTGATCGCCGTCCTGCAAAATGGCCTCAATATCGCAGGCGTGCATACATACCTGCAAATCATGGTGACGGGGCTCATCGTAGTTCTATCCGTTACAATAACTCTCGATCGATCCAGGCTAGCCTCCATTAAGTAGCGGCGCGTTGTAGTCGCGATACGGACCGGCAATTGCCTCCGTCTGGCTCGCGCCATCGAAACGGACATTATGCCGAAAAAAGGATCGGCGGCCGGATCACTCGAGCGCTTGACGGAATGGTGCGGTCGGTCGACATCGGCAGTCAGGCTGCTGATGCCGTTAGAAGCAAATGGCGACGCGAGAGCTCCGTTTCTGGATGTATCAGTCGATATGCCAATCCAACTTGTTACTGGCCCGTCATCAGAAAAGTCCGGTCGGTGAGAGGCAGCCCGCGTACACGTGCACTGCCGCGAGGCGGGTCCGGGCCTGGCTTCGGAAGCGAGCTATGCGGTTGCGCAAAGTGATGACGAGTGTCGGTCGGTCTGACAGCCGCGCGCGCCGATAGTGCCGGCGAGTATCTGTTAAGTGAACCGTGCCCGCGACATTCCGCAAACATCGGGTTTCTAGAGCCGTAGGTAGGTAACTGTCGCGTCAGACTTGGAAGACTGTTGCGCCTGATGCGGTCGGTTTACCCAATGCTACCCAGATGCTGAACTCGTACGCCGTGACCAATCCATCATCTGAATAATTGCGACCGGCGGCCGGAATTCCGTTCTGATCTCTTGGGTCCGCTGGCAGACCGGCTCGTCTGCTTTCTCCCGAGACTTGAGCCGCTGCCGGAGAAAGCCCGGCAGCGGTTTTTTTTAACCTTCATCATTGCAGTCGACAGAGTGAGCTGATTGCAGCCAGGCAGATCGACGGGACAGCGTAACGATGGTCGTGCCTGAAACACCTGGCCGTTGCGCAATCGCATTTCAACGAAAAGAAGTGACGGCTGCGAACGAGATCATTTGGACAGGGCGGCACCGGAAACGATGTGACAAATGCGCCAGCGTCGAGAATGGTTTATCAAGGTCAGACGAACCAGGCTTTTTCACGAAAAGGCGGCCAGTGTTGTGGTGGGTTGTTCAAGAAAAACCTCTCATCAGGAAGCTGCGGATCTTGGAGAGCAGTCCCGCTCGTCACTTTGCTCAAGTTGGCCGTGTCGAAGCCGTGCCATCCAAGAGCGCGAACATTGGCAGTGACGATCCATGTTGGCCAAGGCCTACCAGCTCCATCTGCCCGCTCATCGTCCGGGTAAGAGCCTCCGCTGGTAGATGGATGAGTCCGTCCAGATGGGAGCCAAGTCGCGTCTCCGCCGCGGTAATTTCGGAATCGCTCGCGATCGCAAACAACGCCTTGAAACCAAGGCTTGTGAACCATTCCATCCGCCGAAGTTCGAGCTCCTGTCCGGCATCAATAGGTACGCCCGCCGCCGACCGCTCGATCATGGATGCCGGCGGAAAATTTGCGACGCCGGTGATGCCGGCATCCTTCAACGATTCGGCAATATCCTCCCAGCACGCGAAGGGATCGATCATCAGGATCGCCGCATAGACATGAGGAGCGGACGTTGCCTTTTCGAGGGTACGCAAGTCTCGCATAAGACAGTCGTTCCAGTCGAGGATTGGCAGGGTCGCCATGACCAGCAGGGAGCCTTCCGGAAGGCTGCGCAAAGAGGGCGCGTAGACTTGCAATTGTGCGCCTTTAGCTATGTCCGACATGCGGGTGGCAAGTTTGCCGGGAACTCTCGCTCTCACCGCTTCTACCCAATCTTACCCATTTGGAGGCCTCACCGATCTTATACCCGGGTATAGCCGGGTCTAGACCACCTGTTGTTAGGAATGGTTCTGGGAGGAAGATCGTGTCTCACCATTGTACGGACGGCCAGAGGTCGGCCCGGGATGGTAGCCTGTCCGAACTGGCGACTGGATCCGCGACTACGGACGCGGTCGCGATTGTGGCCACGCTGGATACCAAGGGCCGCGAGGCATCTCATCTCGCCGACATTATCGAGGCCTGTGGCCGCACGACCATCCTGATCGACGTCGGCACGAAGAGGGATGACGTCGACAAACAAGCCGATGCGAAGGCTCCGGCCGAACTCTTGAAGCGGATTGCTGAAAGGACACGCGTTAGGGTTGGTGACCTCCTGGGCTCAGGAACGATCAGCGCGATTGTCGGGGTTGCGGGGGGCAGGGGGAGCGCGGTTTTCGGCGAGGTTGTGTCCGAGCTGCCTTATGGCTTTCCGAAACTTCTGGTGAGCAGCGCAAGGCCTGCGCTACTCGCCGAATTGGCCACTCACAGCGACATCATCCTCTATCCGACGCTGGTCGATCTCTTCGGCATCAACGCCTTTACCACAAGGGTGCTCGAGAATGCGGGGCGGGCCATTGCGGCCACGCGCTATGCTCCCGTCAAGCTTGGACGAGACAAGAAGATCGTTGCGATCACTGCGTTCGGCGTGACCACGCCAGCGGCCAACCAGTGCGCAGCGCGCCTTGCCGACGCCGGCGTAGACGCCATCGTCTTTCCGGCGAACGGGGCGAGCGGCCGTAAGATGGAGCAGCTGATCGCGGCTGGCGAATTCGACGCCGTCATTGATTTGACCACAACGGAGCTCGCAGACGAAATCGTTGGAGGCACCGCAAGCGCCGGTCCGGATCGGCTCAAGGCAGCGTCGCGGCAAAACATTCCGCAAGTGATCGCGCCCGGTGCGGTCGATATGGTCAATTTTGGCCTGCCATCGAGCGTTCCTGATCAGTTTCGCGCTCGCCAGTTCTACGCCCACACGCCTTACACGACGCTCATGCGCACAACTGCATCTGAGAACGCGAGCATTGGCCGGTTCACGGCAGAACGCCTATCGCAAGCAAAAGGACCCGCGATTGTCCTTTGGCCGGCGAAAGGGGTGTCCGATTACGACCGCCCAGGCGGCATCTTCTACGATCCCGTCGCTGACAAGGCTTGGCTGGATGCGGTCAAGGAACATCTCCCCGCGCACGTCAGGGTCCGCGACCTGAACTGTCACATTAACGATGGCGAGTTCGCCGAGGTTGCCGCGGCATGGATCCTGGAACAACTCACGCAAGGAGGTTCATCCCATGCGGATGTTTGAGCGAACCGAAATTCTTTCCAGGATCGAAGGACAGGTGGCGGAGCGAAAAGCAATTATCGCGGCAGGTAGTAGCTGCGGCCTGGTCGCCAAATGTGCCGTTCTTGGAGGTGCCGACATGCTGGTGGTCTACTCGACCGGCCTGTCGCGTCTGATGGGGCTGCCCACGAGCCGGATTGGTGATTCCAACGCACGCACGCTCGAGCTTGCGGCGGAAATTCGTAATGTGGTGTCTAGCGTGCCGGTGGTTGGCGGCATCGAGGCTTGGGATCCTCTCCGGCTCGACCTCGATGCTCTTTTGGACAAGTTCTGGGCTGCTGGGTTCTCCGGCGTCATCAACTACCCAACGATCTCCACAATGGGTGACAACTGGCGTGACCGCCGCGGCCGCATCGGCCTCGGCTTTGAACGTGAGGTCGAACTGATCGCTCTCGCGCGCAAGAAGAATATCTTTTCGCTCGCCTATGTCGCAAGCGCTCAAGACGCCAAAGCCATGGCAAGTGCGGGGGC
The DNA here is from genome assembly GCF_020329495.1 of Bradyrhizobium australafricanum. Classification (NCBI taxonomy): domain Bacteria; kingdom Pseudomonadati; phylum Pseudomonadota; class Alphaproteobacteria; order Hyphomicrobiales; family Nitrobacteraceae; genus Bradyrhizobium; species Bradyrhizobium australafricanum. Next base: position 20,053 of record NZ_JAGKJL010000079.1, on the reverse strand, counting down.
CGATTGCATCGTCCCACATGTCGGCGCAACGCGCGGCGGCCTGGTTGGTCACGAGGACGGCCAATCCATAAAGGAGGCGATCGGGCGCATCAATGAGATCAACGCGGCGGCGCGAAGCGTCCGGTCGGACGTTCTCTCGCTTTGTCATGGCGGGGCAATTGCCGAGCCTGAAGATACGATCGAGGTCTATCGAACGACCGAGTGTGTCGGCTTTGTTGGCGCATCCTCAATCGAAAGAATTCCAATTGAGCGGGCAGTGAAAACAGCGGCGGCGGAATTCAAAGCTGTCCCGCTTCCGCAAACCCACTGACGTTCACTGCAATACGTGCAGCGAGGCCGCATGACCACACCAAATGACCGAGCTAAACCTGACACGATCGCGTTCACCTCCAAAGGAGGAACGAGGCCGGATCAGGACTGGGAAACAGATGTCCTCGTGATCGGCAGCGGCGCGGCTGGATTGTCGGCGGCGCTCTATGCGGCAAAGGCCGGGCTGCGCGTCATTGTGTGCGAGAAATCTCCACGTCTTGGTGGAACGACGGCCCTGTCGAATGGCATGATCTGGGTTCCTTGTTCTGCTCAAGCGCGCGCGGCTAACATCGCTGACACCATCGCCAATGCGAAGACATATCTGCAGCACGAACTTGGCGTTCATTATCGCGCGCAATTCATTGATGCTTATCTTGAAGACGGCCCAGCGGCGCTAACGGCCCTCGAGAACGGCACGAGCGTCAAATTTACCCTGGCCTCTACGCCTGATTATCACTCGAGCCAACGTGGCGGCGCTGATAGGGGGCGGGCACTGAGCCCGGCCGCTTATGATGGGCGGCTTCTAGGCAAGGATTTCGATTTGATCGGCGACCCCATTCGGGTTGTGCTCGGGGGCATGATGATCTCATCAAGTGAGGTGAGAAGCTTTCTCAACCCGCTCCAATCTGTTGCGTCGCTCAAACACGTCCTAACTCGCCTGAGCCGTTATGCGCGGGATCGGCTCAGCTTCAGGCGTGGTACTGAGCTCAGCGGAGGGAATGCCTTGATCGCGCGGCTGCTGGTGAGCCTGCGCGAGTACGGCGTGGAGATTTGGCCATCCTCTCCGGCGCTCGAACTCATCAAGGAAGGCGGGCGCGTCACGGGTGCCGTCGTCAAGCGGATCAACCTCGATGTCCACGTGCGTGCCTCGCGTGGGGTTGTTCTCGCAACTGGCGGCTTTGCCCGGAACGCGCAGTTGAGGACGCACCTCAGTGGTGCACATCAGCATGATCTTACCTTGGCCCACACCGATGTTAACGGTGACGGCATTGGGCTTGCAACGGCGCTCGGGGCGGCCATCGACAAAGATGTTGCATCCGCCGGCTTCTGGACCCCAGTCTCAATTCTGAAACGCGGTAGAGGGGCGCAGGTCGTCCCATACGGCTGGCTCGACCGCGGCCGTCCTGGGGTCATTGCTGTCGGTCCAAATGGCAGACGTTTTGTCAACGAATCGAATTCGTACCACGATATTTGCCTGGCAATGTTTGAGAACGGATATCCAGCAGATAAGCGATTTTACTTCATCTGCGACCACCATTTCGTGCGATTGAGGGGCATGGGACACCTGCTGCCATGGCCCTGGACGTTGAGCATCGGCAAATATGTCCGGCTTGGCTACATCAAGACAGGTGAAACGATTTCGGAGCTCGCAAAGCAGCTGGGACTAGATTCCGCTGTGCTTCAAAAGACGATCGAGGAACACAACGTGCACGCTGCCCAGGGGCGGGATCCGCTCTTTATGCGTGGGGAATCGGCTTTCAATCGCACCCTCGGCGATCCGGCCGTGGGAAAAAATCCAAATCTTGGACCAATCAAAGACGGGCCATTTGTCGCGTTGCCAATCGTTCCGGCAACGCTCGGCACGGCGACCGGATTGGCGACCGACAGTTACGGAAACGTCCTGGATGCACAAGGCAATACAATCCAGGGGCTTTACGCGTGCGGCAACGACATGACTTCGCCGATGCGCGGAGTGTATCCCGGGGCAGGCATAACAATCGGTCCCGCCATCGTATTCGCATATCGCGCCATCAACGCAATAATGCTTTCCGCAGATCAGGAGCAAAAAGCCGTCGCTTCGGGAGCTTGATCGTCAACCACATTCGTGCGTCGCGGGGGAATATGTATTCGGGCCCGGGCGCGCATCGATAGAACCGGACTCGGACGGCCTTCTCATCAGCAGCTCTCGGCGGACGTGGGTCCTGGCGGCCGGGTTCGAGCGTGGTGAGCCCGGCGGACGGGAGATCGCCGCGCCAACTGTGTTCGATGTATCGCAAAGAGCTGGGGTCCCAATGGGTGTTCCAAGGCATATGACAGCGGAAATCGATCGTTCAACAGCTTGGCTGCGCGGTGACGAATCGAAAATGTCAGGACAACCCGCGCAGGCGTCCGTGTCCCCGGCGCGATCGCCATCAGCTGGCCGCGAGACAGTGATGCAACTCGACAAGATCGATTTTCGTCTTCTTGATCTCGTCCAACGAGACAATCGCCTCTGTAGCGAACAACTTGGAGCAAAGGTCGGCCTATCCGCATCCGGAGTGCAACGTCGGCTGAAGCGCCTTCGATCCAAGGGTATCATAGAGGCCGACGTTTCCATCATTTCCCCAAAGGCAATTGGGCGGAATGTGACGGCAGTGGTCCTCATTTCCTTAGAGCGCGCGCGTGCCGACACTGTTGATCGCCTCAAGCGACAAATTCGCAAGATGCCTGAAGTGATGAGCGCATTCTACGTTACTGGTCTTGCCGACGTCGTCTTGCTAGTTACCGTGAACGATATGGAAGATTACGAGCGGTTTGCCCGGCGTCTTACCGAAGAAAGTTCAGACATAAAGCGCATTGAAACTATGGTTGTCATGGATCGATTCAAAGCAGGATTCACCTTGCCGATAGCGTCCATCGCATGGTGCTGAGCGACTGACGAGGGGAGGGCATTGGGGTGCTCAACTGCCGGCGAACGCAGTCCGCAAGCGTCGGTTTTTGACATTATCGCTAGATCGATCTCATTCTTTCAGATGGGGGATACGTTGCGTCGCTCGCGTCGCGCCAAGATCGTGGCAACCGTCGGTCCGGCAAGTGCCGAGCCTGAGAAGATACGTGCTCTCTATCTTTCCGGTGCGGATGTCTTTCGGCTAAACTTTAGTCACGGAAGCCATCAAGACCATGCCAAGGTCTATATGTGTATCCGTGAACTCGAGCGAGAGTTCGGCCGGCCGATAGGCGTCCTGCAGGATCTACAAGGCCCAAAGCTTCGTATCGGCTCCCTCGAAGACGGCGGGCTGGTTTTGCGTGCTGGTGAAACGGTCCGCTTTGTGATCGATGGAGCCAAAGGAGCAAAGCAATCGATACCCTTGCCTCATCCGGAGATTTTTGCAGCCGCGCACCCCGGACAAGAACTTCTCATTGATGATGGCCGGGTGCGCTTGCGGATCACCGAGCCAGGAGACGCAGAAATCGTTGCGCAAGTGGGGGTTGGAGGCCGGATCTCGGACCACAAGGGGGTCAACGTACCGGGGGCGATGCTTGACCTATCTCCGCTCAGCAGGAAAGATCGCGCCGACCTCGCGTTCGGCATTGATCTTGGGGTCGACTGGGTGGCCTTGTCCTTTGTTCAGAAACCGTCCGACCTGATCGAGGCACGCGCCCTGATTGGCGAGGCCGCAGGTTTGATTGCCAAAATCGAGACGCCGATGGCGCTCGATCGCATCGACGACATCATCAGCCTGTCAGACGGCATTATGGTCGCGCGCGGTGATCTTGGCGTCGAAATCCCGCCCGAGGAGGTGCCAGGCCGGCAAAAGGAGCTCCTACGCGCCTGTCGGCGTGCCGGAAAATTCGTCATCGTCGCAACGCAAATGTTGGATTCCATGGTGGCTGGGCCGACGCCGACGCGGGCCGAAACCTCAGATGTCGCGACCGCCATCTATGATGGAGCCGATGCTGTGATGCTGTCTGCTGAATCAGCAAGCGGGGCCTACCCGATTGAATCGGTGGCCATGATGGATCGCATCATCAAGAGCACTGAGCGGCATCATCTCTATCGGCCACTGATCGAGGCTTCTCGAGCCGACGTGGAGAGCACCCCTTCGCATGCCGTCGCGGCCGCGGGGGCAGATCTTGCCGCTACAATTGGCGCCGAGGTCATCATCGGCTTCACGGCGGGCGGGACGACGGCCGCGCGGATCTCGCGCAGCCGGCCGCCGGTGCCGATCCTTGCCCTTACTCCGGATGAAAGAGTGGCGCGGCGCATGAGCCTGTTGTGGGGGGTGCACAGTGCCGTGTCCAGCGATCCTTCTGGCTATGAGGAGATGACGCGGATCGCCTCGGCGACCGCGCAGCGCGAAGGCTATATTCGGCTGGGCGAGTTGGCTGTGGTCGTCTCTGGAGTGCCGTTTGGACTTAGAGGCGCGACAAACAATCTTCGCGTTGTCGTATGTTAAGACTAGTCCTTGAATGGCTCTGGCTGCTCATGATGCAGCTCCTTGATGGCCACGCAGCAGAGCTTTGGTCGGGGCAGTAGCTTGATTGCGCGTTTGGGAGGCGTCGCCGAAACGATGAATCGTAAACCGCCCCTTAATATGCTCAGCGTTCTGAACCTTCGCGGTGTCGGGCAAGACAACAAATGCCCCTCGAAACGTGTGGCGGGTCCGGGTGCGCCGCGCTGATCCAGCGCGGATTATCGCGGCAGCTACGGCGCGGCGCGCTCATAGATCCTCAGCGCACGCTGCAGAAGAATGGCGGCCGCGTCTTGCCCTCGGCGGATTTGGCGCGGTACTCGATCTCGGTGAGCAGCTTCGGCTCAATCCAGATGGCGTTCTGTACTTGGATGGGCTCGGTAACCTGCACGGGCCTCTTTTCGCAATCGCTCCGTCTTCCTCACAGCAATGCTTGTCGAGAGGATCAATTTGCTTGGAAAGCAAGGAACTCGCTCATGGCGCTCGCCTCCTATGTTACGCAGGCGGGAGCACTACCGGGCTGTCTGCCACCGACGCCCACGGATTACCCACGGCCGATGATGATGGAACAATGATCCCTCCCGGAAATAGTTGGGAGGAGCTTTGCTCTCCCATGGAGAACTCCGGGCACAATCTAGGCAATTCGCTGCGGGGATTAGGACACTTGATGCCGTCTGACCTGTCCGACCGTCATGTCCAACGCTGCGATGTGCTCAGCGCTCAATGGTCGTTGAACTAAGCCAACCGCCCATCCTTCCGGGACAACGTCCAGCACTCGGTCAAGGGCCTCCTCGCGTGGGGTCGCGGCAAGCCAAATCTGAACTTCGCCGTCATCGGTTGTCACGCGGACCAAATGAATTTCGCTAGCCGGCTGCATAACCGTAAAACCGTGTCTGAGCGGGTTGTCTCTAAGCAGAAACTAAGGCCTATTTTTGGTCAGTTAGTAACAGGACCCCGTTGGAGCGGTTATGACCAAGTCCCGATGCTGTCCCCCACGGCATCCGGAAACCAACGGAAGCTGAGCCCCAGCGACGTGCCGCGCGCTGGGGCTACTTCTTTGAGCTGGGGCTACTTCTTTGAGCTCTCACGCGAAAGGATCCTTACCAGCCTGGGTCATTCTGACCAAGGTGCCGCTCTCGGGGCCACTTCTTCTCATCGACCGCGTCTTAGCCCGGCCCAGTATTGCGCCGGCGGCGCCGCGTCCTGGTGGATCATCGGGTAGCTGATCTTCTCAAACTAGATCCTGCCATCCCGCATCGCGTGGTCCGGCCAGCGCTTTCTCGGGACCGGCGTGATGCCCGTCATATTCAGCGGCCACCCATTTCCAGTCAGAGTGACTATAGAGCGCGGCCCAATGTTGGACTGGCTTTGGCGCACTGCTCGCATTTGAGGGCGCCTGAAATGATGGTAGGGCTGAGCAACGCTCTTGAGACGCCGTGATGACATGAAAACTGTACCATGATCATCTAACGACTACGTAGCGGTACGGCAGGGGCAGGCGTCTCAGAACCATTCGCCCGGAATATACTGGTCCAATAGCAATACGATCAGACCCGTCAGAAGGCCAACACCGCTGAAGATTGCAACGGAGACCAGCGACTCGATTTCTGCGATCGACCCTGACGACGCCCGGGGAAAAAATCTTGCAAGCACTGCAGCCATGTCAATCTCCGGTCGCCGGAGCGGCGCTCCGACAGCAAAAATCGCAGCAATCATTTTCAAAATCGGTCTGACTGTTACTTTCGTCGAATAAGAAGTCAAGCTACCTACCGTGGCTCCGCAACTCACGACCTCAAAACTCATTTAGTCCGCTGCCTCGGCGCCGTTTCACTTCACGGGAATTTTCCTTTCGTCCTCGTCGTGCTGTTCCCATCTTTGGGGTGACTCAACATGCGGCCCGACGTCGGCCCCGCGACGACCGCAGAGCATACAGGCAAATGGAGATCGAGGCGGGAGAGCCCGGTGCGATCGGGCCACTGGCCGATCTTGGCTGGCGTGAGCTCGATCGAATGGCTACAGCCATGGCCCGAGTAGTAGGCGAGGAGACCGCGGGCGGCGAACTGGCGCGTCGCCCAAGGCGATCTTGCGCCAGCCATGACGGTCGCTGCCTATGACGGTGTGCAAGAAGGGCGGCGCCGGCTCACTCATCTTGTGGATTTAGTGCTGTCTCCGCGGATGAACTCACGGAGCTTTTGCACGATCTCGTTGGCTATTTGTCGATTAATCAAGAACTCGTAGTGCCCGACCGGGTGTCACCACGGTGAATATGCCAGTCTCGGAGTCATCGTCGATTGCCAGCCCCCCGAGGCATGAACTTGGATATCCTCCAAGTCCTCGCTGGAGTTAAGCGCGGGATTGGTGTCTTCATTGCTTGCCATCTTTGCAGGCTAGCAGACCATCCTTGGCATGCCTCAGGTCTGCGGCCGACGAAATGGGACAACGTCGCCGTCAGCCGCGCGGATCGCCACGCGGGCCATCTCGAGCGGATCGAACCCGAGGTCAGCCACGGCTTCTGCCACACCCTGGCGGTTCAGTTCGGCCACGATTGCCTCAGTCACCTTCATCAGTCGGGCTGTTTGGGCGGTGGTGTCCGTCATGAGGCCTGGCCTGTGGCCGCCGATCAGGAGGTTGGCGGCAGAAGAGGGGTAATTTTCCGCTATTCGACTATGGATTAGGCGCTGACCGAAACCATCACAGCGGCCAAACCAAAAGCGCCGCCCTGCGGTCTTGTCGTCAAAATGGCTCATATAAAAATCAGATGATAAGCTAGGTCAACAACTGCATCCTCGTTCCATATTGCGTTCCTTGGCCGCCAAAATACCTCGTTGAACGAAATCAGGAAGCAGCCGTTCTTTGGGCCGCCGCCTTGCTGTTTCCGATCAAGTGGCCAGAGGCGTTTGGGTTCGTCCTTGATCGAAGCGATGACCTGCGGAACGGCTGTGATTGCCTACCGAGTGGGCTCGGTGCCCGAAGGGGTGGACGGCATCACCGGCTTTATCGTGGATAACGAGGGGCAGGCGATCAGGGCGGTGAACGAACGGACCGGTTCAACAGAACAGTGCTCCGCGCCCGGTGCGAGGAGCGCTTCCTGCGAGCCGGATGGCGAAGGGGTAAGAACGCCGATATCGCGAGCTGCTCGATCGGGACGGCGCGAAGGGTTGGAGAAAGGGGCAGCCACATCTCGCCAGCCGTCCGAACGGCTTCGTTGAGTTGCCGGACTCGCATGAAAACTATTCTTTCCGCCGCGGCGACTTTGTTCTTCTCGCGACAGGCGCACTGGAGGCGAAGTGCTTCCTCTCCCAGCCGAAGGTCCAGCTAGCCCGGCGACTGCGCGAAGCAACCGAAAGACTGTTCGAAGCCGGTGGTCCGCGCTTCCGCCGGCTTGCCTCTGCTGCGAAGGCCAGGCAATTGCCGTCCGGCTCGTGAGCACCGAAAGTCGACAGCGGGCCTCAGTCCCGATCCTATGAAGTATGGAGCGAATCTTTTGCGGACGGCCCGTCCGACTGAAAGAGCGATCAGGAACAAGTGGCAATCGCGGACGTTGGGGCCGGGCATCTGAAAGGTGCGGCTCACGTTGGAGGAGATAATCGATGAAAAGCTTTCTTGCCGTCGCTCTGCTCGGCACTGCCGTAATCGGTGGCGCTGCATTCGCGCAGTCCACTCAGCCGGCCGATCGCGGCGCGCCGGCGGCCACCGCCCAGCCGGCCGATGCGAAGATTGCGCTCAAGGGCAATTGGCGCGCCTCGAAGCTGATGGGCCTGAAGGTCTACAACGAGGCCAACGAGAAGCTCGGAGACATCAACGAACTGCTCGTCGACAAGAGCGGCAAGATCAACGCGGTGGTGATCGGCGTCGGCGGCTTCCTTGGGATGGGCGAGCACGATATCGCCATCTCGATGGACAAGCTGAAGTTCGTCGAGGAGCCGGTCCGGACCAGCTCGAGCAGCACCTCGACCACCTCGACCGACACCACCACCGGGGCGGCTTCGACTAACACGACGAACCGCAATGCGAACGATTGGGTCCCGGACCACGCCGTCATGAGCGGCAACAAGGAGCAGTTGAAGGCACTCCCGCAGTTCAAATACTCGGACTACAATTAGGACGACGAGAGTTCACGGAAAAAGGGCCCCATGCTGGGGCCCTTTTTTCTGCCCGGCGGCCAGCGCCCAGTGGGTCCAGAAAAGCTCGCCTGGATTGCGGGCGAGCCTTTCATGCGAACGACCGTTCGCTCTGTATGTGAACTATCCAATAGCCGCCGCCGCCAACAACGAGCGCGACGGGAATGGCCCATAAGATCAGTACGGGCGTCTTCTCCTCCAGTGGCTGTCAGAACGTTTTCGCGAGGCCGGCTCGGCCCGCGATAGCCGTTTACTGTTCGGTGCAGACCTTGGTGGTCTTCACGGCGGTCTCGGCTTCCGTCTTGGTCTTGTAGACGCCGTCGCCCACGACCGTCGTCGTGGTCGTCGTCGGCTTGGTGTCGACGACGGTGCATTTCTTGGTCGTCGCGTCGCGAACGATGTAGAACTCGGCGGCGCTGGCGGCCTGGGCGCCGAGGGCGAAGGCAGCGAGAGCGCCGCATACGATCAGCTTCTTCATGGTGTCTCCTCCAATGGCTTCTAAGTAGTCACTTCCAACGAGGAGGCGCGCGCGAAGTTCCGTTTCTCCCGGTAGCCGGAAGGCACGCTGCCGCGTCGCTGGACCAATTTCTCGCGGTTCGAAGAACGTCTGGCTGCGCCCGTCCAGCTAATTTGCCGAAACTCCTCCAGAGGAACCCGGCCCTTCGTCCGGTGTTGTTCGGCGACCAATTAGGAGGATTTCAGATGAACAAGCGTTTATTGTTGGCTACGACCGCCGCAGTCGCGCTCGCGACTTCGGCTCTCGCACAATCTTCTCCGAGCACGTCGAGCTCCAATCCGCCAGCTGCGCAGCGTCAACAGGATTCCACATCGGCACCGCCGTCGTCTTCGACGCCGACACCGACGTCCAACTCCGCTTCGGGATCGGCGCAAACCAATCCTTCGACGAATTCGGCCCAGACGCAGCCTTCGTCATCGACCGGCCAGAGCGCGGCGGGCCAAACCTCCAACTCCGGGACGGGCACCAACACCACACAAGCGCCCGCGTCGAACAACTCTACCAACAAGGCGCAGACCAGCCAGCCCTCCAACCAGGCCAATCCGCCTTCGAACCAGGCGCAGACCAACCCGCCTGCGAACAATCAGACGCAGAGCGCGAACCCACCGGCTTCGGGCACCAGTCAGGCGCAGTCTCCGACGGGTAGCAATTCGACCACCACGGCCCAGCAGCCGAACAGCCAGCAGAACACGGCCGATCGCTCGTCGAACACGAACGTGAATGCGTCCGTGAACATCAACGATCAGCAGCGGACCCGGATCAGCACGTCGATTTCACACCTCAACGTGCAGCCGCTCAACAACGTGAACTTCTCACTGTCGGTCGGCACGGTCGTGCCGCGCGATGTACGGCTGCAGCCGCTGCCCGCGGAGGTCGTCGAGATCGTGCCCCAGTATCGGGGCTACGACTTCGTGCTGGTGAAGGACGAGATCGTGATCGTGGAGCCCTCCAGCTACAAGATCGTCGCGGTGCTGCCGTACTCGGGTCGCTCCACGGCCGCGGCGCCGGCGCGCACCGAGCAGCGCAAGACGACGTTCACCGATAGGGACCGCGAGGTGATCCGCAAGCACGCCAAGGCACGGCCGGTCGAGCGCGAGCGCCGCACCACCGGCAGCACGGTTCGTACCGAAATCCGCACCGGAGAGCGCGTGCCGGAAGACGTGGAGATCGAAGCGTTCCCCGAAGAGGTCTATCGGGATGCTCCGACTCTTCGCGAGTACCGGTACATCAACCGGGACAGCCGGACCTACATCGTCGAGCCCCATGAGCGCCGCATCATCGAAGAGATCGACTGACCTGGCTAGGGAAGGAGAACACCCCATGAAAACCATCATACTAGGAGCTTTCGTTGGAGCCCTGATGGCGTCGTCTGCGACTGCCGCCCCTCTGGCGCCTGCGGCCATCGCGTCGACGGAGGTCGCGGGCATCGAGCAGGTGCGACTGGTCTGCAATGAGTATGGCCGCTGCTACCGGACCCGCGGCCCCCGCTATGTCCAACGCTACTACGACGAAGACGACGGCTATGCGGTCCGCCGGAGCTACGGCTACTATAGCGGGCCGGGCTACTACGATCGCGGCTACGGCTACTACGGCGGCGGCCCAAGCATCGGTTTTAGCTTCGGCACAAGGAGCTGGTGATTTAGCAAGAGGGCCGCTCCCAGAGCGGCCCTTTCCACGGGATTGCGTTCCCGCGGGGACAAGATGTCTGCTGTTGCGAAGCTCCTGGGATAGAAGGACAGTCGCTGGCGCGGTTCGAAGGCGACCCCGGCTCGAATGGGCGCGCCGAAATCCAGGCGCTGCTCGCCAAGATCGACATCTCGCTGAGTTGCTCGCTACCTCTCGGCACCCATGGTTGCGCCGCTGCACGCGATGAAGAATAACCCTGGAGCGGAAGGGTTCGAGGGCTGGATCTTCGCCTCGCGGCTCTTACTTGGCGGATGAAGGCCCAGTTCGGGGCGCTTGAGGCTGTGAGGCGGGGCCAGTTCGGGGTTCGCCCCTTGGGGCGGGGCAAACCCGGTGCTCGCGCCAGCGTTCCCCCTGCGCGCTGCGACGTTTTTATCGAGCAGCCGGGAAAGGGGGCCGTCTGTGGCCGCCCCGGCTGTCTTCCGCCCGGCGCTGGCAGGCAGCCCGGACGCAGGTGGGCCAGTCCGCGAAAGCCAAAATTGGCTGCCAAGATGCATGCTCGCTCAGCACGGTGCTATGCTGCGCTCTGCAGGGAACAATAATGGCCATCTACCGAATACTTCAAAACTCGCCGCTGGGGCCGGAAGAGATCACCCGGCTTTCGAGAGCCTACGAACAGGCCCTGCGTACGATCGGCGTGCAGGATCGCAACGACCCGCTGACTGAACTGATTGCCAAGAAGATCATCGAGATCGGTCAGACCGGTCTCAAGGACCCCGCCGAGATCTGCGGTCGGGCCGTCGAGCAATTAGGCCTGCCGAAAGGATGATCGAGGGAAAGGGCGTGGTGATCAAAGCGACGGATCAGATCGCGGTCCAGGCTACGGCGATCGCGGCCAAGGCTCGGCGGTGAGGAGAGCGGCTAACCCGGCCGCGCCCCCTTTTCTGCGCCGAACTCCCTGATCATCCGAACAATCTCGTCCGGATGGAAGGGCTTATGCACGATGCGGCTGCCGGGGACGGGACGGGGTGTGGCAGGAGAGAAGCCCGTTGCGTAGATGACCGGCAGTTCCGGATCGTGCTCTCGGCAGCGTTCCGCGATCTGCCATCCATCGAGCTGTCCGGGCAGCCGGACATCGGTGACCAACACGTCCGCAACGTGGCGCTTGCACCACGCCAGTGCCTCCTCCCCGGTGCTCACGTGGATCACGTGGTAGCCTGCCTCGCGCAGCGCTTCGACGATCAATTCGCGGATCAGAGGGGCGTCCTCGATAAGAAGTACGCTCACTGGTAGCTCATATCCGATAGCTTTGTTACGCATGTCGAACGGCCAAAATGCGGAGCCGTTCCTGACGGATAGCCCCCGATTGGGCCTGTTCTGGCTTGCCTCGCGGCGCCGGCGGGGGGCCGCTTTCGTGCGTGGCGAATGTGGCGGCGCGGACGGCTGCGGTGCAGGGGCAGGCTGCTGGGGAAACGCGGCTGACGACTGATCGGCTCCGCCATGCGAGGCTCAATAGCCATTGGCTGGAGGTTACATCCTTCGAATACTCACATCGGCGGTGGACTTCTCTTCATTCGGCACGAGGCCGGTCGGCACGCTACAGCTTGGCCGCCGCCGCGGACGCATCCGTCGGTTTGGTGAAAGAGGGCAGAAGGCGGTGGCTGCTGCTGGGCACCGCCCGGCTGGAGATCCCAATTCCCGGCGAGCCGTCATCCGAGGCGCCGGTGATCGGGCCTGGATCGAGCCGCTGAAGGAAACTACCCTGGTTCTTGTTTGGTTGAGGTTCTGATCGTTGTGCCCTTCGGCCGCTGCAGCGTCCTGCTATCGTTCGAACCTACATGGTTTTGGAACATCAACTGCGGATCGCATCCTGTGTGCTGTTTCGTACACAAGGCGTCCGCCGCGTCGACAAGCACGTGCCGTCGTGCCGGTTGCCTCGCTGTGCGAAAGCTGCAACATAAGAACGGAGGTGCGTGGCGCATGCGCGGTTGGGCAAGTCTGATCCTCCTGTTGCTGATCTGCGGGAGCGCTGCGGCTCAGGAGGACAAGAAGACCGACGATCTCAAGCCGAACGATCCCGACACGGGAGAGAGCACCGTCCAGGAGACGACGCTCGGCGTGTTGCCCAATCCGTTCGAAAAGCAGGGCGTCAAGTTCGCCGTCACCTACATCGGAGAGGTGCTCGGAAATCCATCCGGCGGCGCGAAGCCCGGCGCCGTCTACGAAGACCGCTTCAATTTCGCCGCCGACCTCGATTTCGAGAAACTCGTCGGCCTTCAGGGACTAACCTTTCATGCCAACGTGTTCCGCATCGACGGCGGAGGTCTGTCGCGCGGATCGCTCCTCAATTATCTCGATGTTAGCGGCATCGAAGCGCTGCCGACGACCCGTCTGTACGAGATGTGGTTCGAGAAGAAGTGGAACGACGATAAGATCGCCTTGCGAGCGGGCCAGCTCGCAGCCGACTCGGAGTTTGCCACCTCCAAATATACCGACGTCTTCACGAACGCGTCGCTCGGCTGGCCGGCGATATTCGCGCTGAACATGCCCAGTGGGGGTCCATCGCCGCCTCTCGCCGCTCTAGGCGCTCGCTTCCGCGCCGACGTGACCGACAACCTGACGCTCGTCGGAGCAGTCTTCGACGGCAACGCGGCGGGCCCTGGGCCCGACGACCCGCAGCTTCGCAATCGCTACGGCATCAATTTCCGGATCAACGATCCGCCACTAACGCTGTACGAAGCCCAATTTCAGTGGAACGCCAAGAAAGGCGATCCTGGCCTGGCCGGCAAGCTGAAACTAGGCGGTTGGCGGCACTTCGGGAACTTCAACGACCAGAGGTTCGACACGTCCGGGCTATCTCTCGCTGATCCCAGCACTACGGGAATCCCCGCAACTTTCGCCGGCGACTATGGGCTTTATGCCGTCTTCGAGCAGAAGCTCTTCCGCGTAGGACACGATTACGAGCGTGGCATCGGCGTCTTCGCGCGAGCATCCTACAGTCCGCCCGCCCAGAACCTGATCGACTACTATGCGGATGGTGGCGTTGAGTTCATCGGTCTCTACGAGGCGCGTCCCCACGACAAGCTGGGGATCTCGGCAGCCTACGCACATGTCTCGCCTCGGGCGCAGGCTCTCGATCGCGACTTTCAGGCGGTCTACGGACCCGCCTGGCCCGTTCGGACTTCGGAGACGCTTTTAACGGCAGTCTATCAGTACGAAGTCCATGCCGGAGTCACGCTGCAGCCGAACTTTCAGTTCGTGCGCCGCCCCGGCGGCGGCGCAACGGATCCGCTCAGCAACATGAAAGGTCTCCGACTCAAGGACGCATCGGTCTTCGGCCTCCGGACGGTGGTGAAGTTCTGAAGGCGTTAGGGCGTAGCGAGCGGCGAAAGACAACAGGCAAGCTTATGGATCACCGTGTCGGCCAGTCCGACAAGCTGTCGCACATCGTCGCATGCCCGGGTGACTATTTGACCCGGGCCCACTATGCGGTGCCGTTCTGGTCGGTCGGCCGGGGCATGTTCGAACTTGACGCGCTATTGCACCCACCATTGGTCAAGAGTTCCTATCTCTCCACCGGGCCGAGCCCGCCCTGGCGGTAAACGGCCACGATCGGGAACGAATTTTTTCGAACGACGTTTGATGACGCGGAGCCATCGCCCGCCGTTCACAACGGCGCCTGTCGCGGATAGCCAAAGGTCATTTTGACCCGCTGTTATTCTCCACTAGCGCTCGCGCGGATAGCCAAAGGCGATGGCTGCCCCTGCTCAGCCAACCGACGTGTCGGAATGCGATGGATGACCCATACGATCTAGTGCTGGCCATGTTCGGCGTGGTGGTCGCCGCCGTCATGCTGCTAGCCGGCGAGCTCTATCTTGTAACGCGGCAGGACCCGCCAGAAAAAAACTTGAAGCCTCCCTCCATCGTCACATCCTCGATTGAACGGCAACGGCTGTAACGAGCTTCGGAATTGTTTTTGTGGTTGCGATCGGTTGGAAATTCGCGGTGCACGCTTCCTTCAAATCTCTTTGTCGAGCTTCGTTACGGTATTCGTTGCGATTCGACCGACCGAAACCGCTGTCATATACCGGTCTCCACCGCTGGAGACCAATTCCGGTGATCTCCTGGCGCGCATCAAATCCGGACGTTACATCGCGCCGCCGGTGCGACGGCACTATATCCCGAACGCGGATGGGACCGAATGGCCACTCGGCATACCGACATTGGAAGACAAGGTGGCACAGCGGGCTGCTGCTGGAGCCGATCTATGAGACCGACATCTTGTCGTGCTTGTACGGCTTCCGACCGGAACCGATCGGCAGCCCGCTATATGGCCAGTTCACTGAAGGGCTTGGGACACCAGCTCTGTCGGCTGCCAGCGCAATGCTTCGAGAGACCAGTGCCAGCTCCGAGCCGAGACGGATCCCAATTCGAGCTTGGACAGGAAATCTCGCCGGTTTTAAGTAGTGACTCCGACCTCTGAACGGCGGCTCCAGGGCCAAGTAGAGACATGGCTCTAGCACATGGCTGGACTAGATCACGGGCAACGCCGTCCAACTCAGATGGCGGCTCCGGCCAGCAAGGAAGCGCCGCCAAGCGCGACCATCACAAGTCCAGGCCAGTTCGATTTGATGCCGAAGCCGCTACCCGGTCCTTCAGGTTCCAGCGTGTCGCGCCCAGAACGAAGCCATCTTCCACCGCTGAATCGGCCTCGCCAGATTGGCTGATACGCCATCTGGAGTACGCCGCCGAAAACAAGGAACACACCAAGCCATATCAGGGTCATGCTCTCCTCCTACGCACCAGTGAACGCCAACAAGGAACCGTGGTCCGTTCAACGTCTGCACGCTGCTCTCGGAATTAGAACGACCTTGAAAGCCGCTGGCCGAGCGCGCCGCGCGCAGATTGAGGATGGTCCCGCTCGAAGTGCAGGCTTAGGTCAAACATAAGCATCCTGCTCAGTCTTCGTCCGGCTCGCGCACAACCGGCTGTTCGTCGGGTTCGATTCTCTTCGTCGTCTTGCTCTTCGTCCTCTTCGTCGTCGTCGGGATCTCGGGGGGGCATCGTGTTGCCCACGATCGTGAAGACACGCCAGTCGATCCTGGTGGAAACTATCTCGGGGGTTTGCAAGGTCATGTTGCTGCTCCTCGGATGTGACCCGGGGCACTTTACCCCTTTGTCGGAGGGGCAGTTACGGAATTAGCCGGCGCGGCCGAGGTCCGATTTTATCTCCGTCAAGTGTCCCTGAGATCAGTGTTCGAGATCGTCGGATTCGGGGCCAAACTCCGACGGCAATCACCCTCCGTCCGGGCGAGCAGAACGACGGTCGAGCACAGCAGCCGTAGCCATTCCAGGAGCCGAAAGGGCCTTCCAGGCTGGCGCCTTACTGCGGCCCGGCTTACAGGGTCTGCCATAGTTGCCGAGGTGCGTCACGGACACAGGCCCAAGTCCTGACTAGTGCTGGCCCTTGGCCGGTCCTTTTAATTGACGACACCAGTGCCGATCGCGGTGTCAGGTTTCGCCCGGCCGGATCATCCTTGCGGCGTGAGGCTGCGGTGTATCGCCCCGCCGCGAGCCTGTTTCGGGCTGCGCCCTTTGCAGCTCCACTCGCCGCTCCACGATGGCATGCCTCAACAATTCGAGCACAAGGCCGAAGGCCGCGAGTTCCTCCTCCTCGATCGCGCCGTCATCGTAACATTCGAGGGTTTCACTGATGATGGCATCGGCCTCTCCCTGCAAAGCCAGCAGTTGCTGATTTGACTCCGCGGCCCGCGCGCTGGAGACCATCGCCAGGATTCTATTGCGATGACCGGTATTTTCCTCCCTTTCGTCCCGATTCAAATAGCGACGCAACCAAGCTCCGGCCGAACCGATCCCGGAGAGAAGCAGGAGCGCGAACCAGAAGTAGTCGCCGTACCGGTCGAGGAAAGTGCGTTCGTTGCCGTCGATGACGGCCGCCGCTCCGCGATGTACCGGCAGCTCGGCGTCTTTCTCAGTGTCTGGCTTGGTGATGTGCGCAGCACCAGGCACTTGCCTGGCAATCGCCTGACGGATGGCGAATAGCTGCCGGAAAAAGGCCGCCACGGTCGCTTCAGACAGCGTCTTTCGCGCCACGACTAGGTGGCTGACGCTGACCGTCTCAACCTTGTCGTCCGGCCAAGCCGGCTTCGCATTAAAGACGCTGGGTGGAATTTCCTCAGATTCATAACGAGGGTGCTTCAAAGCGATGGCTTCCGAAGTGTCGATCGGGAGAAACTTCGGCTCACCTCGCGCGCGGGCCGTTGCGGCGATGGCCTCGGACGTGATTTTACTGTCGAGCGGACCGACCGCCATGAACGCATCGATGGTCAGGTCGCGCGCCAGCTCATCGATGTGGTCCGTGCCAAAGTGCGAAAGCCCGACCTTGTCCACCTCAACGCCGGAGGCGCTCAAGATGACCCGCAGCAGCGTCGCGTTCGCTGGTGTCCTGCCGATCACGCCGACACGATGCCCTGCGAGGTCGGCAATCTCCTTGATCTTCGGTCCGTGTTTTCTCCTGGCGCTCTGGCCCGCAAGTCCGGAAGGCGACCACAGCACAACGAAGTTCTTGCGTACCGTGGCAACTGTCTGCGCGTCGGCCGGCATCTCCAGATCACCACGGCCGACCGCAAGGTCGACCTTGCCAGCACCAAGCAGAGCGATGGCTTCGACTGCCCCCTCTGTCGCGATCGGAGATAACCTGATAGTTCGGCTTTCGCTCGCGAAAGCATCGGCCATCGCCTGAACTACCTTGTGATCGTTGCTTCCCGGCGGTCCAACTGCAATCCGGAGAACTTCCGGCTGCAACGCATAATACAGAGCGCCCGCTGCGGCCCCAAAAAACAGAAATCCAATGACTAAGACCAGCAGTAAGGAATTGCTCCTTCTCCGCAATCGGCGGGCCGCCTCACTGGTTTTACTCGCATCGTTGGACGAGAACATTGCCGCTGCCAGTCGGGATCCAAAGCAATTCCTGCTTCCCAGATACCGCGTTTTTCCGAGAATAACGTCGTGGTGGATGCCTTGGTTCATGTTCATCCGGCGAACTGAATGGCTTTTTGGGGCGACTTGCCGGGCTGCGGAGCACTCCTGTGCTGCGGGAACGAGCGCAGTGGCCGGCGGCGGCCATTCCTGTCGATAGCCGTTTGGCTCCTGTTGCGCGGATCTTGGAATAAAGTCTGGCGATCGGGAGAAAGTGACGCGACGCGATTTACCCGTGGGATTCTAGAAACTCGCGCTTACTCTGATGATTCGAAAAGTTCTTTAAACCGAGTTGGCCTTCGATCTTGCGGCAGCCCGCGGTCCCTGACGGCATAGGTGCCGTGCTTCCTCTTTCCCGCTCGGCCAAATGCCGGACGGTTGCGCCGAACATGTACTCCTGGGGGGCGCGCCCAATGAGGAGCAGGAATCGAAGAGTGGGCAAATCGTCAATAAGGTTGAGATACGGAACAGAGCAGGTCTATCGCAAGTCGGGGGTGTGGACAGGAATGACTCGGATTGTTCCTATTGTCATCCAATTCGAGGTAGCTTTGATGCAGGCTAACCGGGGACTTCATTCCGTCAAATAGGACTCGAAATGCTAGTTTGCTTGCTTTGCCGGCGCCCACCACGCGTCCCGTCTTTGAGGGGACTTTCCTGATCCGGTCGGCCCCGAGCTGGCTAAGACGCACTTTATCGCCAACTCGAAAAGTCGCTGCGTCGGCTTGCAAAAGATCGATCCCCTCTGCTGAGACAGCCGCAGCTTACGTGATTCTCACGCTCGGACCGCTATTTAGGATCGTTACTCGTAAGTGGCGGATTTCCGTCGGTAGGCGCCGAGCGCTGATCCCTTCGTGGCCGTGAGTCGAGAAGATCCGGTAGCGGAGGCAGTTGCTGACGCGGTTTAGCACTCGGAGCGCTGGCAGGATGCTTCTGGGCCATCTCCGTCTGCCTACGATTCATCGCAAGCCCAATTAGCCCGGCGATCACCAGTAATGCACCCGCAGCGATGAGCCAGTGGGGTAGCTCCAACCATCCAATCGCGGTCTTGACTGCATCCATCTATTTTTTGCCTTTAGACCGCCCTCCAGCCTCGGGTAGTCATCCCTTAATAATGAGACGACCCAGAAACGCATTGCAGGCACGCTCGGCTTCAGCGAACGTGCTAAAAGGCGATCCGGCTACTTGAGCCGCGGGCATATTCACAAAGTCGGGGCGGTATGACGCAACAAAGCCCGGTTCTCCGTGCAATCCCGCTCCACTTCGGCTCTCACTGCAGATAACGAATGAATAGTCGTCGCTGCTTGCGATCCATATCTCCAGATCGCCGGTGTTGACGCGGCTGAAGTGCAGGGCCATTTCACCCTCCACCGGGCGGGCCAAACTTGGTCCTCTGTGACGCTCAATCTGCCTTGGTGCGGCCGGCGGCTTCGGCCTCCCGCGCCAGCCGTTCTGCCTTTAGGCGTTCTCGATTCTCGTGGAATGCCTTCTGCGCTTTAGCGTAATCGGTCAAAGCTTCCTTGGCTTCTGCCTGTCTGAATACCTTGCGGGCTTCTCTCTCTGCGCCTGTTGGTGTGCTCCTTCGCTCTCGAACGTTGACCATTGCGCTGAACTCCTTTCCAGGCTCAAAACAACGCGTGGCGCTAGCATTCGATCCTATTGGTCAACTCATCTGACCTTAGTCTGCACGCCCAACTCCACCAGCCGACGGCCTCGAGTGGCCGGGGGCGTCTGGCTGCTGGGGGCCCATGCGGTTACGGCGCCAATGAAGTCATCAGAGAGCCGCAAGGTGCGCGCGGGGGCGCGTCCCGTTGCGGGCGTACTGGACCAGCGGTGCGCCTCCATCCAGTGCGTCGGGGAGGAGACGGTAGACCACCCAAGGGCTCTCGCGGCAACCCGTCCTGCTACCGTTGCCCGCGTCGCCGTCTTCTCGCGTATATTAACGAAGTCGAGGACCCATGGCGCGGAACGGCCAGACGCCGACCTCGCCGGCCGGAAAGGCTCGCACTGCCACCTAAGAGCCTGACTGAAAAATGGGTGAGTGATCTCAGTG
This sequence comes from Bradyrhizobium australafricanum, assembly GCF_020329495.1. Lineage (NCBI taxonomy): Bacteria > Pseudomonadati > Pseudomonadota > Alphaproteobacteria > Hyphomicrobiales > Nitrobacteraceae > Bradyrhizobium > Bradyrhizobium australafricanum. The sequence continues at coordinate 262 of NZ_JAGKJL010000079.1, read as the reverse complement.
GGGTGTGATTCCATCGGATTTGCAAAGATTCGAGGGAGAGCACGATGCCCTGGACCAAGATCACTCGGGAGCAATATCGGCGGGACGATCTGCGTTATGCAAGCGATATGACCGATGCGGAGTGGGCGCTGATCAGACGCCTGTTGCCGCGAGCGAACCGGCGCGGCCGGCCGCGTAAGACGGAGCTGCGTCGTGTGATCGAAGCGATCCTCTATATCGTTTCGACCGGCTGCCAGTGGCGGGCGTTGCCGCAGGAGTTCCC
>NZ_JAGKJL010000078.1:0-35354 GCF_020329495.1 Bradyrhizobium australafricanum | reverse complement strand
GCCCTGCCAAGCCGAAGGCCAGGCCGCAATGGCGCGCTCACGGATCGTCAAAGTGTCGTCGGGTACCAGACTTCGTTCGACGACCTGATGAATTCGCCCGATGCCATGACAGTTCGGACAGGCGCCTTCCGGCGTGTTAGGCGAGAAGGACTCCGCGTAAAGCAAGGCCTGCCCGCGCAGATATGTGCCCGCCCGCGAATACAGTATGCGCAAGAGGTTGGAGAGCGTCGTGACGCTTCCCACCGACGACCTGGTTGTCGGCGATCCGCGCTGCTGCTGAAGGGCGACGGCTGGCGGCAATCCTTCGACTGCGTCGACGTCGGGCACCTGCATCTGATGGAATAGCCGACGTGCGTAAGGTGATACGGATTCGAGATAACGACGTTGAGCCTCCGCGTATAACGTCCCAAACGCTAAGGAGGACTTGCCGGATCCGGACACGCCTGTGAAGACCACGAGCTCATTGCGCGGGATGTCCAGCGAAACGTTCCGGAGGTTATGCTCCCGCGCTCCGCGGACGCGGACGAAACCGTCGACAATCGCGGAAGTCAGTTCTTCACTTCTATCGGCTTTCTCGAACATCGAGAGGTAAAAGCCCGGCTGCATCTCGTGGTTCCCGAGGGCACCCGGTCGAGTCGCCCGGGGCGCGTTAACGAAGGAACCATGAAGGAACACCCTTGTTGCGTCTGATACGGCAAAGTCCTTGAGACGACCGAAGAATGGCCAAGAGAGATGTGCTACGGCTGGGGCCACCTGGCGCCAATACGATTCACATCTGCGTCGACCCAAGTATCCGTCAGGCTGGCTCGATCGCCCTCATGAGGTCCCGCGCGATCTTTTGCTTCATCTGTTCCATGGTGCACTGGTTCGCCTTCTTGTCGGACCTCCATCTAAGGATGGTCGTGCCGTGCCGAAAGCGGCCACCGGTGAAGTGATCGTAGGACACTTCGACAACGTATTTCGGCTTCACCGCCTGCCATTCGGACGACCGTCTCGTCGACCATCGGCTTGGTCCGCCTGGCGCGTTGCCAGTGAAGCTTTTGGTCGCCGCAATCATCTCGAGTCTTTCGGTCAGCGCCGGCTTGTCCTTTGCCTTGATGGCTGACGAAAAGCCGACGTGGTGCAGGAGGCCGTCTGCATCGTAAAGCCCCAGCAGCAATGAGGCGACAGCTTTGCGGCCGGCCTGCAGCTTCTCGCCGTAGCGAAAGCCTCCAATGACGCAATCAGCGCTGCGATATCGCTTGATCTTCTGCATGCCCTCGCGCTTCCCGGTCTGGTACGGAAGATCGAGCCGCTTCGCGACCACGCCGTCACTTCCGCCGCCGGCCGACTGCAGCCACCGCTCGGCATCCCCGAACTTCGTGCTGGCCGGCGATAGCCGAAATAGCGGCGCGCTCGAAAAACTGCGGCCAGCAAGCTTTTCCAACTGAAGTCGCCGTCGGGACAACGGTTGGTCGGCCAACTTTTTGTCGCCCAGCTCCAGCAGATCGAAAGCGAGAAATAGGGCCGGCGTGTCCCGGGACAGCTTCTGAACGCGGCTAGCGGCCGGATGGATGCGCTGCAGGAGGTCATTGAACGAAAATTGCCCGCCAATCTCGACGACGAGCTCGCCGTCAAGCACAAGCCTCTGCTCGCGCAAATCGCGGGCTGCGGCGACGATCTCCGGGAAGTATCGGGCGAGATCCTGGCCGGACTTCGAGCGCATGGACACCGCGTCCCGGTCCCGCGCCAGCAGGCAACGAAATCCGTCCCATTTGGGTTCATATTGCCACTCCTTTCCGACTGGAATGGCATCGACAGAACGTGCCTCCATCGCCTCCATACGGACACCACGCGGCGGCATTTCGACCTCCTGCTCGATGATTGGTCGCGGGAATACTATCGTGCGCGCCACTTTGGCGGTCAGGAGCCGCGCCAGGACGTCACCCGTAACTTTCAAATGCGCTTCGACGAGCGCGCGGGGAAGCCAGCGGTTAAGCGAGATGTCGACATACCGGTTCGACCTGACATCTCCAGAAACCGCAGCGGGCGGTCTCCCGTGTTGTCGATGTAGTGCCCATCGCGAACGCGGCGTGTGGGCGAGCCAGTCGGTTAGTAGGAAAGTGTTTTCTTCCGAGAATGCACCATCGTCGAAGACGAGCAGAAACTCGCACCCTTCACGTCGCTGTTGAGTCCTTGGATCGAGTGCGGGATTCCCGCCGGAAAATAGAAACATCGTCCGCGAATGTTCGAGCCGGCCTCGTCGACCGCGGTGATCCGCGCCTTGCCTCGAAGCATGTACGACCATTCGGCTTGTTTGTGCCAATGCAGTTCAGACGCCCCCTGCCTCCAGTCTCATGTTGACTCCTGACACGTCCTCTGCGATCGGCAGTTCTCGGATCGTCGTCTCGCGGGTCCACCCGCTCTTTTCGATCCTGACGTGACTGTCAGCGAACGACCATTTCAGATTGGGCATCGAGCCGTGATCGGTTTCCGGCGGGCGGATGGTGAAGGGCTCCTGAACTTCCCGCGCAGGCTTGCGAGAGCCCGAGATGTGGGCCCCTTTGCCGTCTCGTTTAGGCTCCGGCGGATCTTTAGCCATGACCATTCTTGATCGATCGTTGTCGGTCCTTCCAGAACGGCCTCGGGTCCCCTTCGTTGCTAGAGCACCGCGTACGGCCACAGCGTTCGCAGTAGGAACGGTTCCGCCGCCGGTCCATTGCCCAGATTGAAGGAGCAGGGAATGGCGGATCAGGTGCGGCACGGAGCGATGAAGCGCAATCCAGCACAGACGTTTCGGAAGGCGTGAGACCGCCCGCACGGTGCGGCAAAGGAAAGAAGGGCAGCCGCCGGGCCAGGTGCTCGCATTTCTGCGTGATGTGGTGCGAGAGGCTCCGCTGCCCTCGGTGCTCGTCGCCTTCATGCTGGGCTGCCTGATCGCGCGTCGTTAGCCGGGAATATCGCGATCAATCGCAAGATCATCGAACAGGGGCGAAGAACCTCCGGCAAGCATCGCCGCCAGAAGTTCCGCCGCGAGGAAGCTGAAGGTAATGCCGTTACCGCCATAGCCAAAGGCGGCGAAGATATTCTTGGAGCCGGGCACCCTGCCGATCAACGGCAAGCCGTCATGTGTGGTATCGAAGGCGCCCGACCAGCCGAACGCCACATCTTCCGATGCATGCGGCCAAAGCGCCTTCAGATAATCTTTGAGCGCCCTCACCTTGGCAGGCGTGGCGTCATCACGAGCGTCAGGCTCGATGAGCGTACGGTCATCTTCGCCACCAAGGATGATGCGGCCATCAGCGGTGGTCCGCGCATAGTGATAGTTCCGGCTCGCTTCCCAGATGAGCGCCTGTTCGGGCCACAGATGGCCTGGCTGCCGCCGGCTCGCGATGGCCCAGCTGGAAGCTGGTTGCTGCGCCGTGGGCCGCACAATATCCGGCATCACATAGCCGGTCGCGAGCACAACCTGGCGCGCCTCGATCGAAAGTCCGTTCTCAAGGCCGACGGTGACTCTCTGGGCCGTGCTGTCGTAGGCAACCGCGTTGGCCTTGAGAAGGCGGGCACCGCGTTGCAGGGAGATATCAAGCAGGCCATGTGTGAGCAGCACAGGATCGGCATCAGCCGCATCCCTTGACAAAAGGGCGCCCGCCCGCGCGATGCCGAAGCGCTTCAGCAGCGCGGCGTGATCGAGATAGAGGGACGGCAGATCGGCGCGGCTCCTCAGCGCATATTCATCCTGAACAAGGTTCGGACTGTCATCGACGACGAGATAGAGCGAGAGACGCCGTCGCATCTGGCAGGCAATTCCATGCTGCCTAACCAGGGACGGCAGGCCTTGCGCGGCATGGTGGCTGGCCCGATAGCAGCGAACCGCCTTCTCGAAACCATAGAGCTGCGCGAGCTCGAACAGCGGCCGGTCGATTTCCCAGAGCAGCATGGCGGTGCTGGCCACCGTGCTGCCGAGACTGGGAAGCTCGCGATCGATGACGACCACCTGGCGGCCTTGCCGTGTCAGGCGCTCGGCCATCAGCGCACCGGTGATGCCGGCGCCGATGATCAACACCTCGCACCGAAAGCTGTCAACGATCGGCTCAATTGGCAGCGGCCGTAGGACGGCCCACGGTGGGCGCGGGCTACGCAGATCGCCCTGCTCGATGTCCTCGTCCTTGAAGATGGAACGCTCCCTGAGCCTTGACCGGATCTCGCTAGACCTTTACCGGGCGCAAAGCCGACACGGCCGGAGCATTGATCGGCCGTCCGTTGGGCGCAAAGATCGAACCGTGGCACGGACAATCCCAGCAGCTCTCGAAGCTGTTCCAGTGCAGATGACAGCCAATATGCGTGCAACTGGCCGAATGAAGATGCAGTTCGCCAGCCTTGTCCTTGTAGGCTGCGATCTTTTCGAGTCCCCGCCGCAGAATGGCGCCCTCACCCGGCTGAAGCTCTTCGAGCGAAGCGATTTCACCCGGCGCCACATATTCCGCGAGGTTTTGCAGGATCGTCATGTTCTCGCGCAGGAAATTCCGCGCCGCTGCGAGCGGCTTGCGATCCGGCGCATAGACGGACTTCCACGGATGATCTTCGCCCAGAATGAGGGCTGTGTTCAGCATCGCGCCCATCACACCATGGGTCAGGCCCTGGCCTGAATCGCCCATTGCAAGGTAAATGCGCTCGCTGCCGGGCTCGCGGCCGATGAAGCCGGCATAGTCGATCGTGTCGAGAACCTGACCCGACCAGCGATGGGTTATGCGGTCCAAAGCCGGGATCAATTCACGCGCCCAGTTCTCCAGCCGAGCAAAGCGCTGGTCGGCATCGTTGGCCTCACCGCTTTTATGGTCTTCGCCGCCGACCAGCACGAAATCAACCTCCTCGGGGCCCGTTTGCAACCGCACATAATGGTAGGGATCTTCGGTGTCCCAATAGAGCGCGTCGGGCAGTTCGCCCCGCGCGATGGCAAAGGCGAGCACGTAAGTGCGGTAAGGAGCAACCTTGGTATGCAGTTGAAAGCGGTCGGCGATTGATGCGTTGGTCGCGATGACAGCATGCGCGGCCGTGATCTGCCCCTGTGAGGTTCGCAGCGTGACGCCGCCGTCATGTTCGGCGACTTCCTCGACCGGGCTGTTGGCAAAGAAACGGACGCTGCCGCTTGCGCAAGCGGCAGCAAGTCCGGCGAGATATTTGAGGGGATGGAATTTTGCCTGGCGCGGATAGCGCAAGACGTGCCGGCTCTCGCAGCCCTTGAGCGGCACGCCGACCAGCCGGTGCACCGGTGCGCCGACCTCGCGCACCGCTTCCAGCTCCTCATCGAATATGTCGGCCGGCATGCCATTGCCTTGAAAAAGATAGCCGTCAAGACGGAGAAAGTCGCAGGCAATTTTCTCACTTGTCTGGATTTCCTCGATGCGATCCACGGCGGCGGCCTGACTTTCGTAGAACAGCTTGGCGGCCTCGGCGCGGCGCAGCTTCCTGAATTCGCTCATCAAATCATCGCAGAGCGGTGCAAGATGCGCCGAGGTGCGCGCCGTCATGCCGCTTGCGATACCCTTGCGGTCGATGACGATGACCGAGCGGCCGCGCTTCATCAATTCGTACGCCGTCGACAGTCCGGCGATGCCCGAACCAACCACGGCGACATCGCATTGCACATCGCCTTTGAGGGCACCCGCCTCCGGCAGGATTTCGGTCTCCATCCAGAGCGAGGTGCTGTCCATGTTGAACTCCACCCAAAGAGGCAAAACGCGGCCTGTTTGCGCGAGTTCCTGCGGACGCACGAGACGCCCCACCATCATAATCTTCCCGGCCGGCTGTGGCGTTCACGCCCAGGAACCAGCACGGCGAGCATGCGTTCCCCCCGCTTTAGGAGCGAGGAGCGGCGTCATGGGACTATTCACCAAAGACATCAAGACGATGGATGATCTGCTGCTGCATGGCTTGCAGGACATCTATTATGCCGAGGAGCAGATCACCAAGGCCCTGCCGAAGATGATCGACAAAGCCACCAACCGGGATCTGGCCACGGGCCTCAAGAACCATCTCGAGGAGACCAACAAGCAGATCGAGCGTCTCGAAAAGGTATTCGAGAAACTCGGCCAATCGCCAAGCGGCACGCAATGCCCAGCCATCGACGGGATCATCAAGGAAGCCGACGAGACGGCCGGCGAGATCGAGGACAAGACGGTGCTGGATGCGGCGCTCGTCGCCAACGCGCAGGCCGTCGAGCACTACGAGATATGCCGCTACGGCACCTTGATCGCCTGGGCGGAGGAGCTCGGCCACGACGATATCGTGCGCTTCCTTACCACGAACCTAAACGAAGAGAAGACCGCGAACGCCAAGCTCAATACGGTTGCGTTGCGCAAGGGCGTCAACAAGAAGGCCTCCACCTCCGCCTGATTCCCGGCAGGGCTCGCGGATCGATTTCCGTCGGGCCCGCTGCTTCTTTCGAGGCCCGAGTCGTCCGCCATGACCAATCTGACAAAACTACCGAGTTGGGCCGACCATAACAACATCTTCGCCGTGGTCGAGACGCCGCGCGGCAGTTCGTGCAAGCTCGATTTCGATCCGAAGCTTGGCGTTTTTGCCTTGGCGAAGCCACTGATGGCCGGCCTGACCTATCCCTACGACTGGGGGTTCATTCCCTCGACCAAGGCCGAGGATGGCGATCCGCTGGATGTGCTGATCTTGCATGACGCGCAGACCTATCCGGGCGTCGTGCTGCGCTGCCGTCCCATCGGCATTCTCGAAGTCGAACAGAAGAAAAAGGGCGAGACGGAGCGCAACGATCGGGTGTTTGCGGTGCCTGATAGATCACCGCTCGAAACTGATCTCAAGGATATCCGCGATCTTCCCACCCATGCACGCGATGACCTCGAACAGTTCTTTCGAGCAACGAATGCGCTGGAGAACAAGGAGCTGAAGTTTCTGGGCTGGCATGGTCCCAGCCGTGCGGCCAAGACCATCAAACGGCTGGCCCGCTGAATCGGGCTCGAAATAGGAGGTGAACCCTTGGGACGAACCATCGTGTGGCTACCCTGATCCCTTGGTTGATGCAGCAACAATTTCCGGGAGTATTTGCCGTTCAAGCTGACGGGCTGTCGCCTCCGCCGACCATCCAATCCTCGATACCTTCTTCATCTTCCTCGGTGCTAAGCCGCCAACCGCGTCGGCCGGCTTGGTCGGATGGCTGGTGCTTGAGCCGAATTCTGGTGCGGCGCATCGATCGAGGTTCTCCAACCTATCAAGCGTGAAACATCTGACAGCGTTCCTATGAGGACACCGCATTCGGTATATCCTCTAACGGATGCTCGGAATGGTGCGTTGGAACTTGCCAGCGCCATCTAGATTGTCGATGCGGTGGATGGGAAAGCCGACAGCGCGGAAGTCATGCTTCTGGCAGTTCAACTAGCAGTGTCTTTTAGTGGAAAGAGAAGAACCCATGGCAAAAAAAGCCAAGAAGAAGCGTCGCTACTCGAAGAGCTCGGGCTCGGACGTCAAGAGCGAGATGCGACGGTACAAGAAGGGGACGGCCAAAAGTGGCCGTGGCGGAAAGGGCGGCAAGGTAAAAAGCAAGAAGCAGGCGATCGCGATCGGACTTTCCAAGGCCCGCAAAAAAGGCAAGAAAGTCCCCAAGAAAAAGAAGTAATGGAGCCGATGTACAGGTCACTGCGTAGTGACGCGTATACCTCCGCCACGTTTACCGGCACTCGGCTTAAAACTTCAGGGTAGTGCGTAGGCCAACCACCACCTCGCCTTTGACGATAGCTTGGCCAAGAACGGGGCGGGAATCAGCGAAAAGCGCAAATGCGACGGCTACTGCGTCCAGTTCCACCTCAACCGCAAGGAGGTCTACACCCGCAACAGGGGTTTGGTCACGGGATCGTTCCACCGCCCGAGCGGTCGAAGATGCCGCAAGACCGGTTACTTGAGGCCGCTGCTATCTGGCGGGTCTCCTGTTGCGGCCGGTCGCCACTACGACGTCTTGATCGCCTGGATGGAAAGCTCAGCCACACGATATCGTTCGATCCCTCGCCGCCAAATTCGACGAGCAGACGGCGACTAAGCTCAACTAACGCCTCGCAAGGGCGTCAATTGCAAGACCGCAAACTGATGGAGATACACATGAGACGCACTATAATAGCAATCGCGTGCATTTTGCTGGCGACACCGGTCATGGCGCAATCCGTCAGCGAAAAGACCGGCGTCAATTCCGTGCTCGGGGTCAGCCCCTCGACGGTGGATTTTGTCAAGCAGGTCGCGATATCGGACATGTTTGAAATCGAGTCTAACAAGCTCGCACAGCAGAAGGGAAATGCAGCGGAGAAGACTTTCGCTTCCCAGATGGTAACGGACCACACCAAAACCAGCACCGAGCTGAAGGGACTTGTCACCAGTGGCAAGGTGAAAGCCGAATTGCCCAGCGCTCTCGATTCATCGCACCAAAGCAAGCTCGACAAGCTGAAGGGTGCCAACGGTAACGACTTCAGCTCGGAGTTCAATTCGATGCAGGTCAGCGCTCATAAGGATGCCGTCGACCTGTTCGAGCGCTATGCCAAGGGCGGCGATAACGCGGATCTGAAGAATTGGGCCGGCAAAACCCTGCCGGCGCTTAAGCATCATCTTGAGATGGCGCAGGATCTCGACAAGAAGCCCGCGCCTACGGTCGGCGAGGGCAAGAAATAGCGGAAGGACGGAGCCGTTGCGAGGCGGCTCCTTTCCCCTTTTGCTGCCGCTGGCGGTTGGCCGCCCGGTCTGGGATTCGGCAATGCACCCAGATTCCGTCGACCCGGCAGAAATCGCAGTCGACGTTTTCGAGTTCCAGGATAGCTTCAGCGGTCAATCGCGGTCACGACGCTTTGGTAGTAAGGCGCACATTCCTCGCCGCGCGCGCCCACGAGCTCCTTGGAATAGTCGTCCAGCGCTGTGGCGAGATGCGCGGTCGTGCGCGCCGTCATGCCGGTGTCGATCCAGCACGATCACGGAGCGCCCACGGCTTACAAGCTCTACGCCACCGGCAGCCCAGCAATGCCAGAACCGACCACGACCACGTCCGCCCGGTCGGATCCCGACAGGCTAGCAACTTCGACCACCGGGACATTCATCCAGAGCGATTGCGTATATTCATCTCGCACGCAGAGTTCTTGGCCAATAACGGAGGCGCGCCTGAGCAACAGGCGCTTTGGCGGCCTAACAGGTATCCCCTCCTATCCGCTCGACCATCCCGGAGGCCTGCGCGCTCCCCGGCAACTACTGCAAGCTGGCATGCCACCGCGAGCGGAGCATCCTGGCGAGCTCGGCACTGCCATCACGCTTCAAAACACCTCAAGTTAAGGTTTAGCTATCATCAGCCAGAGTATAGCGGCCACCGCCATGAACACTGGAATGCCGAAGGCAAACCACAGCCAGCAGATTCGGTGAGACGAGAGATACAGCACCATCGACCACGATCCATCCTTCCCAGAAGGAGTAACCGACGTGCAGCACAAGCAGCGAGCCTGTGACGGGCTGTGCAACGACAGCGGTGGCTGTGAAGATACAATCCGCGCCTCGTTGAGATCGTGCCAGGACACCTAATGTCGGCGATTCTACTCATCGAAAGGACCGAATGGCCGTGCGAGGAAAGCCAGCCACAATAGCGGACCTTAAAAGTCCTGTCGCTCCGATGACGGCAACCTTCATTGATGGTGCTCCGCGTTCGGAGCTAAGCCCTCTTCCGCGACCGTAAGCCTCGAACGAATTCCTCCATATAGGGAAGGACTTCAAACAGCAGGACCGCGAATAGAAACGCCGCCACATACGTCCATGGTAATGGCTCTCGCTTCAGGGCGAGTTCGTAACGTGCGGGCCCAGAACCCAGTCCCCAAAGGCTGAGGAATTGCGGCCAGTTTAAGATGATGACGATCACCATCGCCATGAGAGGCATCAGCTCGAGAAAACTATGGACCTGCTGTTCGATGGGCGTGATGCTCCGCTTATGGCTGGCGAATGTTGTATCCCAGAGGGCTGTCAGCTGGTGCGTAACAAAGCCGACGATCATAGCCGCAATAATAAGAGCGTTGATTTCAAAAAAAAACGCCGCCAGCAATGGTATCGCAAGTTCGATCAACATCAACAGATGAAGTAGGGTTTCCTTATAGCCGCTTGTCGTCTCAATCCGAGATGCGCGATGGCAAAGATAATCAGCAAACCCCGCCAATAACCAAAGGGGCAGCACAAAGTACAGCAATACAGTTTCGGCTGCTGCGGAATGAGACATCCGGTTAGCGCTTCTTCTCTGCTTACAGGCTATCTGGAGTGCGGAGGGGAGATGACTTGTCCTCGTTTCGCAACTCCTGCTCCGCCAACCGCCAGAATTCTTCCTCCCTGCCTTCGGGCTTGCCGCTCCGCTCCCATATCTCGTAGGCGCGCTTCTCGATTTCCTTTTCGGTCGGTTGGGTCACCACGTGCCTCCTTCAACTCTGTAGGGATCGTGGGCTGGGTTTCCGCTAATCACGGCCTCTTCGACGGTTAGTCGTCAGCGACACGCTCGGCCGCCGCTATCACAGCAGTCATTTCCACTCGCTAGCGCCGATCCCTCCTTCCGGTGATAAACCCGCGAAGTCAGCGAGGTTCCTCCGTTGAAACCTTGCCCTATGAGTGGCAAAAAGTCGCCCTTGGCCGAACGAAATCGCGGTGGTGACCGCCGCCTATGCCAGTTCAGGAAGGAAATTTCAGCTGCCTCCTGAGATGCCGATCTTGGTCTCCCCAAAAACGCGTTTCACAACCCAGCCAACGATCGGCCCTCATTTTACCGGATATCGAGCCACCTTCTTCCCATAACCTCAGCGTTCGCCTTTGCCATTGCGGTTGGTAAAGCGGGCGTTGCCGAGACCGGTGCCGATCGTCAGCACGCCCCAACGCTTCACGTCTTGCATGAAGGGGACCTCAGAAAGTCCCTGCACGACCCCATCGTTGTGCATGATGACGGCGGTGTCGTTCTCCCCGATCTGCGGGATCGCCTGGACGAGACTTGCGGGTACATTGAACTTGCTGCTCTCCCAGTTGCCGGGCAAGTTCTGCGCGCCCTTCTCGATCGAGCCGTCGCTCTTGATAACGCCTGGGCATGCGATGCCGATGAATGGCGCGAGCTTGAATCCCTCGTCTTCCGCCTTCGCGATCAGTTCTTTGAGCATCTTGACCAGGCGCCTCACAGCGTTCTCACGCGACGGCTCGTCGTCGGCATGACGCCATAGTCGAACTGCCACACGCACGCCTTGGAGAGGTTCGGCGCCTTCTTGCGCCGCGTTTCCACGACGCCGCAGCGGATGTTCGTGCCTCCGATGTCCACGGCAAGGATGGAGTCGTGCGCTTCGAAGATCCAGGATGGAGCGAGCTATAGCGCGCCGATAAGGCCGGCGTCGTCCGGATGAGAATGGATCGGGAGCATCTCGACCTTATAGTTGTCCGCCTTCAGGAGGATTTCGGCCCGGGCGATGGCGAGTTCGCCGAGGCGGCTGTCCCGAAAACCGCCGCCCACTACGATGCGCTCGGTTTTTTCCCAGGCCTTGGCTTTTAGGAACCGCCGCGTTACGCGGGTGAGCTCCTGTGCAAAGTCCTCGATGGCGCTGTGGACGACAACGGAGGCTTCGGGATCGTCGCCGCCAAGGACGGCGTCGAGCTCCTTTTTGCTGATATCTTCGGAAAGCTCCTTCCCGAAGGGATCTTCGCCAAATTTGCGCAGCGGCTTTCGCCATTTTTCGAGAGTTTCCCGGAAGGCGCCCTTGCTGGCACGGTCCCCCAGGAATTCGTCCTCATCTTTAAGTTCGAGGTTGAAACTGTCGATCTCGACCCACGGGAGGCGAGAGGCGCCGTGTGCGGCTATGCCGGTGGTCTTGATCGTTTCGTCGGCCATTCTAAACCTTGCACAAGCCGCGTGCAGCAACTGGACTGCTTTGCATTCAACCCGCGCCGATAACCGCAGTTCCTCTGGTCTCCCTTGTGCACGATCTTGGGACGAACCGTGCTGCATTTCGCCCGGCCCTCAAATGCCCCAATAGGACCTCAAGTGCCCCAACAGGAGTCGCGTCAGCCCGTGTACTGCTGGGAAATCAATATCTGGGCGGGTGACGGTGCCGATATGAATGCCCGGAAGGTAGCTCGGCCATGACGAGATCAAACTTCCTCATTGCGAACTAATGAAGAAAAGATCGCCAGCCCGTCTATCGCGTTTGCGAATTCGTGGAGCCGCTGGGCTCTTTCACGGTCCGCGTCGATCTCATTTTCCGGCGCACGTACCAAGCCGCTACCGCGATAGTCAACCAGGCGAGGGAGGCGCCGACGAAGACGGCGGGGATGTTGCCGCGTGGGATTAGCATCGAGAAACCAACCGCGAAGGCCAGCATGCCCAGCGCGCCGAGCGAAGCGCCAGCGGCATCGACGGCGGCCGCCATTTGCCCGCGGCGCTTGCCGGCGAGACCCGCTTCGCGCTTGCGGCGAATTTCATGCTTCTCAATCAGCGTTGCGCTCGCGCAGAATATGGCTGGAAGGGCAAGAAAAACGCCACCGATGACTGCTCCATAGCGACTGCTGATGAGGCCGGTAAAGACGGTCGCAGCGCCGCCAAGCACGAAGCGAATCAGATATTCGTACCAGCGGCCTTCCTTGAGAGATGATGTTGAAAAGCGGATCGGGCTCACGTCTGACCTCCAGCGAAAACCAGCAGCCCGAAAGCGGCGACCAGCCAAATGACGAGTGACAGCAAGGTCGCCGTCACCGCTCGCAGCTTTGCGCGGACAAGCAGATGGCAGGCGACGACACTGTAGATGGCGAGCGCAACAGCTCCCGCAATCATCGCCTGAGCTTGCAAGGCGGCGTAATTGACCCCGTGCTGATACACCGCGATCCCAAGCGTCGCGAGCGCGACCGAGGGCGCTGCTCCGAACAGGCCGGCGAAGCTCTTTGGACGCAGGAGATCTCCCAGCATCGCGAAGACCGATACGACGGCGCCCCCGAGGACGAAGCGGATGACGTACTCGGTCATTTCGCTCTCTTCCAGAGCTTCGAGAGCGGCCCGCCGGCCCCATAGACCGGATCCTTACGCGGCACCGAAACCTTCGGAATGGCTTTCAGCGCCCGCTGACGGTCTTCGACGCTCGTGCACTCGTCGTATGTACCGGTCGGCGGGTATGCCCCGATGACGAGGAACTCATCGCCCGCGGAAAGGCACTGATGGCCTGTGCCGGCGGGAAGAACCGCGATGTCCCCAGCCTTCAGGGTGAAGATCTTCCCTTTGTTGCCGCCGAACCGAACGCGGCCCTTGCCGCGCGCGATGCCGAGCACCTCATGGATCCTGGAGTGATAATGCACGTAATCGTAGATGCCATCCCGCCAGCTATCTCCCCATCCGTTCGCTTCAAATAGGTCTTCGATCACGGCTGCGGCGTCCAGGTCCTCGTCGAAAGCGACCGCGTTTCGATACAGTATGAGCGGCCATCGCGGGTGATTTGGAATGAGACCGTCGTCCTTAAAGCGAACCGTACCAGGCTTTCGCGCTCGCGCGAGATCCACAGCCTTCCGCTTGCCGGGGCGCTTCAGACCGGTTGCGCGCTCCATGTATCCCTTCAGGTCTTCAAGAGTCGGCATGATCATCCTCCGTTGAAATTCCGTTCGAGTAGCCGGTCCAAAGCCGGAGGACCCGTTCGAGAATCGCCCCGAGTGCGAAGCCGGCAACGACATCGCTCGCCCAATGCGCCAGGATCGCAATGCGAGTGAGCGACAGCCCGACCGCAATCGCGCGGATCGCCCGCCGGAGACCAGCCGGCAACCCGCTGGCCGCCGATGCCAGTGCGCCCATGTGCAGCGCGTGGCCTGAGGGAAACGCATCTTTTCGTTTGCCGGAAAGCGAGACGCCATGCATATGCCCAATCACCGTCCGACGATCCGGCCGAGTTTGGTCGAATACGAGTTTTAGATCATGGGGCAGCAGCGACGCAGCGACCGTCACTGGCAGAGCATGGTTTCCTGCGCGCCGCAGCGGCACCCCACAACCGCGCGAGGCAAGCCGGCCGACGGCTGTGAGGCCCAGAAGAAGCTTCTCATCTGCGCCCCAGGTCAGGGCGCGGGCCACCTGCTCCGGGGCCGGCGCAGTGCTGCGGGCGATTGAATGTGCCACCGCGACATCCGCTCTGGTCGGTCTAACATTCACCGGAAAGCTTGGACTGCGGCCAAGGCGCCTTGCTGACAAGCTAGCGATCTTGAACATGTCTCAACGATCGGAAAGGTAAGTACCTCCCCAACGCTCAACGTGCCGTCGAGGTCCTCCCCCGGCTTTCCAAACAAGGAAAGTCGGCGGTTCGGCGTCCGGGCAGGAATCCTCCGTCCGATAGGAACAAACGATCCTGGCTTCCGTTCGGGATGATCTCCCCTCTCATTGCAAGGCCTTTCGATGTACCACCATGTCAAGAAGCTGATGTTCACTGTCCGCGTCGACGAACCAGACCCTCGTTTTGGCAACATGCTTCTTGAACAGTTCGGTGGTGCCAACGGCGAACTCGCTGCCGCGATGCAATATTCAATACAGGGGCTCAACTGCGAGGATCCGGATCGCAAGGACCTGCTGATGGATATTGGCACCGAGGAACTGAGTCACCTCGAAGTCGTGGGGACACTCGCCCGGATGCACCTCAAGCCGGCGAAGTTCGATCGCCAGGCCGCCGAAGCCGATCCCCTGATTGCGATCGCTGGTGGCGGCGGCGTGAACCTGTTCAATTCCCAGGGCAATGCGTGGACGGCCGATTACCTGAAGATAACCGGCGAGCTCGACGTCGATCTGCGCAGCAACATCGCCGCCGAAGCGCGGGCCAAGATCGTCTATGAACGCCTAATCAATTTCTGCGACGACGCCGGTACCAAGGACGCGCTGCAGTTCCTGATGACGCGGGAAATCACACACATGAGAGCGTTCGCGCTGGCGCTCGAGAGCATGGCCAAGCCCGCTTTCAGCATCGGCCGCATCGCCCCAACACCGGGACTGGTCGACCAGTTCTTCAACGACTCCACCGGGGCCGGCGACCACGGCGAGATCGACGCCCGCGGTCCGTGGAACGAGGGCAATGGCTGGGTCTTCACGGAATCGCCAGCGATCCAGGCTGACGCCGGCGCGTCCGCCGCGATCGTCGCGGAAAGTTCGCCGCCAGACGACCAAGCCGGGCTTGGCGACTTGTTGATCGATGAGCTCCGCGACATCCTGCATGCCGAAAAGCAACTCACCAAGACGCTTCCGAAGATGGCCGAGGCAGCTCGCTTCGATCAGTTGCGAGAGCTGTTTGAGCAACATCTCGTCGAGACCGAAAACCAGGTGGAGCGCATCAATGAATGCTTCGAGTTGCTCGGCAAGACCGTCCGAGCGAAGCCTTGCAAGGGAATGATGGGGCTTATCGAGGAAGGCCAGGAAATCATGGCTGAGGGAGAGGAAAAGGAAGACGCGGCCGCGGACCTCGCCTTAATCGGAGCTGCACAGCGTGTGGAGCACTATGAAATCTCGGCTTACACCACGGCGAAGAATCTCGCCCAGCAGCTACGCCACAGTGCAGTCGTCGCGCTGTTGTCGAAGTCACTTGCGGAAGAGGAGAATTCTGATCAGTTGCTAAACCAAGTCGCTCGATCTCTGATGTCGGTAGCCAAAATGCCAGCCGCGATCGAACAGGCCGAATAACGCCGGCTGGCGGGGCCGCAAGTGCTCAGGGCCCGAAGGACCGCAAGACCAGCAGTTCCTGTCAGATACCGGAATGAGAGCGCTGCGCCAATACTCGGTCATCTTTTGGGTATTCAGTATCCCAATATGATGGCACTTCGCCGGATTTTCGGCCAACATATGAATTGGATCTAGCCAACATATGAATTGGATCTAGGATGAAAGAGGCCGCCAACTGAGGCGGCCTCTACGACATCCGCAGCCAAATCAACGCCGCGACGCCAAAGGCGATGGCAACGTATCCGGCAATAGTGATCCGGTCGTATCGCTCGGCCATGCCGGAACTCTCAGGCCAGCAGCTAAAGCCACGTTGACGTAGGTCAAGCTAGGTGGACGGCTGGAGTCCGGGAGGGGAGCCACTCGCTCATGTGAGCGCCAGTCTCAGCCTGTTCTTCAACAGCTCTTCTTTCTCGATACCTGGTGGAAGCCCGCTGGCTTCGTCGCGCAGGCTCTTGGCCTCTTCTGTCAACCGCACTTCTAGAGAATGCTCTTGTTTGAAACGACGCCGCTTTTGCATGCGTTGCTCCACTGCCATTAGCGATGCTCTGTTAATTTTTGGACAGAAGGCGCGTTCCTCTCGGAAATTGTTCACCAATTATCGCTAGTTCGAGGCCTCCGAGTCGGGCTGCCCTGTGCCCTCGGCTTTGCTTCTGGCTTCGAACGCCTCTTGCTCCGACTGCGGGCGTCTCCGGAGTAGGCCTAGCCAGCCCTGCGCCACACGGAGACGATCATCGTCCGAGATCGCTTTGTCAGCTTGCCGCGCGCTGACTGGCGGCAGCGCCGGTTCATTCGCTGCTCGGTCCGGCAACATGTCGCGGCTCGAGCAAGCTCAGCGCGGTGTCGATCTTCGCGAGCAGCTTCTCGATTTCGTCACGCTCTTCCGGAGCAGGATCGCCCACCGCATTTAGCCGCTCGACAGTATCCAGATCGCTGATCGACAACGCCAGGCGTCGGCATCCCTGCGCCTCCGCGAGCCAAACTCGTCTTCCAACCGGCGGGTTGCAAAAAAGCGCTCAACCGCCCTTCAGCGCGTCCTTGACTTGCGTCGCAGGCCAGCTGTCGCCCACGGGCCTCGCGCGCACCTTTGCGCCACCACCGACCAGGACATGAGACGCAACTTCGTCGTCTGCATCGAGAACCATCAGGTCCGTCTCGGGCTCCCAGTTCAGCGTCAAGTCGAGATCGCCCGGAAAGATCTGCCATCTCGAGCCGTCATCGAGCTCGACGATGTGGCTTTGCAAGTGCGCGCGCATCTTCATGATTCAAACGGCATGCGGCTGCTGTGGGGGACGTTCGACGGACGTGGAGCGTCGCAGCCGGCCATCCTCGCCATGGCCGCACTTGGCGCATCTCAGCCGAACGTCCTGATGGGAATAGGGGGCGTTCGGGCCCGCCGCCATAGGCCAAGCGCCGCAGTTGGGGCACTTCACCAAAAGGGTATCGGTTTCGATCATCGGCGGCTCCGTAGCTGCGCCCCATTCGAGGGTCAACGTACGGCGGTTGGCGTGGTTGCCTGGCTTCGTCCGCTGCCCGTCCGAAAGGGCGCCGGCCCGGCAGAAAAGCGACTCGCCTGACATGACCGGACGGGCCGCTTCGTGATCATCGTAGTTTGATTAGTGTATGTGAATCAGCCAATAGCCGGCGCCGCCGATCACGATGACGGCGGGAACGGCCCACAACAGAAATACAGGCATCGTTCATCCTCCTTGTCCTTCCGACCGGCCCGAACCATGGCCGACGGATCATCACTGTTCGGTGCAGACCTTGGTGGTCTTCACGGCGGATTCGGCTTCCGTCTTGGTCTTATAGACGCCGTCGCCAACGACCGTCGTGGTGGTAGTTGTCGGCTTTGTGTCGACGACCGTGCATTTCTTAGTCGCGGCATCGCGCACGATGTAGAATTCGGCGGCGCTCGCAGCCTGCGCACCGAGCACAAAAGCGGCAAGGGCGCCGCAGACGATCAGCTTATTCATCTCACTCTCCTCCATTTCTGGCCCCACTCACGAACGGCAGCGTCAAGGCAAAGTTCCGATTGTTCCCGGGGTTGCCGTTTTCAAAGCCGGCTCGCCTCTCGCGCTGCCGCAAAAATCACGGGTTTGGAAAATCACCTGGGCGGAACCGGCCAGCGCGCGCGCCCTCTTGAGTTTGCTATTCGACCGTGTCCCAATGTGCCCCTGTCTTGCGGACTCCTCGCTATGCGGTTCGATTGAACATGGTCGTTAGATGCCTGACGCTGACGGTCCTTGTTGCGGGGCTTCTCGCCGGCACCCACGCTTTCGCGCAGGAAGACAAGAAGACCGACGAAGACAAGCCTGCCGATCCGGACACCGGCGAGAGCACCATCGAGGAGAAGACGCTTGGACTTCTGCCGAACAAGTTTCAAAAATACGGGATCAAATTCGCCGCGACCTACATCGGCGAGACGCTCGGAAATTTCTCCGGCGGGCTGAAGCAGGGAGCGATCTACGAAGGCCGGCTGAACCTTGCCGTCGATGTCGACCTGCAGAAGCTCGCCGGCATCGACAAGCTTACCTTCCACGCCAATATGTTCCAGATTCACGGTGCGGGACTGTCGCGCAACTATCTCGACAATCTCTTCGTCGTCAGCGGCATCGAGGCATTGCCGTCGACGCGACTTTACGAAGCCTACTTCGAGAAGCAGTGGGGTAACAAAAAGGTCTCCCTGAAGTTCGGGCAGCTCGCCGCCGATAGCGAGTTCTTCAACACGAAATATACAGATGTCTTCACCAACGCATCGATGGGGTGGCCGGCAATCACATCTCTCGACCTGCCCAGCGGCGGTCCGTCGCCGCCGTTGGCGGCAATGGGCACCCGGCTGCTGGTCAACATCACGGATCAGCTATCCATTCTTGGCGGCGTCTTCGACGGCAACCAGGCGGGTCCGGGCCCAGGCGATCCACAACAACGCAACCGATATGGCGTCAACTTCCGGATTAACGATCCGCCCCTTCTGCTGGGCCAAATCCAGTACTCCTGGAACAACACGAAGGGCGATCCCAATCTGACGGGCCAGATCAAGTTCGGCGGGTGGCGTCACCTCGGGCCATTCTCCGATCTTCAACTCGCCAGCAACGGCGTTTCGCTTGCGGCGCCGGCCAGCAGCGGCACTCCCCTGATGTTGACAGGCGATGTCGGCGGATGGGCAGTCTTCGAGCAGCAGATTTATCGCGTGCCCAAAAGCGATGATCGGGGAATCGGCGTTTTCGCTCGCATCTCCGGCGCTCCCGCGGACCGCAATCTGATTGATCTCTACGCTGACGCCGGACTCGAGTTCATCGGCCTCAGCGACAAACGACCAGACGACAAATTCGGCATCGCTGCTGGCTACGCCCACGTCTCGAGGCGGGCTCAGGCACTGGACGTCGAC
The DNA here is from genome assembly GCF_020329495.1 of Bradyrhizobium australafricanum. Lineage (NCBI taxonomy): Bacteria > Pseudomonadati > Pseudomonadota > Alphaproteobacteria > Hyphomicrobiales > Nitrobacteraceae > Bradyrhizobium > Bradyrhizobium australafricanum. The sequence continues at coordinate 16,257 of NZ_JAGKJL010000078.1, read as the reverse complement.
TATCGCGTACTCTTTGGTCCGACATGGCCGGTGCGCAGCTTCGAAGGACTGTTGACGGCGGTGTATCAATATCAGTTACGGGACGGCTGGACCCTGCAGCCAAATTTCCAATACATCATTCATCCCGGGGGCGGAGCAACGGACCCGGCGGGGCCGATCCCGGGCCGAGCGCTCAAGAACGCAACAGTCTTCGGCCTACGCACGACTTTGAAATTCTAGGAGGCAGATTCCACCGTTAATCGACGAAAACAGCTAGACGATCATACGGCTCCAAAGGGCGTAACGCACGAGAGCGTGGATGCGATCGACGCGGTTCGCATCGTTGGCAATATTGGCGCCCACATGGAAAAGGACGTGAATCTAATCGTCGACATCGAGCCCGGCGAGGCTCAGATGTTGATTGACTTGATCGAGATGCTTTTTGATGAAAAGCATAAGCGAGAAATGCGGCTGGCGGAAATCAAAGCGCTCAGCGCTAACAAGGCGAATGAACTGGCCGCGGCAAAGGCGGCGACTCCAAATGCGGCTAATCCGGAGGCCACCTAAGTCGCGTAAAGCTCCAATCCGATTTACTTCACGCCGGAATCGCGCTTGTTTCGCTTATAAAGCTCCTGGTCAACGGCGCTAGCTTGGAACAACGCGGGTGCAGCACCCATGCTCAGGCTGAAGCCGGGTGCGTGAGGGATGAGCGGAAACGCATGTGCGAGAGCGTCTGTGCAACCCGCTTGGGTGAACTCGCAGCTTATTGTCGCTGGCGGCGGATGTCCCCCAGTGACCAGACATGATGATTGCGACTTCTTGAAGTAGTGCGTTCGCTGCCCGTTCATTGTGGCGGCGCCGGTACCGCATGGCTTGTAGAACGTTCCAACCTGCGTCCGAAGCTGTCGCTCCGCGTAAGTAGTCAACTTCATAGTCTCGGCTCGCGCCTGCCTTTGCTTGTGTCCCGACTACGATTCCGACCATTGCGATACCGAGGAAAAAGAATCTCATGAACGATCTCCCAATATACGAGCCACTTGACGCATTCGGTTGTGTTCAACAACTCACTCTATCGCGTCGGGAGCGTTCTGTCGCTATATTTCACGGGTCGGCCTCGCGCGGGCTAAGTCAGTGATCCATTTGGATCACGACGGACGGGCCTTCGATGCCCATGATGTCTGGACTGCTGGATTCGTCCACTCTCAACCCGCGAACAATTTTTGCTCTTTGGGCTTGGCTTGGCCACTTCGTTCAATCATCGCCATCGGCAATTTCTGGAGCACCTTCGGGGCGGTGAATGGGTCCCCGCTGTCGATCTGCCAGATCAGGCAAAGTTGAAGCTGACCTTACTTCGCCATCAGTGGATTGAGATTCGAGAAGCTGACGGAAAGTCAGCTATCGCATTACTGCTGGCGGACTTGCGGAGATGAGCAAGCCTACCAGGGTTCGCTAAACAAGCCCCCGCTCAGCTGCCATGCGCCGCGCCCCAACCTCCAGATAGAGTCGCGCCGCCCTGAATGCCGATTCTCGGTCCGGTCCATCCAGCAACTGCTGGAAGCGCGCCCTGCGCCATTCTTCAGCCAGGCAAAGACCCGTTCGGGTGATGGCCCAGAGAAGTAGCCCCAGCGCGGGGGCGTCGCTGGAGCTCGGCTTCCGTCGTTGTCCGAATGCCGCGGGGGGCAGTGCGCGCGCGCTGATCGTGGCGCCGCCGCGCACCGGCAAAACGGTGCTGATGCAGAACATCGCGCACTCCATCACCGCCAATCAACGCTGATTGGGAAACAGCGGCGTGAGGTTGTCGAAATTGACCTTGTGCTTCGACTTTTCCGGAGGCGAGCGGTTGCGCGACGGCCTGGTGGTCGCGATCGCCGGTCCGCCGAATGTCGGCAAATCAACCCTGATCAATCAGCTCGCCAAGCGCGAGGTCGCGATCGTCTCGCCGCATGCCGGCACGACCCGCGATGTGATCAAGGTGCAGCTCCGCCGATGACCCAACCGCCGAATGAGGACCTGTTCCTGTGCTCCCCAAACAGGCCGCCCGCATTTCAAAAAGCGGGGCCACTAGGAACGCGCCTCCGAATTTCGCTTTGAAATGTTAGGAAATGAATGGGCGCGCTCAATGCCTCGGTATTACTTCGATTTAAAGGATGGCAACGGAACAACCCCTGACGAGGAAGGCCTCGATCTTCGGGATCTGGACGCGGCACAGGACGAGGCTGCGCGATCTTTAGGCGGCATGGCCCATGATGCCGTAGCGACCCTCAGCGGTAGCGGCGCTGAGCAAATGGAGATCGAGGTCCGGGACGACGCCGGCCCCGTTATGACGGTCCGCTTTTCCTTCGCGATCAGCCGCAACAGAGTGAGCTAACCTCAAACTGCAAAAACGGCCCCAGCGCCCGGGAAGAGCACTGAGGCCGAGGGGTCGTCCCACTCCTCATCAAAGCGAGACTAGAACCGCGCCTGTGGCCCCCTGTTCCAAAAAAAAGGCCCCAGCGAGGGGACTGGCTGGGGCCTAGACTGATTGCCGAACCGCTGTCCGCCAGGATGCAGCGGTCGTCATTTTAGGGCTGTAAAAATAGAAAATGAAAATCACCTGCCCATGCCATGGAGGATCTTGGCAAAGTAGGGTTCCCGAAATAACCGAAGTGAATCTTGCGCCCGGCGGAGCGCACTTTCTGCATCAATTTGTTACAGCGAGATATCCTACCTTTCTCGCAGGGCGAACACGCACCTGATGGTTCAGTCAAGCGCGGGAGTTCCCTTTCCCGCGTTGCTTGTGCATCATCGGCCAAGGCCTTTTCTGTGGGCGCTGGTGACTGAGAGACACTCTCGTGCTCCCGCCTGCGAAGGGGAGGGAGTGTCTGATGCCGCATGTCAAGCTAATCGCGCGTTTGCTGTCCGTCGTTGAGCTGTCCGAGCAAGACAAGGTTCGGCTCCAGCAGATGCCTCACATCATCAAAACATTTAGAGACGGCGACCGCGTCGCACGGCAAGGCGACGTGCCCGTGCATTGTGCCGTCGTGATGACTGGAATGCTGTCGCGTCGAAGGGTTGTTTCCGAACGCAATCAAATATCGTCCATCTACGTACCGGGGGACGTACCTGATCTCCATACGCTGCATCTGCCCGTTTTGGATCACGATCTCTGCAGCGAGGGGACCTCGACTGTGGCCTTCATATCCCATTCGCATCTCCGGCGGATGTTGAAGGAATCTCCGGGGCTGACAAACGCATTTTGGCGAGAGACCCTTATCCATGCAGCGATCTACCGAGAATGGGTCGAAAACCTGGGCTCAAGGGCGGCGCTGCCAAGAGTCGCGCATCTGTTCTGCGAGCTTGCCACCCGTTTTGAGATGGTGGGTTTGCTCGACAACGACACTTTCCGTCTTCCTTTAACGCAGCAAGACCTTGCGGATGCCTGTGGCCTCTCAACCGTCCATGTCAATCGCACAGTTCAGGAACTGAGAAAGATGGGATTGCTCGATTGGCGCGGACAAATCGCCTACGTGCTTCGGCGCGAGGAGCTTGAAACGGTGGCCGAATTCAGCGCCGATTATCTCCATGCGCTAAAAGTCCCAAGTCCGCGCGCGATCATAATGGCAGCCGAGTGAACCGGCGCTAGGCAGCGCCGGCCCGAACCATATCCAGGCAGGGGAAGATCAAGAACCGGACGCACCCGGCAATGTCGCAGGAGTCGTGAGTGACCAAAGACGCATTTGATCAATGGTGGGAGTGGGCCACGAAGCCACATAATTCAAACTTGGAGATCAACGTTAGCATCTGGCGCCCTGTCTCGATGCTCTCCCCCGAAGATCGGCTCGACCGCCAGAAAGTTAATGAAGCTGTGGCGAGGCACAAAGAAGAGCCTGACGCCGATTAGGCGCCAGCTTATGTTCACTATTGAGCAAAATCGCTCCAGCGTCATCTGCTCGTAGGCGTCGGTGGCTGAGAGACCGAGAGCGCTCCCGCCTGCAAAGCCAAGGAGCACAGCCATGCCAATCCAACCTGTTCATCGGGTTCACGATGAAGCCGCCCAAATATCCAAGCAGGCCGCATTCGTCCGCGAACTCATTGCAAAGGCGGCTGAACTATTAAAAACTACCTCCGCCTAACACCTTCCTCGGCCGCAAAACGCACGATCCTTTCCCGCAAGAGGAGAGCCAGCACGGGAACCCGCAATCCTCACCTGCGTTTTCCCGGCAGTATTTTGGCGGAGAGCCCGATGGCGTCGCCAATACCGCCTACAGACAAAAAGTATCTGTGCCCGATTTGTCGCGAGCTAGCGTTGATCCTTTCGGCAGCAACGCTTGCCTTCGCGTCCCGGACGATATCCGATCTCAGCTGCCCTAATGGGCACAGCATCAGAATCACACCCGGGGGCAAGGTCGTAACTTCCTCAACATCCCGGCGTGAACGAAAGGGCGCTGGGAAAGTCTAGGGAGGGAAACAGGCGTGAAGGCATCAGGCCGAGCTACCGCCTGTCCAGAAGATCAGGCGGATTCGTTCGCCACTCGCGCCACTCCTGAACGCGATGGCGATGGTGAGAACCGAGAGAACGATCATGAAGGCTGGAACTCCATCACATCCTGGCTTTGACGAAGTCGGCGAGATGGTTAGCGGCTCGCGCCAATGAAGCGGATGCTTCCTTCAGTTCATCCTGAGCCTTCTTCAACCGCTCTTCCTGCTGCGTGAAATCTTTGTCCCCGCGCCCGTCGTCGGCGACGATGCGTCGAAACTGATTGATGATCTGGTTCATCGCTTTGCCCGTATCTCTGAGGTCAGGGCTTCCAACGCGGTACGCGTGCTGTGAATGGCTTCGGCGAGGCGATCGGCAGCCAACACGCGCTTGTCATAGCTTTCGGTCAGCTGGTTTTCGAGCAGCTGGATTCGGATATCCTTTCCACTTCGCATTGCCCTACCGCTTAAGTCGCGCGACAATTTTCGCCGCCAGCTTTGGCGATGAACAGCTAGCCAAAGATGGCTCCCATCCATTGATCCAGTGGGGAGGGAAGCGCAGCAATCGTCCACGACTGTGGAAAGGCGCATGCCTTGCACCAAAGGACTGAATAGATGCATACAGCAGCAAACCAGAAGCCTGCTGGCACGATGAACAGTAGTGGGAACCACCATCCGCGACCGGTTAAAATAGCGACTTGAGACGAGAGGTAGGACTTCGCGAGATCGGCCTTGACCTGCTCTCGGGTCGTCTCATTGTTAATCGCGTTGTCCACGGTACTGAAGATGCGGTCAAGCGGCCCCTTCAAGAACCATCCAATGACGGTCTCCCACATCGGTCAGGCCTTCCCAACCGATCGAAGCCGAGCCGCGATAGTGATGGCTGAGATCCCATCAACACGTAAGCGAGGTACTGCGGGTTGTCCTCCAGCGCCTCCATCACTTGGGCCTTCAGATCAGGATCGCCAAGCGCCGCGGCAATTGGATCAAGCCACTGAAATACGGTCCCGATGCCGGTCAGGAACAAGCCCCATAGCACCGTGACCGAACGCCCCGTGAGCGCCCAGACCTTGCCCCAGAACGTGTTGGCTTCAGCGTAGAAGCTCTTGAGCGCCGGGATCGCATGGAGCACCGGGCTAGGAACATGAAATAGACTTGGAAGCACCAGATCGCCATCGCATCGTCGACACCGATATCCCACGCGGTGTTCACGCGCAGATAGCGATTCACCGCGACATCGGGGATCCGGCCGCCCTGCTCTGCCTCTCGGATCTGCTTGCCCCAACAGGAGCCGAGAACCGCAGCCTCGAAGGAACAGAAATATTCCTGCTCGATCAGCGCATCGCCGGCCTCGTCGCCGTAGATACCGTGATACTCCCTGCGCTGGATCTCAACGGCTTCACGCGAGATCGCGCCCGTGTTGTCGACAGTCAGAACCTGCGCGAACCAGTCAGAGCTCTCGCGCGCCACGTCCAGCATCGACTTGGCGTGGTTGGATCGGGGCGAGATACGCATACGCTGCTGGGTTCGCAAGCGCCCGTTCGGAGAATGTCACACCGGCTGGAGGAGACCCGACGTCGAGTTATAGCTATCCGAGCCGACGACCTGCCAGGTCGCCCCGTTCTTGAACCGAATGAAAAGATCGCTTTGCGCCCCTGCGGGCCGCTCGAATGCCGACGCGGCCGCCCAGTGCAGGCAAACGTCATCCTTGCCGGCTCGACGATGCCAAATCCCGATCGCGCGCCGACGCCCGGCCTCAAAGCGCACTCCAGAGCGGCGTGGTAATCCCGCGGCTCCCACCTATTCGGTAGGAGGATTCCGCATCGGAAAACTTGCGGATCTACAAGAACGTATCATATTATGATACAAACCTCTTGCGAGGCGTATCACCGTATGATACACTCCGATCATGATCAAGAGCTTCAAGGACGAGCTGACCGAAGCAGCCTTCAACGGCAAAGCCAAGAAAGGCTTTCCGGCCGATCTGCTCAAGCTAGCTCGCCGTAAGCTCCAGTATCTGAACGCAGCTGTGAACCTACGCGACCTTTTGGCCCCTCCCGGCAATCACCTTGAAGCCCTGAAAGGCGACCGCAAGGGGCAATATTCCATCCGCGTGAACGATAAGTTCCGCATTTGCTTCACATGGACCGCTGAAGGTCCAAAGGAGGTCGAGTTCGTTGACTACCACTAGCCAGACCAAGGAGGGTCATATGGCAAAGAAACTGCCCCCAATGCACCCCGGTGAGGTGCTACGCGAGGAATTTCTCATCCCGCTCGACATTTCGGCCGGTGCGCTCGCCAAGGTTTGCGGCGTTCCCCGTACCAGGATTGAGCGTATTGCGAACGAGGAGACCTCGATTACCGCGGACACTGCTCTTCGCCTGTCCAAGGCGCTGAAAACCTCTGCTCAGCTTTGGCTGAACCTGCAGAATGCCTATGACGTGCAGATGGCCGAACAAGAACTTGGCAGCGACCTGGAAAAGATCAAACCGATCGACGCGAAAGCTGCCTGAAACGAGAGACGCCCGGACGGGAGCCGCCGGGCGCATCTATTCACTCAAGCTGATTTGCGGGCGAATATTGGCTACGACTGCAAAAGTCAATCCACTGGGGATCTCTCTCCACAAGGCCGGCTGTCTACCGGAAGTACGTCATGCCGCCAACGACGATCGACAGGACAAAAACCAAAGTGGCAGCTCCAATAATCCACGGCATGTCACGGCGTTCTCTGGGGGTCATGTTACTTCCTCATATGTACGTCCTCGAGCGCCTTAGGCGGCTGTAGCCCTGGCGATGTCAGCCACTCGTTGATATGGGCTGCCGTTTCGGCCTGACGCGCTCGGCGGAGATATAGCTCGCGCTGAGTGCCCGGCGGGAGCTGCGCAGCAGCGACCCTGAAGCGAGCGGCCTCCTCGGCCAATCTCTCTTCGAATGTCTTGGTATGTTTCGTTCGATTGCGACGCTTGATGACCACAGCGCACTCCTTTCCGTTGCACAAGGCGGGAGCGCGTTGACGGCGATCTCATCACCGATAGATACCCAAAGCCGTGCGGTGATGAGGAATAAATACTAGGGGCAGCGGCGGGCTTCTATATCCCACGTTACTCGCGTAAATAATTGTTTTCATTCAAAAATACTCAAACGGTTCAAAATACTCATTCGTCTCCTAATGACACTTTCGCTATGCATTTGTCACGCTGCCTGATCTCGCCATCTCCGCAGAAGATAATCATGCCAAAGCATCGTCGCGCCGAACCGCCCGCTCCATCGTCGCGCCCGGCGCCTCGTACCACCCACCTGCCCGCTTGATCGGCATCATGTCGCATTGCACCGGCTTGGAGATGTTGGTCGCGATCGCGCGGTTCGGCACCCAGAGGGCAGCGCACCGCCAGCTTGGTCGGCAACGATGCCTGCAGCCGCGTGATCGTCGCGACCAAGTCGAGCGCATAGCTGTGCTGCGGGGTCACAGAATACCCCTGACGAGTCAGTGGGCTCGCTTCGCTGCTTCGTAACGATGATCTCGAGGCGGTTGTGGCAGCTTTCGTTCTTCGTCTGCCACTCCATGTGCTCGGGTGTGCCCAGCTTCGGCTCGAGCTTGGACAGGTAATATTCCTCCCTGAAGAGAAACAGCACCGTGTCGGCGTCCGCCTCAATGTCGCCGCTCTCACGCAGATCGGAAAGCTGTGGCCGCTTGTCATCTCGTTTCTCGACTTCTCGATTGAGCTGCGCGAGCAGATGACGACGATATTCAGCTCCTTGGCCAGCGACTTCAAACCACCGCAGATCTCGCCGATCTCATAGTGACGCTGGCCGCGATATTGGGATGACGCTTTCAGGTACTTCAGATAGTCGATGACGATGAAGCCCAGCCGGCGCCCTTCCCGCTGCGCCCGCTCGGCGAGACTTCTGGTTCTGGCCGCTCACCTCGCCAACGGAAAGCGAGGATGTATCATCGATGTAGAGCGAGAGTGAGCCTCACAAACAAAAAGCGCCCTGGTCGCGAGCACCGGAGGCTCCTGTTTGGCTGCCAAAACCTTGCGGACGTCAGCTCTAGTCTCCTATCCCGTCGAGTATCCCCAGCTCACGCCCCTCTTGTGGAGTACAATACATGCTTCTAGATCTTCCAGCACGTGACCAAAAACCACGGCTTGTCTCGCCTCGTGACGCGCCTGAAGGCACAATCAATCGACGTCCACGAGGGACGCCTAGAAGGCATGTGAGGTTGAGGTTATTGTGCCACACCCATCATGCGCCGGACGACTTGCCGACGATTTCGTTTCCGGCGATCTCAAACAGTTTGGAATCGAACGCCGCTCAGAGTCGAGAGCGATCCAGCGCTCGCGACTTTCGTCATAGATGCATCGTCATCAAATGGACATGGACCGTCATAGGCGCTCCGTGGAGAAGGTCCTACTCGCTGAATCTCACGATGCCGAGCACAAGATGCTCGGCGTACTCGTATGGCACGGGCGCGAGGGCCGTGCCATTGCGATCGATGACTTGGCAACCGACACAAGGAGGCCAGCAACCGGGATGTTCCAAGATCCCCTTGTCCCATGGACCCGGTCGGTTCGATCAAGCTTCCAGCGACAACCGTGCTGACCGAAATCTGAGCGGCTCTACAATCACAAGCCTTCCGGGCTGCGACCACAGCCAAGAACCCTTGAAATGGCTGACTCTGCTCCTATCGTCTGTTGTGGGCAAGCTTCAGCTTGCCGAAAGGTCCTCGGAGACAATTTGACCATGGACCCGAAACGGGGATCCAGCTTTGCAGGGGCTGCGGATCTTGTGGCGCACGCGGACACGGCGCGTCGACACCTTGCTGAACTGAGCGCAGCCTGTGCGAACGGCGACAAGAGTGCGGCCCGCCGGCATTGCGCCAGGCAATCAGTGAGCTCGAGCTCGCTCGCGCGATGTTGCGAATTGGAAATGACTGAATTGGAGACGTCGGGCACCTAACTGCGGGCTCCATCATGACGGCACAGCTTCACGATTTACTTACCGAGGCCCTTGAAAGCATCAAGTCGGGCGGTTTGATTCACAAATACAGCCTGGTCTGGGCCGGTCGTAGCGAGGCGCCACGCATTATCGTGTGTAAATCCGTCGACATTCCAGATGACGTTTTGCGTCGTACAATAGTGAGTTCACTGGCTGGCCTCGCAGCTGATTCACAAATTACCATCGAAAAGGATTGAGGGCGGCGGCGTTCAGCTGTCAGAGGTGGGCTACGACTATGCTTTGGAATCAGTTCGTCGGAATCACGATGCTGCTCTATGCGCTGACGAATCCGGTCGGAGCCATTCCAGTCTTTCTTGCGATCACGCGGCAGGCGCGAAGCGCAAATATCCATCGTATCATCGTCTTGGCATGCACGGCGGTTGCGGTTTTCTTTGTGGGGGCCGCGGTCCTCGGCAAGCAGATCCTCGGCTTTTTCAATGTCGGTCTCGATGACTTTCGTATCGCAGGCGGGTTGCTTGCACGGGTCATCGCGCTCGAGACGTTTCAGGCACAGTATGGGAAATTCTTGCAATCAACCAGCGGAGTTGACAGCAGCGAAGTAGATATCCATGGAATGGCGATAACACCGTTTTGCATTCCCTTTGCTCGTCGGACCAGCCGAAGTCGGCATCATGATCACCCTTTCCAATGATAATCCTGGCTGGCTTGCGAAGGCGCTGCTTGCTGCGGCGTCAATCATCGCAACATTCCTGATCGGATTGACACTCTGGACGGCGGCGGCGATCGAGCGGTTCCTGGGAAAAACCGGGATCAACGTTATGACCCGCACCATGGCGCTCATTGTAGCGGCGATAGGCGTGAACTTCATTATGACTGGCCTGCGGAGCGAATTGCCCGGATTGGCCGGCTGAGATTCTGACAGGCCAGTTGCAAGCTAGGCTTCCGCGCCGGCTGCGCAACGGATCTCACATGACGCGTGCCTTCGTGGTGAGCCTTTGCACGGCAGCGGGCTCCAGAGCAAATGGAAATACCGCAATGGGACTGGCACGCCCGGGGACAAGTGCAAACTTCTCCGGTCCCGCGCGAGGTTCAGCATTGAGCGGTCTCCCGACCCGGCGCAGATGGCCGGCGTGCCCTCGCGAGCCAACTGCCCGAACTCGGTTCCGTGCGCGGGCCGGAATAACCCGACTAAACCAAGCCAAAAAATTTTTGCGAACGCTCTTGAAACTGATCGCCGTTTTTCTAATTGGATTTTTGCCGCTTACGGGCGGTGCCGGGCGCCAGGTTTGGGCTCGGCAAAGCAAGCAGGGCGCCGGACAGGTGTCTTGCACCGATCGTCTTGCGCTCCTTCGTATCCATCTTGCTCTCTGGAGGACTTGGCTATGAGGACATACGATTTCGCTCCCCTGTGGCGTTCGAGTATTGGATTCGACCGCCTCATCGATCTTCTCGACGAAACCCAGCAACGGTCCGAAGACAACTACCCGCCCTACAATATCGAGCGGCTCGGAGAGGACCGTTACCAGATCTCGGTCGCACTGGCCGGCTTCAACCAGGACGAGATTTCGGTGACGGCTGAGCAGAACGTGCTGACCGTGGAAGGCCGCAAGGGCGACAAGGACCAGCACGAATACCTCTATCAGGGTATCTCGGCGCGTCCGTTCAAGCGACAGTTCAACCTCGCCGACCACGTGCAGGTCAAGTCGGCAATGGTCGAGAACGGTCTGCTGCGGATCGAGCTCGTGCGCGAAATCCCCGAGGCCATGAAGCCTCGGCGTATTGCCATCGGAAGTGGCGCTCCTGGCGGACAGATCACGCAGAAGGCGGCCTGAGCCCGCTTCCTATTGGGCCAAAACACGCACGGACGGTAACCGTCCGTGCGCTGACTAGCTGCATGTCAAGTTAAGGAGGATATCATGGGTATTCGGGATCTCGTTCCCTGGGGCAAAGGGCAAGAACTCTCAACCGGACGAGAGGCATTCGATCCGTTTCTCACGCTTCACCGCGAGATGAACCGTCTGTTCGATGACGCCTTCCGCGGCTTCGGCTCATTCGGTCGCATCAACGCTCCGTTGATGGAGGGCCAGTTTAGCTGGCCACGCCTGGAATTGAATGAGACCGATAAGGAGGTTAGGATTTCCGCCGAGCTTCCAGGCCTCAGCGAAAAGGATGTCCAGGTTGAAATCGCCAACGGCATCCTTTCAATCCGGGGTGAAAGGAAAGCCGAACGCAGCGACGATTCCAAGTTCGTCAGCGAGCGATACTACGGCTCTTTCGAGCGCCAGATTCCGCTTGATGGCGTCGAGGAAGATAAGGCGAAGGCCGACTTCAAGAACGGCGTCCTCACCGTGACGCTGCCGAGGTCCGAGCAGTCAAGGTCGAACGTCAAGCGTATCGCGATCAACAGCAACTAACGTCAGAGGTCGGCGGCGTATGACCGTCGCCGACCTCTATATTCAAGCCTTCAGCAACGCGTCTCTGGACGAAAGGAGAAACAGGAGACACGCCATGAGCCAAGCCAATCGTAATGCCAACCTCAATGAGCCGATTTTCCATCCAGTATCTCACTACAATTCACCCGGCGATGTATTGAATGACGCGCGGCTCTCGACAGACGAGAAGCGAGTCATCCTATCGTCCTGGGCATCGGATATGTACGTCGTCGAATCCCAGCCGGCTCTTCGGGAGGTGCCCGGCATTCCGTATCGGTTGCGCCTCGCCGATATCCTGGCGGCGCTGAAGCGGCTGGACGACGAGGAGGATCCGCCGCCGCGCGGTGGAATGGCGATGCAGCTGCCTCGGTTGAGCAAGCCGGTGCCCGCCGTTTGCGATTCCGAACGACATGCTGCGACGAAGCGGCATCGGCCGTTGAAAGTATCCCGCGCGGATGCTCGGTGGACTCGCGAAGCAAATGTACGGCGATACCGAAAGCTGTTGGACACTCAACTGACTGACGCAGAACGCAGCTTCATCAGGCGGCGTCTTGTCGAGGAATTGAAGGGCCTGATCACCTCCCGGAGCGAGCGTCATCACAAAAACTGAGCCCGGGACCGCGCAGTGTACGAATAAACTGTCGATGAAGGCAGGAAAAGATGGCAGCAGATCCGTTAGCTCAAGCGAAGATGGGTGTGGAGGCCCTTGCACTGTGTATCGCAGGTGTCTTGTGCGAACGTGACCCATCGCTTTTGCCCGTATTCCAAGAAAGTGCGAGCACGCTTCATCGCATTCTCGATGATCGTGGAGATCATGAGGCGGCAGCAATGATCGGCGCATTTGGTCGAGCACTAATGAAACGTCCTCCAATCCCCAATTGACAATGGTGACCACAGCACTCCCATCGCTCGTGGGCTAAAGCCTACCACTCGAGCTACGCCGAAAACTGGCGCATCGCCTCCAATCTTTTCATGGGTGACCTCCGGTGAGCATGTTCGCGCCAGAGTTCTGACCAGCTGTTCATAGGCGCGTCGTTCCTCTGCGGAGAGACTGGACGGCGGTGGGTTGCCGGCCTTGAAGGCCTTGTCGACGTCGGCTGGAACGGTGGCGGGCATGTTGGTGTGGATGGCAAGCAATCCCGCAGGTGCCTGTAAGCCCATCTGGTCGACGACAAACGCTCCCCAATCGCCTCCCTGTTCGCCGCAACAGCCCGGGCCCCGATGGCGTGTCTTCCGCGCCCGCGGCCAATTCTACACACAAAACGCGAAAACGGCCCCAGCTTGGGGATCGCTGAGGCCGTCGTTTCGTCTGCTGGGGGCGCGGGCGCCGGTGAGCAAGAGCCACCTCGGTTCAGGCAGAATGCCGGTACATCCGCGGCAGCCTGAATTGCACTCGACGTCGCAGCGCACTTGCCGAGGGCCTCGGGGGGACGCTACAAGCGACCCCGGCGCTGGGGGCACCAGGGTCGCCACTGAACTCCCGGTCGGGGGGGCACCTGATCGCGGGAGCAACGAATTGACTCTTCGCATTCCCACTTGTTCCCGAGGCGTTAGCAAATCAGCAACGTGATCGGCGCAGGCTTCTCTGAGGGACGGGACCGTTGGGGACGCAGCACGGTCACGTTTCGGAGAAGCTGGCGCACCGGCCCTGAGCGTCGGCTCCTCTTTTGGACCTTGTGTGAGTTAGGCAACAGCCGTCACTCCGGGTACCTGCTAAGCAAGTGACGTTGGGAATTTCAGGGCCCTAGCGCTGGGAATGACAGGGCGCCGCCGGGACAAACCATTTCGGGCCCGGCGGCGTAGTTTTTGAGATTTGCCGCGCTGACGCATGAGAGGCGTCTCAAGATGTCTGGCGACAAGATTGCTACAAAGACCGTGCTGTTAGCGCTGGCCATAGGCATTGCCATATGGGCAACTATGGGGGCGCCCGAGCCAGGCACAAATTCGCCGATGCACGTCGCCAGCAGGCGATGAGGCCCTGCCTGCCCGTCTGGCGGTTTAGTCTCCTAGGGACATTGGGCGCTGTCGCTTTAGGTCGGCGTCATTCGAGCGGTAGAGAAAGCGCGGGCAGCGGCCTATTGCCCTGCTCGCAACCTGTTCGCCCCTTGAGCGGCAGAACCGGCGTTGAGGCATCCGCGGCAGTCCGGCCCATGAAATGGGTCAGATTAACGCCCGATGACCACTCCACATAACCAACGGCCGAAAAGGCGAGCGCTCCCACGACGAGAATACTGAGCACTGAAGCGGCGGCTGCTGACGCCAAGCTTTGGCTGCTGAAAAACGGCATCATAATTCTCCGACACCGAGTTGCCACCCATCGGGGCGTTAGGCCGACTCGCGATGATCGCGTGTGAACGGCCTCACATATCACGCGCACTTGATGCGTCATTGGCCCGTGGCACAGCCCCTGCAGTTTGCTTGGTGCTGGGGATTTCAGCGTCCCAGTTCAGGAAGGAAACGCCGCCGGCGTGTATTATTGAGACCGGCGGCGTCTTTTTCTTGAGCCAGCGCGAGCTAGCCCGTTTCAGGCCGCCTCGCCGTCTTCATCTTGCTGCTCGACGTTCGGCCACTCGGGCATTGCATACCCCGTGGCCCGATCACTACCCGCAAGCCCACAGAACTCAGCGACTGGAACAGCCTCTGAAAGGCGGCTTCGTCTTGAAAGTAGAACTCGCCATCACCCGCACAAAGCGGACTGGCGTGCCAGAATGCAACGAGTGCTTTTGCCTTCAGTCCGCCGATGCTCGCAAATCTCCGTAATACCCAGCCTGTCGCGGGCCTCCTCAAAGAACCTGCCTTTTTCGGTCAGAGATCTGTTATTTGCCTTATCCCACACATCGATCGGCGCACCCTCACCAAACCGCTCGTCCATTTCTTCATGCATCTTCGTGTGCAACCGCGCCCACTCTGCATGCCGCGCGTAGTATTCGCGCACTAACGGCTCAAACTTCGCAGCGAGCCCGATGAGTTCAGCATCGACCCGCGGCCACCCACCCGGCAATGTCGGGCGGTGTCCATTGTCTGCGTGGTCCAACCCGCAATCGTGATCACCATTTCGCCAGTCAACCCCGACAAGATCCAACACGGTCGCAGCGCGCGATGACGGTTATCACGAAGGATCATATGCATATTCTCGTGGAGCTCGAAAAACTCTTTCATTGAGCGGCGGCGCGCCTTGACCCACGGATTGCGTATCCTGCGCGGAATGGCGAATTCCTAGCGGCTTGTTTTGCGTCGCGTGCGACCTTCAATCCCACGACGGCTAGCGCTTCAGTGCCAGCTTCGATCCGAGGCGTCGGTCAAGCCCAGAGCCTGCTCCTTCTTAGGTAAGAAACATTTACGTACCGCCGCAGTCATCAACTCGTCAGGATTTTGACCTTTACATCCTGGGCTAGAGCCAACGGCCCGTGTGTATTTTAAGCGGGCGGCGTCGCGCCCTGGTCAGGCAAACCACCTAAAGCCGGAAGCGGCCGCCATCGAGTTGTGAGAGCGCTGACACCAACGCAGAGCTTGCTGCGCCCGGAAGACCAACCTCGACATTTGGAACATTCCGGGCCTTACCCGCTTGTTCCGAAATCCAGAACGAGATCACCAACGTGACGGACGAACTTGAATATCTAGCGCACCGATTGGTGATTATCGAGCAACCCGGCGGCGGGTACTTGGTGGAAGCGACGCCGATCGCTGGCGGACAAACGATCAGAACAATGACCATCAACGTACCCAGGAAGCGATCGCTGCAGCGAAACGGACAATCGACAACCATCTCGAAGGTAGGGGACCTGCCAATCTGGCTCGCTATTAGTGGCTTTGGGGCGGAAGTTCCATGCAGCCCCTTGGGGCTGAGTCGGCGGCTCTCCGCCGATTTGAACCCAAGACATTAAAACAATAAGTCCTGGCGTCTGCGAGGAGCGCTTTGGACGCGCGGTTTTATAGCCTATTCGGGCTACGTGCATCCGGCATAAATTGCGCTTTCAGCGAGAGACGCTCGGGCTTAAGCTATGTGACAAATGCTGCACTGTCGGGGTGTGCCATGGCCGAAACATTCGTCCGCGTAGGCATCGTCCTCTTGAGGCTTTGCCCTTTCGCAATCGTTGCAATTGCTCTGCTCGTGCAAAGCTGACACGGTTTCATTCGCGAGTCGGCCGGAGCGAACCGGCCGAGACAGCGGCCCCAGCGACTGCCTCTTGGCCCCCAAAGGTTGCTGCGGCCGTTTCTAACTCTCTAAATTCATAGCAATGAAACACGTTGGCGACCGCCCCTACTCCGAATCCGAAAAAGCCGCGCGCAGGATCATGGAGCACGCTCGGGCCTTCGAGCCGATCCAGGATGGCCGGATCTGCATCGAAAAGATCAACTATCCGATGCTCTACCAGGACAAGGCGACGCCGGCTGAGTATTGGGCTGGCTTGGAGTACGCGAAGGATCGGGG
>NZ_JAGKJL010000077.1:0-36119 GCF_020329495.1 Bradyrhizobium australafricanum | reverse complement strand
CGATCGCTTCCGACCCAGTGCCCGCGCTATGCCGGCCCGCGTCCCGAAAATCGAGTACGACAGCGGCGAGACCGTGCGCAGGGTCTCATCGACGAGGCCCTACATCTCCTTCAAGGGACGCTTCTGGAAGGTTCCACAGGCCTTCGCGCGCGAACGGCTTGCCATCAGGCCGCTGGATCGCGACGGCCATTACGGCGTCTTCTTCGCCAGCTGGCAGGTCGCATCAATCGACTTGACCAACCGCCAACCTGTCAGTGATGTGTCCGAACAGGTGTCAGCCATGTCCCCGGACTAAACAACGAGGCCGGGCATGACGAGATCGTGGGACGATTGCGCGCGATATCTTAAAGCGATTGACCTTACGTCGCAGCCGTCGTGACGCCGCCGTCGACCACGATGGTCTGGCCGGTCATGAACGTCGAGGCATCGGAGGCGAGATAGGCCACCGCGCCGGCGATCTCGTCGGGCTCGCCGATGCGGCGGAGCGGCGTCGACGCGGTGCGGCGCTTCAGATTATCCGGGTCCTCCCACAGCGCGCGGGCGAAATCGGTCTTCACCAGACCCGGCGCCACGCAATTGACGCGCACGCCCTTCGGGCCCCACTCGCCGGCGAGGCTGCGGCACAGTGCGAAGTCGGCGGCCTTGGAGATGCCGTAGGCGCCGATCACGGTCGAGCCGCGCAGGCCGCCGATCGAGGAGATGATCACGACCGAGCCTTTGCCGCGCTCGGCCATCTGCGGGACCGCCAGCGCGGACAGCCAGATGTTGCTCTTGACGTTGGAGCCCATGATCTTGTCGAACGCCTCGTCGGTGATGTCGAGCAGCGGGCCGTAATACGGGTTCACCGCGGCGTTGCAGACCAGGATGTCGATCTTGCCGTAATGCTTGATTGTGCCCGAGACCAGCGCCTCGACCTCGTTGCGGCGCGCGATGTTGCAAGGGATGACGAGCGCATCGCCGCCCGCCTTCTTGATGCCGTCGGCGACTTCTTCGCAGGCATCCGCCTTGCGCGAGGAGATCACGACCTTGGCGCCGAGCTTTGCCAGCAGCTCCGCCGAGGCGCGGCCGATGCCGCGGCTCGAGCCGGTGATGACCGCAACCTGGCCGGTGAGGTCGAACGGGGTGTTTTTCATTGTTGTTGTTTCCCTGTTATTTGCACGTCATTCCGGGGCGCGACGCAGTCGCGAACCCGGAATCCAGAGGTTGCGGCGCCAGATTCCGGGTTCTCGCTTCGCGAGCCCCGGAATGACGCCTGTGTGGTTAGGCCAACAGCCCGCCGCCCTCGCTGACGCGACGGAGGTGGTAGTCGGTGTCACCGAGCGTGTTCTCGATCATGGTCAGCCGCTTGAAGTAGTGGCCGATCTTGGCTTCCATGGTCATGCCGATGCCGCCATGAAGCTGGATCGACTGCTGGCCGACGAACTTCAGGGACTTGCCGACCTGCACCTTGGCAGCGGCAACCGCTGAAGAACGCTCTTTGGCATCGTCGAAGTCCGACGCCATGGTGGCGAACATCGACATGCTGCGGGCCTGCTCCAGCGCCACGAACATGTCCGCGGCACGGTGCTGCAGGCTCTGGAACGAGCCGATCGCAACGCCGAACTGCTTGCGGGTCTTGATGTACTCGACGGTCTCCTTCAGCGACTCGTCCATCGCGCCGACCGCTTCCGCGCACAGCGCAATGCGGGCTTCGTCGGCGACCCGCTCGATCAGGGGCAGGCCGTTCTCGGGATCGCCGATCGCAGCGTCAGCACCGACCTCGACATTGGTGAAGGTGATGTCGGCCGCGTGCAGGCCGTCCTGGGTGGGATAACCCTTCCTGGTGATGCCCTTGGCACCCGCCGGAACCAGGAACACGCCGATGCCGGTCTTGTCGCGCTGGCCGCCCTTGGTGCGCGCGGTCACGATCAATGTGTCGGCGTTCTCGCCGTTGAGCACGACGAACTTCTCGCCGTCGATCACGTAAGCGTCGCCCTTCTTCTTCGCCGTGGTCACGACGTCGAAGAGATCGTAGCGCGAGTTCTTCTCGAGCTGGGCAAAGCCGAAGGTCTTGCTGCCGTCGATGATGCCGGGGATGTACTTGGCCTTCTGCTCGGCCGAGCCGCCATGGCGCAGGAAACCGCCGGCGACCACGACGGTGGCGAGATAAGGCTCGACCACCAGCGCCTTGCCGAGCGCTTCCATCACGATCATGGTCTCGACCGCGCCGGCGCCGAAGCCGCCGTCGGTCTCCGCGAAGGGCAGACCAAGCAGGCCCTGCTCGGCGAGCTTGCCCCAGAGCGCTTTGCTCCAGCCGCCCTTCTCCTTCATGTACTTCTTGCGCGCATCGAAGTCGTAGGCATCCGCCAGCAACCCGTCGACGCTCTCCTTGAGAAGCCGCTGCTCCTCGGACAGATCAAAATCCATGTTCGTTCCCTTAACTAACTGATCGTTGTTCAAGCCGGGGCCTCTTCACCTCGCCCCGCTTGCGGGGAGAGGTCGGATCGCGAAGCGATCCGGGTGAGGGGGTACAGGTCTCTCGGCAGTCGTTGCTCGGAGAGATGCCCCTCACCCCAACCCTCTCCCCGCGAAGAACGGGGAGAGGGAGAGGATCAAAGTCCCAGCACCGCCTTGCTGATGATGTTGCGCTGGATCTCGTTGGAGCCGCCGTAGATCGAAACCTTGCGGTTGTTGAAGTAGCTCGGCGCGATCTGCGCGGTCCAATCCATGCTCTCGTTGGAGCCGGCATCGCCGTGCTCGTCGTAGGGCGCGGCGAACGGACCGATGATCTCCATCAGCAGCTCGGTGGTGGTCTGCTGGATTTCCGAGCCCTTGATCTTGAGCACCGAGGACGCCGGATTGGGCTTGCCCTTGCCGTGCTTGCCCTCGTCGGCGACGACGCGGAGCTGGGTCAGCTCGAGCGCCTTCAGCTCGATCTCGCAGGCCGTGAGCTTCTCGCGGAACGCCGGATCCTCGATCACCGGACGGCCGCCGGCCTCGACCTTGGAGGCCAGCGCGCGGATGCGGCGCAGCCGCTCCTTCGAAACGCCGACCCGGGCGATGCCGGTACGCTCATTGCCGAGCAGGAATTTTGCGTAATCCCAGCCCTTGTTCTCTTCGCCGATCAGGTTCTCGTAGGGCACCTCGACGTCGTCGAAGAACACCTCGTTGACCTCGTGGCCGCCGTCGATGGTCTGGATCGGACGCACGGTGACGCCCTTCGACTTCATGCTGAACACGATGAAGGAGATGCCCATCTGCTTCTTCGCGGCCGGATCGGTGCGGCAGAGGCAGAAGATCATGTCGGCGTGCTGGGCGAGCGTGGTCCAGGTCTTCTGGCCGTTGATGATCCACTTGTCGCCACGGCGCTCGGCCTTGGTCTTCAGCGACGCGAGGTCCGAACCCGAGCCCGGCTCCGAGAAGCCCTGGCACCACCAGTCGTCGACATTGGCGATGCGCGGCAAATATTCCTTCTTCTGCTTCTCGTTGCCGAAGGTGTAGATCACCGGGCCGACCATGCTGACGCCGAAGGCGAGCGGCTGCGGCGCCGGATAGGACTGCAGCTCTTCGTTGAAGATATAGTGCTGCACGGTGCTCCAGCCGGTGCCGCCATATTCCTTCGGCCAGTGGGTGACACCCCAGCCCTTCTTGTTGAGGATGCGCCACCAGGTGACCATCTCGTCCTTCGACAGATGGCGGCCTTCCTGCAGCTTGCGCCGGGTCTCCGGCGGCACGTTGTTCTTGAAGAACTCCCGCACCTCCTCGCGAAACGCTATCTCTTCCTTGGTGAAAGCGAGATCCATCGGATCCTCCTTTTGAGCGAAACCTAACGTCTTGTTCCATCGTCGTCCTGGCGAAAGCCAGGACCCATTACCACCGGCCTTCGTTGTCTTGCGAAGGCGACTACCGTCCGTGCCCCTTACCCCGGCCGCGGGGTATGGGTCCTGGCTTTCGCCAGGACGACGGTGAATTACTGCAACACCTCGAACAGGCCGGCCGCGCCCATGCCGCCACCGACGCACATGGTGACGACGGCGTACTTGGCCTTGCGGCGGCGGCCCTCGATCAGCGCGTGGCCGGTGAGCCGCGCCCCCGACATGCCGTAGGGATGACCGACCGAGATCGCGCCGCCATTGACGTTGATCTTCTCCGGATCGATGCCGAGCTTGTCGCGGCAGTACAGCACCTGCACCGCGAACGCCTCGTTGAGCTCCCAGAGATCGATGTCGTCGACCTTGAGGCCGTGGCGCTTCAGCAGTCGCGGCACCGCGAACACCGGGCCGATGCCCATCTCGTCCGGCTCGCAGCCGGCGGAGACGAAGCCGCGGAAGATGCCGAGCGGCTTCAGCCCGCGCTTGGCGGCTTCCTTGTCGCTCATGATCACGGAGGCGCTGGCGCCGTCCGAGAGCTGGCTGGCATTGCCGGCGGTGACGGTGAAACCATCGCCGCGCACCGGCTTGAGGCTGGCAAGCCCTTCGGCCGTGGTCTCCGGCCGCGGACCTTCGTCCTGCGACAGCGTCACCTCCTTCATCGTGACGGCACCGGTCGCCTTGTCGGTGACCGCCATCATGGTGGTGATCGGCGCGAGCTCTTCCTTGAACTTGCCGCCCTGCTGCGCGGCCGCGGTGCGGCGCTGGCTTTCCAGCCCATACTCGTCCTGCTTCTCGCGCGAGATGTTGTAGCGCTTGGCGACGATCTCGGCGGTGTCGATCATGGGCATGTAGACCTCGCCCTTGATCTTGAGCAGCGCCGGATCCTGGGCGTGGAAGGAATTCATCTTGTCGTTCTGCACCAGCGAGATCGACTCGCCGCCGCCGCCGACCGCGATCTCGACGCCGTCGAAGATCACCGAGCGCGCGGCAAGCGCAATCGCCTGCAGGCCGGAGGCGCACTGGCGGTCGATCGTGGTGCCGGCAACCGTCACCGGCAGGCCAGCGCGGAGCAGCGCCTTGCGCGCGATGTTGCCGCCGGTCGCGCCCTGCTGCATCGCCGCGCCCATCACCACGTCCTCGATCTCCTTCGGATCGACCTTGGCGCGCGCCACCGCTTCGCCGATCGCGTGCCCGAGCAAGGTCGCGCCCTCGGTGACGTTGAGCGCGCCGCGATAGGCCTTGCCGATCGGCGTGCGGGCGGTGGAGACGATAACGGCGTCGGTCATGAGCGAGATCCTGATGCAGTCTGTTGTTGCGTGGATTGAGATGTCTCGGTTTGAGCACTTTTGGGCTGCTGCTGGCGCAATTCGTGACGCGACAGCTTGCCGACCGGGGTACGCGGCAATTCGTCGACAAACTCGACCGCTGCCGGCAGTTCATGCTTGCCGACCTTGCCGGTGAGGAATGCGCGCAGCTCGTCGATCGAGAACGCCGGCTGCCCGTCGCGCAGCTTGATGAAGGCCTTTGCCGCCTCGCCGCGGTAATCGTCGGGAATGCCGATCACGATCACCTCCTGCACGGCGGGATGGGTGTAGATCGCCTGCTCAATCATCTGCGGATAGACGTTGAAGCCGCCGGAGATGATCATGTCCTTCTTGCGGTCGACCAGATAGAAATAGCCGTCGGCATCCATGTAGCCGATGTCGCCGGTGAGGAAGCGGTCGCCGACGAAAGCCTCCGCGGTTTCCGCCGGCCGGTTCCAGTAGCCCTTGGTGACGTTCGGGCCGCGGATGCGGATTTCACCGACCTCGCCGACCGGCATCACCCTGGTGGAATCCTCCAGCGACACCACGTCCATCTCGATGCCGGGCAGCATCAGCCCGATCGAGCCCGGCTTCTCCGGTCCCTCCTTGGGATGGCCGGTGCCGGGCGAGCAGGTCTCAGTCATGCCCCAGCCGCTCTTCAGCTTCATGCCGACGCGGCGCTCGAAGATCTTCGCGACCTCCACCGGCAGCGGCGCGCCGCCGGAGCCGGCGACCACCAGCGAAGAGAGATCGCGCTTGTCGAGATCGGGCAGCGAGGCGATCGCGATCCACATCGTCGGTACGCCGGGAAACACCGTCGCGCGCTTGACCTCGATGTCGCGCATCACGGCCTCGACGTCGAAGCGCTGGTGCAGCGAGATCAGATGACCGCGCCTGATCGCCGACAGCAGCACGACGGTCAGTGCGTAGATGTGAAACAGCGGCAGCACGCAGATCACGCGCTCGATCGCATTGCGTTCGAGCCGCCCGGGCTTGCCCCAGACGTCGTAGATCGACACCGCCGCGGTGAGATTGCCGTGGCTGAGCATGGCGCCCTTGGGCAGACCCGTGGTGCCGCCGGTATATTGCAGCAGCGCGACGTCCTCGACGTCGACCGCCGGCCATTGCGACGGCCTGGTCGCGCCGTCGATGAACTGGCGATGGGTGATGATCGCGGGATTGTCGGGCAGCGCGGTTTGCGGCGTGCCGACCTTGCCCCAATTGTCATCCTCGCAGACGATCAGACGGTCGAGCAGACCCTTGGCGAGGAATTTCAGCGCGGTCGGCAACAGCGCCGACAAATTGCTGGTGACCAGCACCCGCGCGCCTGAATCGGACAGCTTGTGCGACAGCGCGATCTCGCCGTCGAGCGGCGACAGATGCACGACGCGGGCGCCGGCCTTGAGCGCGCCGAAGAAATTGATCGGATGGTCAGGCGAATTGCCGAGGAACAGCGCGACCGAGGCGCCCTTGCCGTAGCCGGCCCGCATGAAGGCCGCAGCGGCGGTCTCGACCAGGGCCTCCAGCTCGGCGTAGCTGATCGGCCGGTCGCGGAATTCGAGCACCGGGCGCGCGCCGAACTCCGCGGCGGCGCTCGAGAGCAGGTCCGGCAGCGTGCCGCGCGTGATCTCGTCGCTCCACTGCACGCCGTTGGGATAATATTGTTCGCCGGGATAGGTCATGAAAACCAGACTCTGGAAACTGTCATTCCGGGGCACGCGCAGCGTGAACCTAAGATGCGCAATTTGCGCATCGGGGAATCTCGAGATTCCGGGTCTGCGCCTTACGGCGCATCCCGGAATGACACGTGGTTACAGTCGGCCAATCACGCCGCCTTCGACGGCGCGGCGAGCGAGGCGAAGGTCTTGCCCTCGTCGGCGAGCTTCTTGAGCAGCGGTGCCGGCTCGAGCGAGGGATCGTTGGTCTCCTTGGCGTAGAAGGCCAGACGATCGGCGATGTGCTTGAGGCCGACGGTGTCGGCCCAGAACATCGGACCGCCGCGATAGATCGGCCAGCCATAGCCATAGAGCCAGACCACGTCGATATCCGACGGACGCGCCGCGATGCCCTCGGCGAGGATCTTCGCGCCTTCGTTGATCATCGGGTACATCATGCGCTCGAGGATCTCGTCGTCGCTGACGACGCGCTTCTTGCGGCCGAGGCGCGCCAGCGTCTCGTCGATCAGCTTCTCGACCTCGGGATCCGGCAGCGCCGCGCGCGAGCCCTGCTCGTACTTGTAGTAGCCCTTGCCGGTCTTCTGGCCGAAGCGGCCGGCTTCGCAGAGCGCGTCGGCGATCTCCGACTTGATGCCGCGGTCCTTGCGCGAGCGCCAGCCGATATCGAGACCGGCGAGATCGCCCATCGCGAACGGGCCCATCGGCATGCCGAACTTGGTCACCACGGCGTCGACCTGCTGCGGCAGGGCGCCTTCGAACAGCAGCTTCTCGGACTGCTTGCCGCGCTGCGCCAGCATGCGGTTGCCGACGAAGCCGTCGCAGACCCCGACCACTGCCGGCACCTTGGCGATCTTGCGGGCGATCGAGACGGCGGTGACCAGCGCGTCCGGCGCAGTCTTGTCGGCGCGCACGATCTCGCACAGCTTCATGACGTTGGCCGGCGAGAAGAAGTGCATGCCGAGCACGTCCTGCGGACGCTTGGTCGACTTCGCGATCTCGTCGATGTTGAGATAGGAGGTGTTGGAGGCCAGCACCGCGCCCGGCTTGGCGTACTGGTCGAGCTTGCCGAACACTTCCTTCTTGACCGCCATGGTCTCGAACACCGCCTCGATCACGAGATCGGCGTCGCCGATGTTCTCGATGCCGACGACACCGTTGATCAGCGCCATGCGCTTGGCGGGCGCGTCCGCCGGGATGCCGCCGCGCGCGGCGGTCGCCTCGTAGTTCTTCTGCATGATGCCCATGCCGCGCTTGAGCTGCTCCTCGCCGGTCTCGATCAGGGTGACCGGGATGCCGGCATTGGCGAACGACATCGCGATGCCGCCGCCCATGGTGCCGGCGCCGAGGATGGCGACGCGCGCCACGTTGCGGCCCTTGGTGCCCTCGGGGACACCGGAGATCTTGGCGGCCTCGCGCTCGGCGAAGAAGGCGTAGCGCTGTGCCTTGGACTGGTCGCCGTTCATCAGCTTGAGGAAGCCCTCGCGCTCCTTCTTCAGGCCCTCGTCGAACGGCAGGTCGATCGCGGCGCCGACGGCGTCGGCAGCGGCGAACGGCGCCTCGAGGCCGCGCGACTTCTTGGTCAGCGCAGCGACCGCATTGGTGAAGATCGAACGATCGGCCTTGGCCGCGGCGAGCTTGCTGTCGTCGTCGCGCAGCTTGCGCAGCGGACGCTTCTCGGCGACCACCTTGCGCGCAAACGCCTCACCGCCCGAGGCCGGACCCTCGACGATCTCCTCGATCAGGCCGGCCTTCAGCGCCGCGTCCGCGCCGATCGGATCGCCGCCGACGATCATCTTGACCGCGAGCTCGGGACCGACCGCGCGCGGCAGGCGCTGGGTGCCGCCGGCGCCCGGCAGCAGGCCGAGCTTCACCTCGGGCAGACCGAGCCTGGCGTCCTTGGTGGCGACACGGTAGTGGCAGGCCAGCGCGACCTCGAGGCCGCCGCCGAGCGCGGTGCCGTGGATCGCGGCAACGATCGGCTTCGGCGAGCTCTCCATCAGGCTCAGCACTTCGGCGAGCCCGGGCGGCTTCGGCGGCTTACCGAATTCCGTGATGTCGGCGCCGGCGATGAAGGTACGGCCGGCGCAGGTCAGCACGATGCCCTGGACCTGCGCATCATCGATCGCGCTCTTGATGCACTCGAAGATGCCGCCGCGCACCGCGGCGCTCAGCGCATTCACAGGCGGACTGTTAACCGTGACGACGGCAATATTGTCATGACGTTCGAGCTTGACGACTTCACTCACCGGGACTCTCCCTGGATGCTTGTTCTTGGACTTGTGTTGAGTAGCTGCACGACTTGCGTTGAGCCGCTACGATTAGACCAATTTCGCACTGCGAAATTTAATTCCACATCTTGACATGGAGGGTTATTTTGAAGCACGTGCCTTGTCAACGAGCATGACAAGGGCAGGGCAAGGATAGGGATGAAGCGCGCTAGCAAGAAAGCCGCGACCGATCGCAATTTCGTCGTCGCGCTTTCCCGCGGACTGGACGTCCTGCGCGCATTCCAACCCAATGACGGGCTGCTCGGCAACCAGGAGATTGCGGCCCGCACCAAGTTACCGAAGCCAACCATTTCCCGGCTGACCTACACGCTCACCAAGCTGGGATACCTTACACCTGTACCGAAGTTCGAGAAGTACCAGCTCGCGCCGTCGGCGATGGCACTCGGCTACGCCGCGCTCGCCAATCTCGGCGTTCGGCATTTGTCCGAGCCCTATCGAGAAGAAGTGATGCGCGCGACCGGCGGCGCGGTCGCCGTCGGCGGCCGCGACCGCCACAGCATGATTTATTTCGGCCAGAGCCGGAACGGCCTGGCGCTCGGCGTGCAACTCGACGTCGGCTCGCGGGTACCGATCGCAACCACCGCGATGGGACGTGCCTATATTTGGGCATTGCCGCCCGACGAGCGCGCGGCTTTACTGCGTGAGCTGCGGGATCACTACGGCAGCCGCTGGGCCAAGATGCGCGACGGCATCGAGCGCTCCGGCGAGACGGTCGCGAAGCACGGCTTCACGATGTCCGCAGGCGACTGGCAGAACGACGTCGCCGCAGTCGGCGTTGCATTGAGATTGAACGACGGAACCGGTCCTTACGCCTTCAATTGCGGCGCGCCGGCATTCCGCTTCACGGAAGACAGATTGCTCAACGACATTGGACCTCGTCTTGTCGCGATGGTAAGGAACATCGAGCAGGCGCTCGGTGGAATGGCGCCGCAATCCAAAAAAGAAGAACGCAAAAAGACCAGAGTAGGAGGGAAAGTTGCACGTTTGGCCGAGGGGATCAGATAGCCTCCATCACGTCCAGCGAAACGCATCGCAGGGCCGCTCGCACCGCTCGAAGACGGCGGGCGAGACGAGATGACGCAGGCACAGCTCGCGCAGGGGAATGATCCCCTGCTCGCGGTTCGCGACGTCAGCGTCGTGTTCGGCGGCATCATCGCATTGAACGGCGTGTCGTTCGACATGCGCCATGGACAGATCCTCGGGCTGATCGGGCCGAACGGCGCCGGCAAGACGACGCTGTTCAATTGTCTGTCGCGGCTCTATCAGCCGTCGTCCGGCGACATCCTGATGGAAGGCAAGAGCATCCTGTCGCGCCCGCCGCACCGGATCGCCGAGATCGGCATCGGCCGCACCTTCCAGAACGTCGCGCTGTTCCCCAACCTGTCCGTGATCGACAATGTGCGCGTCGGCGCGCATGCGCGCACCTCGAGCGACATCGTCAGCGACTCGCTGCGCCTCGCCTGGGTCCGCCGCGGCGAGACCGACATGAACAAGAAGGTGCACGACATCCTCGGCTATCTCGATCTCGAGGACGTCGCCCACACCCTGGTCTCGGGACTTCCGTTCGGCACCCAGAAGCGCGTCGAACTGGCGCGCGCCCTGGCCGCGGATCCGAAGATCCTGCTGCTCGACGAGCCGGCCGGCGGCCTCAATCACGAGGAAGTCTACGTGCTCGGCGACCTGATCCGCAAAATCCGCGACGACCGCAAGATCACCGTGCTGCTGGTCGAGCATCACATGGGTCTCGTGATGTCGATCGCCGACCACGTCGTCGCGCTCAATTTCGGCCGCAAGCTTGCCGAAGGCACGCCGGCCCAGGTCCAGGCCGACCCTGATGTCATCAAGGCCTATCTGGGGAGCAAGGACCAATGACCACGATGCTCAACGTCAAGGACCTGCGCGCCTATTACGGCCAGGTCCAGGCCCTGCACGGCCTCTCCTTTTCGCTCAACGAGGGCTCGCTGACCACCCTGCTCGGCGCCAACGGCGCCGGCAAGACCACCACACTGCGGGCGATCTGCAACATGGTGCGCTCCACCGGCGCGATCGAGTTCGAGGGCAAGCCGATCGGCACGCGCTCGACCGAAAACGTGGTCCGCCTCGGCATCGCCCATGTGCCGCAGGGCCGCGGCACCTTCACCAACATGACGGTGGAGGAAAACCTGCAGCTCGGCGCCATCAGCCGCCCGGACAAGAAGGCGATCGGCGCCGACATCGAACGGATGTACGAGCATTTCCCGGTGCTGAAGCAGCGCTACACCCAGCAGGCCGGCACGCTGTCCGGCGGCGAGCAGCAGATGCTCGCGGTGGCGCGCGCGCTGATGCTGCGGCCGCGCCTGATGCTGCTCGACGAGCCGTCGTTCGGCCTCGCGCCGCTGATCGTACGCGACCTGTTCCGCATCCTCGGCAAGATCAATCGCGAGGAAAAGGTGACCATCCTGGTGGTCGAGCAGAATGCGCAGCTCGCGCTCGAGCTCGCCGACCAGGCCTACGTGATCGAAACCGGACGGATCGTGATGTCGGGCAATGCCAAGGACATCGCGAACAACGAAGACGTCCGCAAATCCTATCTCGGCTACTGAGGGAGCTGGCACAATGGAGCTTTTTGCCAACCAGGTCCTGGCCGGCATCGCCACCGGCGCGATCTATGCTTGCATGGCGCTCGCGGTGGTCATGATCTACCAGGCCATCGACCATCTGAATTTCGCCCAGGGCGAAATGGCGATGTTCTCGACCTTCGTGTCCTGGCAGCTGATGCAATGGGGCGTGCCATATTGGGGCGCCTTCGTGCTCACCGTCGCCTTTTCGTTTGCCGCCGGCATCGTCATCGAGCGGTTGCTGTTCAAGCCGCTGGCGAAGGCGCCGATCCTGACCAACGTCGCCGGCTTCATCGCGCTCTACGCGATCATCAACTCGGTCGCCGGCCTGATCTGGGACTTCACCATCAAGCAGTATCCGACGCCGTTCGGTTCCTCACCGTTCCTCGGCAGCCAGCTGATCTCGACCCATCAGGCCGGCATGATCGGCATCACGCTGTTGATGCTGCTCCTGCTGTTCTTCTTCTTCCGCTTCACCCGGGTCGGTCTTGCGATGCGCGCCGCCGCATCGCTGCCGGAATC
The DNA here is from genome assembly GCF_020329495.1 of Bradyrhizobium australafricanum. Taxonomy (NCBI): domain Bacteria; kingdom Pseudomonadati; phylum Pseudomonadota; class Alphaproteobacteria; order Hyphomicrobiales; family Nitrobacteraceae; genus Bradyrhizobium; species Bradyrhizobium australafricanum. The sequence continues at coordinate 23,881 of NZ_JAGKJL010000077.1, read as the reverse complement.
GGCCCGGCTGGTCGGCATCAACACCTCGTGGATGATCGCGCTGGGCTGGGGCATGGCCGCCTCGATCGGCTCGATCGCCGGCATGATGATCGCACCTGTGGTGTTCCTCGAGCCTAACATGATGCTCGGCGTGCTGATCTATGGATTTGCCGCAGCCGTGCTCGGCGGCCTGTCGAGCCCGTTCGGCGCCGTCATGGGCGGCTTCCTGGTCGGCGTCTTCGAGAACCTCGTCGGCACCTACATCCCCGGCGTCGGCAATGAACTGAAACTTCCGATCGCGCTTGCGCTGATCATCGTCGTCCTGGTCGTGAAACCGGCAGGCCTGTTCGGCCGCGCCATCGTGAAGCGAGTTTGATCATGAGCGCCGCTGAAGAAGTCGAAGTCGTCACCGAAGGCCAGGCCGTCGAGGCCGTTCCCAAGCGCGCCATGACGCTGGGCTACGGCACCTCGCTCGTCGTGCTCGCCGCGCTGATCCTGATCCCGCTGTTCGTCAAGAACTTCATCATCTTCCAGATGACGATGCTTCTGATCTACGGCCTCGCGGTGCTGGCGCTCAACATCCTGACCGGTGGCTCCGGCCAGTTCTCGCTCGGCCAGAGCGCATTCTACGCCGTCGGCGCCTACACCTCGGCGATAATGATGGAGCATGCGGGCATGAACTATGCCCTCACGCTGCCGATCGCCGGCATCGTCTGCTTCGGCTTCGGCTTCCTGTTCGGCCAGCCGGCGCTGCGGCTTTCCGGCGTCTATCTGGCGCTCGCGACCTTTGCGCTAGCCACCGCGATGCCGCAGCTTCTGAAGCTGGGCTATTTCGAGCACTGGACCGGCGGCGTGCAGGGCCTCGTGGTCACCAAGCCGGATGCGCCGTTCGGCCTGCCGATGGGGCAGGACATGTGGCTGTATTACTTCACGCTGGTGGTCACGATCGCGATCTATATCGCTTCGGTGAACCTGCTGCGCTCGCGCTCCGGCCGCGCCTTCATGGCGATCCGCGACAACGAGATCGCGGCTTCCGCGATGGGCGTCGACGTCGCGCTGTACAAGACGCTGGCGTTCGGCGTCTCGGCCGGCATCACCGGCGTTGCCGGCGGTCTCGGCGCCATCGCGGTGCAGTTCGTGGCACCCGACGGCTACACCATCCAGCTCGCGATCTCGCTGTTCCTCGGCATGGTGGTCGGCGGCGTCGGCTGGCTGCCCGGCTCGATCGTAGGCTCCGCCTTCATCATCTTCGTGCCCAACATCGCCGAGGGTATTTCGAAGGGCCTGTCGGGCGCGGTGTTCGGCGTGCTGCTGTTCCTCGTCATCTTCCTCGTGCCGCACGGCGCCAGGCAGGTCGCGATCGTTGCCCAGCAACTGGCCGCAAAGTTCAAGAAAAACTGACAGCCTATAGAAGCAAACTAGGAGATATTATGCTTTCTACCGTTCGGATCGCCGCGATTTCCGCGGCGATCGTCGCTGTTGCCGCGACGTCCACTGCCGCATTCGCCCAAAAGAAATACGACACCGGCGCAAGCGATACCGAGATCAAGGTCGGCAACATCATCCCCTATTCGGGACCAGCCTCCGCCTACGGCGTGATCGGCAAGACCGAAGAAGCCTACTTCAAGATGATCAACGATCGCGGCGGCATCAACGGCCGCAAGGTCAATTTCGTCAGCTATGACGACGCCTATTCGCCGCCGAAGGCGGTCGAACAGGTGCGCAAGCTGGTCGAGAGCGACGAGGTATTGCTCGTCTTCAACCCGCTCGGCACCCCGTCCAACACCGCGATCCAGAAATACCTGAATTCCAAGAAGATCCCGCAGCTGTTCGTCGCGACCGGCGCCACCAAGTGGAACGACCCGAAGAACTTCCCGTGGACCATGGGCTGGCAGCCGAGCTACCAGAGCGAAGCGCAGATCTACGCCAAGTGGCTGATGAAGGAGAAGCCCGACGCCAAGATCGCGATCCTCTATCAGAACGACGATTTCGGCAAAGACTACCTCAAGGGCACCAAGGACGGCTTTGGCGCCAAGGCGGCCTCCAGCATCATCATGGAGGAGAGCTACGAGATTTCGGAGCCGTCGATCGACGGCCACATCGTCAAGATCAAGGCCGCCAATCCCGACGTGCTGCTGATCTACACCACGCCGAAGTTCGGCGCGCAGACCATCAAGAAGACCGCCGAGCTCGGCTGGAAGCCGCTGCAGATCATCACCAACGTGTCGGCCTCGGTCGGCAGCGTGATGCAGCCGGCCGGCTTCGACAACGCGCAGGGCGTGCTGTCGGCGGCCTACGCCAAGGACGGTGCCGACACGCAGTGGAACAACGACCCCGGCATGAAGAAGTGGGCCGAGTTTCTCGACAAGTACATGCCGGGCGCCGACAAGACCGACGGCGGCTATGTGTACGGCTATGGCGCCGCACAGACGCTCGCCAAGGTGCTCGAAATGTGCGGCGACGATCTCACCCGCGCCAACGTCATGAAGCAGGCGGCGAGCCTGAAGGACTTTACGCCCGACACCCTGCTGCCCGGCGTCAAGATCAATACCTCGGCCACCGACTTCGCCCCGATCGCCCAGCTGCAGATGCAGCGCTTCAAGGGCCAGAAGTGGGAACTGTTCGGTGAGATCATTTCCGGCGACGTCCCCTCCGAGTGACGTTGCACTGCGGGAATAAAACAACAGCCTCCGCGATATCCGTCGCGGGGGCTTTTTGTTGACGCCCCGCGCCGATGGTATTGAATACTCCAAACAAAGAACCCGAGGTGGGGAAACCATGACTGCCGCACGTCCGTCCCTGACGGCGCTGTTGTCCGCATTCGCTCTGATCCTGACGAGCTGCAATGTCGCGCTGGCGCAGAAGAAATACGACACCGGGGCCAGCGACACCGAGATCAAGATCGGCAACACCATGCCCTACAGCGGCCCCGCCTCGGCCTATGGCACGATCGGCAAGACCGAGACCGCCTACTTCAGGATGATCAACGATGCCGGCGGCATCCACGGCCGCAAGATCAAGTTCATCTCCTACGATGATGGCTACTCGCCGCCCAAGACGGTGGAGCAAGCGCGCAAGCTGGTCGAGAACGACGAAGTGCTGCTGCTGTTCGGCTCGGTCGGGACCGCGACCAATGCGGCGATCCGGAAATACATGAACGAGAAGCAGGTGCCGCAGCTGTTCATCGCCTCCGGTGCCTCGAAGTGGAACGACCCGAAAGATTATCCGTGGACCATGGGCTGGCAGCCGTCTTACCAGGACGAGGCGCGGGTCTACGCAAAATACATCATGAAGCACAAGCCCGACGCCAAGGTCGCCGTGCTCTACCAGAACGACGATTTCGGCAAGGACTACCTCAAGGGCTTGAAGGACGCCTTCGGCGACAAGGCATCGATGATCGTCGCCGAGGAGGCCTACGAGACATCCGAGCCCACGATCGACAGCCACATCGTCAAGCTGAAGGCCACCGGTGCCGACACCTTCGTCAGCATCACGACGCCGAAATTCGCGGCACAGGCGATCAAGAAGGCCGCCGAGATCGCGTGGACGCCGTTGCAGATCGTCGCCAATGTCTCGGCGTCGGTCGGCGGCGTGATGCAGCCGGCGGGCTTCGAGAATTCGCAGGGTATCCTATCGGCATCCTATCTCAAGGACGGCGCCGATCCGCAGTGGGACAAGGATCCCGGCATGGAGAAATTCCTCGCCTTCCTCAAGAAGAATTATCCCGACGCCAACAAGCTCGACGGCGCCACCTCGTTCGGCTACGCCGCCGCACAGACCATGGTGAAGGTGCTGGAGATGTGCGGTGACGACCTCACCCGCGCCAATGTCATGAAGCAGGCCGCAAGCCTGAAGGATTTCGTCCCCGGCACGCTGCTGCCGGGCATCAGCATCAACACCTCGGCCACCGATTTCGCACCGATCAAGCAACTGCGCCTGATGCGGTTCAAGGGCGAAAAGTGGGAGCTGTTCGGGGACATCATTTCGAGCAATCTGAGCAACTGATCGACACGTCGGTCTGTTCGATCCGCGCGCTCAACTCAACGGCGTCGCTTTACTCGTCCGCAATCTCTGCGGTTGGCTCCACGCACACGCGAACGCGTTGGCGGATTTTTGAGCAGCGGCCCGCCTTGAGGGTGGTCGACTAAAGACGCAGCCCCTGCGGCAACGCCGCAGGGGCTTTTCATTGAGACACCCCAGGTAAGATGATAGTTTTTTACGACCAATAATGAGCCCTCGAAACAGGGGGCCGCGACACATCATCGGCAATCAGGGAGAGAAACGGCATGTCTGCAATACGACAATTGACGGCATTTGCTGCTGCGCTTGCGCTCGTCGCCGCATCCGGCAGCGCGGCGCTTGCCCAGAAGAAATACGACACCGGCGCCTCCGATACCGAGATCAAGATCGGCAACATCATGCCCTATAGCGGAGCGGCCTCAGCCTATGGCGTGATCGGCAAGACCGAGGAGGCCTATTTCCGCAAGATCAACGCCGAGGGCGGCATCAACGGCCGCAAGATCACCTTCATCAGCTACGACGACGCCTACACTCCGCCGAAGACGGTCGAGCAGGCGCGCAAGCTGGTCGAGAGCGACGAGGTACTGCTGATCTTCAATTCGCTCGGCACGCCACCGAACTCGGCGATCCAAAAATACATGAACCAGAAGAAGGTGCCGCAACTGTTCGTCGCCACCGGCGCCACCAAGTGGAACGACCCGCAGAATTTCCCCTGGACGATGGGCTGGCAGCCCAACTACCAGAGCGAGTCCATCATCTATGCGAAGTACATCCTGAAGAACAAGCCGGATGCCAAAATCGCGGTGCTCTACCAGAACGACGACTACGGCAAGGACTATCTGAAGGGATTCAAGGACGGGCTCGGCGCCAAGGCCGCGTCGATGATCGTCGCCGAGGACAGCTATGAGGTGACGGAGCCGACCATCGACTCCCACATCGTCAGGCTCAAGGCCTCCGGCGCCGACGTATTCTTCAACATCACGACGCCGAAGTTCGCCGCGCAGGCGATCAAGAAGAATGCCGAGCTCGGCTGGAAGCCGCTGCACTTCCTCAACAACGTCTCCGGATCGATCGGCAGCGTGATCAAGCCCGCGGGCTTCGAGAACGCCCAGGACATCGTCTCGTCGCAATATTTCAAGGATCCGACCGACGCGCAGTGGAAGACCGACAAGGCGATGATCGCCTGGAACGAATTCCTCGATAAGTACTATCCGGAAGCGAACCGGGCCGATGCCTCCGTGATGTACGCCTATATCGTCTCGCAGGGCCTGGTCCACGTGCTCAAGGCCTGCGGTGACAATCTGACCCGCGAGAACATCATGAAGCAGGCGGCCAGCATTCGCGATTACGAGCCCGGCGGCCTGCTGCCCGGCGTCAAGGTCAACACCTCGGCGACCGATTTCGCGCCGCTTTCGCAACTGCAATTGATCCGCTTCAAGGGCGAGACCTGGGAGCGCTTTGGCGAAGTCTTGAGCGCCGACGTCGGCGGTTAGGCCGGGAAGGTCGACCAAAGATACCGCCCCTGCGGCGTTTGCCGCAGGGGCTTCTCATTGAGACGAACCGCCTAAAATGATAATCACTGCAGCCAAACAAAGAGCTCTCCAAGCAAGAGGGCCGAGACACATGACAAACAGGGAGAGAGACATAGATGTCCGCTACCAAAAAACTTGCGGTCCTCGGGGCCGCGCTCGCGCTCGTCGCGACATCCGGCAGCGCTGCGCTTGCCCAGAAGAAATACGACACCGGCGCCAGCGATACCGAGATCAAGATCGGCAACATCATGCCCTACAGCGGCCCGGCGTCCGCCTATGGCGTCATCGGCCGCACCGAGGCCGCCTATTTCAAGAAGGTCAACGACGCCGGCGGCATCAATGGCCGCAAGATCAACTTCATCTCCTACGACGACGCCTACTCGCCGCCGAAGGCCGTGGAACAGGCCCGCAAGCTGGTCGAGAGCGACGAGGTGCTGCTGATCTTCAACTCGCTCGGCACGCCGTCGAACTCGGCGATCCAGAAATACATGAACTCCAAGAAGGTGCCGCAGCTGTTCGTCGCCACCGGCGCCACCAAGTGGAACGACCCGAAGGACTTTCCCTGGACCATGGGCTGGCAGCCCAACTACCAGAGCGAGACCCAGATCTACGCCAAGTACATCCTGAAGAACATGCCGAATGCCAAGATCGCGGTGCTCTACCAGAATGACGATTACGGCAAGGACTACCTGAAGGGCCTGAAGGACGGGCTTGGCCAGAAGGCCGCCAGCATGATCGTTGCAGAAGAAAGCTTCGAGACCTCCCAGCCGACCATCGACAGCAACATCGTCAAGCTGAAGGCGAGCAACGCCGACGTCTTCATCGACATCGCGACGCCGAAATTCGCGGCCCAGGCGATCAAGAAGGTCGCCGAGATCGGCTGGAAGCCGACCCACTTCCTCAACAACGTGTCGGCCTCGGTCGGCAGCGTGATCAAGCCGGCCGGCTTCGAGAACGCGCAGGACATCATCTCCGCCGCCTACCTGAAGGACGCCTCCGACAAGCAATGGGACAATGACCCCGGCATGAAGGAGTTCTACGCCTTCATGGCCAAGGACTTCCCCGAAGGCGACAAGCTCGACGGCGGCACCGTGGTCGGCTTCGGCGTGGCGCAGACGCTGGTCCAGGTGCTGAAGCAGTGCGGCGACAACCTCACCCGCGAGAACATCATGAAGCAGGCCGCAAGCCTGAAGGACTTCCGCACCGAGGTGCTGCTGCCTGGCGTCAAGATCAACACCGCGGCGAACGATTTCGCGCCGATCAGCCAGCTGCAGCTGATGAAGTTCAAGGGCGAGAAATGGGAACTGTTCGGCGAGGTCATCAGCGCCGATGTCGGCGGCTGATTTCCCGCCGCCCTCCGACCAGGAATGGCCCCCTGCGATACCGTCGCAGGGGGCTTTTTGTTGGCGCGTTTCCGGGCGAAGCGGGTAGCGGTTCGTGCGAAGAAAACGCGTCAGAAACCGGAATTTAAAGCCATGGCCCGCTCGCAGGCCGGCAGAGGCAATGCCTGCTTACACTTTGCCCGGCAATACGCTAGGTAAACCGGCAAGAACCCCGACAAGAAACCGGCGCCCTTGCGCGGCGGCAACAACAAGGAGATTTCGGGAAATGCCGATGCCGATCCGACACCGTGTCGCAACCGCCCTGCTCGGCCTCGCCGTCGCCGCCGCGTCCGGCAATGCCGCATGGGCGCAGAAGAAATACGACACCGGTGCGAGCGACACCGAGATCAAGATCGGCAACATCGTGCCCTATAGCGGCCCGGCGTCTGCCTATGGCGTGGTCGGCAAGGCGATGGCCGCGGTGTTCAAGAAGGTCAACGACGACGGCGGCATCAACGGGCGCAAGATCACTTTCGTCTCCTATGACGACGCCTACTCGCCGCCGAAGGCCGTCGAGCAGGCCCGCAAGCTGGTCGAGAGCGACGAGGTGCTGTTCCTGTTCGGCACGCTCGGCACCGCCTCCAACACCGCGATCCAGAAATATCTCAACGCCAAGAAGGTGCCGCAGCTGTTCGTCGCCACCGGCGCGACCAAGTGGAACGATCCGAAGGCCTTCCCATGGACCATGGGCTGGCTGCCCAGCTATCAGAGCGAGTCGCGGATCTACGCGAAATATCTGCTCAAGGAGAAGCCCGCCACCAAGGTCGCGGTGCTCTACCAGAACGACGACATGGGCAAGGACTACCTCAAGGGCCTGGAAGACGGCTTCGCCAGCGACCCCGCGCGCGTCGTCGCCAAGGAGAGCTATGAAGTCGCCGAGCCGACGATCGATTCCCATGTGGTGCGGCTGAAATCCTCAAATCCCGACGTCATCGTCTTCTTCACCACGCCGAAATTCGGCGCCCAGGCGATCAAGAAGCTCGGCGAGATGAACTGGAAGCCGGTGACCATCGTCTCCAACGTTTCGGCCTCCACCGCGACCGTGATGCGTCCGGCCGGCCTCGACAATGCGCAGGGCGTGATCTCGGCCGCCTACGCCAAGGACGCCAGCGATCCGCAATGGAAGGACGACGCCGGCATGAAGGCGTTCGACGAACTGCTCGCCAAATACATGCCTGACACCAACCGCGTCGATGCCTCGGCGATGACCGGCTACAACATGGCGACCACGATGGTCGAGGTGCTGCGCCGCTGCGGTGACGACCTCACCCGCGCCAATGTGATGAAGCAGGCGGCGAGCCTGAAGCAATTCGCGCAGGGCGGCCTGCTGCCCGGCGTGACGCTGTCGACCGGGCCTGCCGACTTCCAGCCGATCGAACAGCTCCAGCTGATGCAGTTCAAGGGCGAGCGCTGGCAATTGTTCGGCGACGTCATCAGCGGCGAAGTCGGCGGACACTGACCGCGTTACATAAGGCACAACCATGACCGACCGTCGTCCTCTCCTGCGTTCGATCTTCGATGCCGCTGTGGCGGCTGCGCATCCCGACGTCGTGCTGGCGTCGCGGCTGCGGCCGGTGCCGAAGGGACGGGTGATCTGTCTCTGCGCAGGCAAGGGCGCCGCGGCGATGGCCGCGGCGGCCGAGCGGCATTATCTCGACGCGCTCGAGCTCGATCCGTCGCGGCTGGTCGGCATCGCCACCACCCGCCACGGCCATGGCGTGCCGACCCGCCGCATCAAGGTCGTCGAGGCCGGTCACCCGGTGCCCGACGAGGCCGGGCTCAAGGCGGCGGACGACACGCTGCGGCTCGCCGCGACCGCGACCCCGGACGATCTCCTGCTGGTGCTGCTGACCGGCGGCGGTTCGGCGAACTGGATCGCGCCGGTCGAGGGCGTGAGCTTCGCGCAGAAGCAGCAGGTCAACCGTGCGCTGCTGCGCTCCGGCGCGCCGATCGGCGAGATGAATACCGTGCGCAAGCATCTCTCGCGCATCAAGGGCGGACGGCTGGCGCGCGCCGGCCAGCACGCGGCCGAGATCGTCACGCTGGCGATATCGGACGTGCCGCATGACGATCCCTCCGCGATCGCCTCCGGGCCGACGGTGCCGGATCCGACCACGCTGGCGGACGCCCGCGCACTGGTCGCCAAATACAATCTCTCCATCGACGACGCGGTCCGCCGCGCGCTCGACGATCCCGCGAACGAAAGCTGCAAGCCCGGCGATGCCGCCTTCGCGCGGGCGGCATTCGAACTGCTGGCAAAGCCGAAGGCCTCGATCGACGCCGCCGTAAAGGTCGCGCAGCAGGCCGGCTACGAGACCATCGCGCTCGGCGCCGATCTCGAAGGCGAGGCCCGCGAGATCGCGGCCGAGCATGCGCGGCTGGCGCTGAAGGCGCGCAGCGAAGGCAAGCGCGTTGCGATCATCTCCGGCGGCGAGCTGACGGTGACGGTGCGCGGCAATGGCCGCGGCGGCCCCAACCAGGAATACGCGCTGGCGCTGGCCGGCCTGCTGAAGGATACGCCCGACGTCGCGGCACTGGCCGCCGATACCGACGGCGCCGACGGCGGCGCTGGCAGCGCGACCGACCCGGCCGGCGCCGTGATCGACCAGGCGACATTCGCGAAGATGAAATCGATCGGCCTCGATCCGAAGGCCTATCTCGAGAACAACGATGCGACGGGGTTCTTCGCCCAGACCGGGGATTTGTTGCTGACCGGACCGACGCTGACCAACGTCAATGACGTGCGGGTGATTTTGGTGGATTAGGCCGTATCCTCGGCGGACCCAAGGCCAGTCTCGGGCTGCGCCCAAAGCTCCTGATAGTTACGAAACTTCGCAAGCGTCTCGTCATATCGCGTCGGCTCGAGCACCGGCAAAATGCGCTTCAACACTGAGTTGATTGGCGCGGAGGTGTGCCGAACGTATAAGTCGATCGGATCAAGCAAGTGCCTCAGGTGCAGCTTTGGATCATAGTTCAGCCCGCTGCTGCGAAACCATTTGTACCCGTTGGCGATTGCCCAGCTCACCATGTCGCGAAACACATAATGATAGAGGTGCAGGTCTAAGGCGACATCGTAGTCGAGACCTATGTACTCCGCATAGATCGCGTCACCATGTACCATGCATGCGGCAAACGCGACGACCCGCTCGTTCTGACGCCAGAGGAAGAAGCGGACCTTGTCCCCCATCCGCCGCCCCAAGTCGCAGAAGTATTGTTCCGTCAGCTTCTCGAAGTGCAGTTTCGAACGCTGATAGACTTGGAAATACAATGGATAGATCTGCGCGATCACCGGCGTCGCGTCGTTGACGACGTTCATCTCGACGGATGGAGAGGCCCGCGCTGTCGCCTCAAACTTCTTGCGAAGTTTCTTACGGGTTGCGCTGTTAAGCGCATGATTCATATAGTCATCGAAATTGGCGTAATCGATGCAAAGCCTGGTCATGGGCAGGCTGGGGATGCGGGTGAAGCCGTGAGCGATCAGGCAGTCGAGGATTGGTCGGTATCGCGCCGGAAACTCCTTGAGCACGATCAGCCGCGCCCCGAGCCTGCCAGCATGTATTGCAATCGTAGAGGCCAGCAGTTCCGCGCAGCCTCGATGGCAGGCCTCGTCCCCGTCAAGATGACCTTCCCCGGCAACGCACCCCACCATGAGCGCACGGGCGCGCATCAAACCTGGCCACACCCGGCGAATGGCGTCGATGAGCACGCCAAACCGCGGGCTCGCACCGGCCAGCAAATCCAGGTCCATTAGGAAGAATGGCTGTACAGCACAAACCTGGTCAACCGCATCTTTGATGAGGAAATACCGGTAGTCGAACTCGGGATGAAGGGTATCCTCGACCAACTCATAGTATCGATGATCCTTGCGCTCGCTCGCGAAGGCGAACTGCCAGCGCGGACAATGCTCCAAATCATTCCGCACGATGACTTGGAGACGCGGCGGACATTGCATCGGCTCGCGTCCGGTGAGGTCGCCGATTTGGCTCGTCAAGTGCGCTGTTGCAGCTTCCGGCACGATATCACGCTCGCCACGGATCCCGGCCCTAGGGCAGCATTTATCACGGCGCCAAAACAATGCAGCTAACATATCCGTCAGAAACTAACTCGTTAGTCATTTGCGATTTGGCGTTGGAGCAGAACACTCCTGATACGACCCGCATGCGCGGACACCCGCCGTCCAGCGCGGCATCCGGGGAGCGGACTCATGGCAGCGGTGATTGGAGTCACGGGACTTGCATTTGAGGCGCGGATCGCTGCAGACCTGCATACGCAGGCGATCTGCAGTGGCGATGGCAGCACGCTCGCGGAGTCTCTCGCGTCGGCAGTTGCTGAGGATTGCTGCGGTCTTATCAGCTTTGGCGTCGCGGGCGGCCTTTCGCCCGACCTCCCGGCAGGCGCATGCGTCGTAGCATCGACGATCGTTTCGGAAACGATTCAGCTCTTCACTGATCGGGACTGGTCGCAAGCCTTGCTTCGACTCATCCCCGGTTCGATTTATGGCCCTATTGCTGGAGTGACCACGGTCGCCATGCATCCAGAAGCGAAGCGCTCGCTGCATATGAGTACAGGCGCGCTGGCGGTCGATAACGAATCCCATGTGGCGGCGAGTGTCGCTGCAGCGCGCGGCCTCCCTATGGCTGCCGTCCGCGTGATCATGGATCCGGCCGGTCGGCAGCTTCCTGCCGCCGCCCTGTCCGCAGTGCGTGCAAACGGGACGATCGATCTCGCCGCGCTGCTCCGTGCGACAATGAAACAGCCGAGCGAGTTACCGATGCTGCTCCGGACCGGTCTCGACGCACTGTCCGGATTTGCGGCGCTGCTTCGCTGCCGTCAATTGCTTGGCCCTGGATTAGGGCTGCCTTCCTTGCAAGCAGAAGAGTCGGAGCCAAGGTCAAGTATCGTAGCGGAAGATCGTATGGTCGCCCTCTAGTCGCTTTTTTAGCCGAACGGACCGCTATACCTGCCGACTGCGTGACCTCAACGCGCACTGAAAGTGAGGCCGGCGCGCTCCTTTAGACGCTTGCGCAAGGCCGGCCCCATCAGCGCGCCCGGCGTCCAGATGCCGCCCTCGCCCTGCACATCGCGCACGACGCAGAGAGCGCTTTCGGTGATCATCTTGCTGGTCGAGCCATAGCCCGGATCGCGGTCGCCGGTGACAACGGCTTCGACCCGTCCGCCATCGGGCACCTCGCCCAGAAAGAAGATGTCGTAGAAGCCCCTCTCGCGCGCTTCCCGGGTCGGGCCTGCGCCGCGTTTGAGACCGCCGGTCCCGAACAAGGACACCACCGTGGCGAACGTCTCCGTCGTCACGCTCGCGATGTCCCCAAGTCCCGGCGCCACCATCATCTCGTCATAAACGAAGTCCCTGCCGTAGGGATGGCCCAACAGGAAGTTCGTGCGGTGCACGTTCTTGGTGTTGATCGGCGCCATCGGGAACGGCACGAGCCACGCGTGCATGCTTGTGTCATATTCGGGGACGAGGCCCGACGGCTGAGACGGCCCAATGAAGCCCGGCGTCAACGCGAAGGGATCGGTCAGCAGCCGGATCAGGGCCGGGTCGCGCGCCGCGGCGGCCAGCGTCGCCTGAGCGCTCGCCGCGGTGCCGCCAGACATGCCACCCCTCACCTTGCGTAGACGGGCCTTCACTCGCCGCGCCGGGCGTCCGTATTTCTCGCGCGCCTTCTCCTGCAACGTGAGCACACCGAGATCGAACGGGATGGAATCGAAGCCACAGGAGAAGACGATGCGCGCGCCGGTCCGTTTTGCCTCTTCGTGATGGGCGTCGATCATACCCCGCATCCAGCCCGGTTCGCCGCAAAGATCAACATAGGCCGTGCCGGTGGCCGCGCATGCCGCCACTAGCTCGGGACCGTGAAGCTGATAGGGCCCGACCGTGGTGACGACCACGGCCGCGCGCTCGCACATCGAACGCAGGCTGGCCGGCTCGGCGGCATCCGCCTTCACCAACGGCAAATCGTCCGGTGCGCCGATGTCGGCACGCACTTTCTGGAGTTTGTCGGTCGAGCGTCCCGCAATTGCCCAGGACAGAGCATCGTCGCCGCGATAGGATGTCGCCAGATATTCGGCGATGAGACCCCCGGTGTAACCTGTCGCGCCATAGACGATGAGGTCGAAGTCCCGCTTCACGGCGTTGATCCTCCTCGAGCCCCCGGAAGCGCTCCCTTCAGATCCGTTAGCAACGCTCGGTACGCTTCGCGGCCATTTGCGAGGGGCCGGGCAACATACGGGCCATCGCGCTTGACGGAGGATACCACAATTGCCGCCCTTCGGCGCGCAACCTCCCGGCGATTTCCGGCCCCCCTTGAGAGCCGTCGTGAGTACGGACGCTGGTCGGCGTGAGCCGAAGCAGACAGCCGGCACATTTGAGCGCCTGTGGCCGCTTGCAAACGCCCTCCGACAGCCTACCATGGATTGGGGAGTTCGCGTGCAGGAGCGAAGCCATGGAACTCACCGTGGTGCCCATCGTCAAGCCGGATGAGACCAACTTCATCTTCGGCCAGTCGCATTTCATCAAGACCGTGGAAGACCTTCACGAAGCGCTGGTGGGCACGGTTCCGCGCATCCGGTTCGGGTTGGCTTTCTGCGAGGCCTCCGGCAAGCGGTTGGTGCGCTGCTCCGGTAACGACGACGCCTCGCTCGCCCTGGCACGCGACAACGCATTGGCGATCGGCGCCGGTCACACCTTCCTGATTTTCCTCGGCGACGGGTTCTTTCCCGTCAACGTGCTGCCGGCGGTGCGCGCAGTGTCGGAGGTCTGCCGCATCTATTGCTCGACGGCCAATCCAACACAGGTGATCGTCGCGCAGACGGAGCTCGGGCGCGGCGTGCTCGGCGTGGTGGATGGCGCCTCGCCGCTGGGTGTCGAAACCGACGCCGACATTGCGTGGCGGAAGGATCTGCTGCGGAACATCGGCTACAAGCTTTAGACCGCGATGGTTCGCCGACTGGCGGCGCCGCATGCCGGATATGTGTCAACCCAACGCGTCATTTCGAGCGGACGGGCCGTCACGCCCCCTCAAAACTCCTGCGCGAGCTTCGCCAGCATCTCCAGCAGCGCGGCGTGGTTGGCCGGACCGAGCACCTCGATCAGCCGCGCCTCGTGCTTGTTGGCGACCAGCTTCTTGGCGCGCGCCAGCACGGCGCGGCCCTTGTCGGTCAGGACGAGGATGTGGGAACGGCGGTCGTTGGTGGAGCGCATCCGCGCGCAAAGGTCGCGGCTCTCCAGCGCGTCGAGCATCGCGACGAAATTCGGCCTGAGGATGCCGAGCGTGTTGGCGATCTCGGTCTGGTTGCGGCCCGGATTCTTGTCGAGCAGAAGCAGCACCGAGAACTGCGCCGGCGTCAGCTGCAGCGGCGCGACGCAGCGCAGGAAGTCCTCGAATACCCTGAGCTGCGCGCGCTTCAACGAATAGCCGAGCAATCCGGACAGTTCGCCCAGTTGCAGCATGCTGTCGTCCCCGGCAGAATCGGCCGGTTCCCTGCGCAGGGCCCGCGACGAACGGAGGGCATCGGTGGCGGTCTTGGAAACAGTCATCGCTCCAGGCTCGCAATCCCGCTACAAGAATCCCGCACGACACTCGGGGACCTTGAGATTATATCTAATAATTGTTATGGACTATATCAAATGTCGGCAGCTTTCAACAGCCGATATCGGCCGACCTGACCGGCACAACCGGTCGAGGCGGTCCGACGCTTGAGGGGGAGCGCTCGGCCTTGAACACAACGATCATGCTGTTCCTGCTGCAGGACGGCATCACCAATGGCGCGATCTACGCACTGCTGGGGCTGGCCCTGGTGCTGGTGTTCGCGGTCACGCGGGTGATCCTGATCCCGCAGGGCGAATTCGTCACCTACGGCGCGCTGAGCTACGCCATGCTGGCGACCGGCCAGGTGCCCGGCACCGCACGGCTTGCGGTCGCGATGGGCCTCGTCGCCTTCGCCCTCGACCTGTTCTTCGCCCGCAACGCGCTGCATGCGCGGCTGGTGATCCGCTCGGTCGCGCTCAACATCGTGTTTCCCGTCGCACTGCTCGGTCTGATTTACGCGCTGGTCGGTCCCGGCACGCCGATCGCCGTCAACATCGCGCTCGCGCTCCTGATCGTGGCGGCGATCGGGCTGTTCCTCTACCGCATCGCGTTCCAGCCGATCGCGCACACTTCCGTGCTGGTGCTGCTGATCGCCTCGGTCGGCTGCCATCTGGCGCTGCAGGGCCTCGGCCTGGTGTTCTTCGGCGCCGAAGGCCTGCGCGCGCCTGCGCTGTCGAATGCCGCAGTAACCGCCGGCCCGCTGCGCTTCACCGGGCAGAGCCTTGCGGTCTACGGCCTGACGATCGGCTTCATCGTCGCCCTGTGGCTGTTCTTCGGCTACACCAAGACCGGCAAGGCGCTGCGCGCCACCGCGGTCAACCGCCTCGGCGCCCGCCTGGTCGGCATCCGCACCACGCTGTCCGGCCAGATCGCGTTCCTGCTCGCCTCCGTCATCGGCGCGATCTCCGGCATCCTGATCGTGCCGATCACCACGCTCTATTACGACACCGGTTTCCTGATCGGCCTGAAGGGCTTCATCGCCGCCATCATCGGCGGCCTGGTCAGCTATCCCCTGACCGCGGTCGCCGCCATCGTGGTCGGCATCGTCGAGGCCTTCTCGTCGTTCTACGCCAGCAATTTCAAGGAAGTCATCGTGTTCACGCTGATCCTCCCCGTGCTCGTGTTGCGCTCGCTCGCGGCGCCCGAGGTCGAAGAAGAGAAGGATTGAGCGCGATGACGCAGCGCCTTCCCCTCATCATCTTCGCGCTCGTGATGGCGGTGATTCCGCTTGTCCCGGGCATCCCGCCGTTCTGGATCGTGCTGCTCGACAATATCGGCCTCGCCGCGCTGGTCGCGATGGGCCTCGTGCTGCTCACCGGCGTCGGCGGCCTGACCTCGTTCGGCCAGGCCGCATTCTGCGGCTTCGGCGCCTACACCACGGCGGTGCTGACCACCGCCTACGGCGTCTCGCCCTGGCTGACGCTGCCGGCTTCGCTGTTGGTCAGCGGCATCGCCGCCGTGCTGCTCGGCATCGTCACGGTACGGCTATCCGGCCATTATCTGCCGCTCGGCACCATCGCCTGGGGCATCGGGCTGTTCTATCTGTTCAGCAAGCTCGAATTCCTCGGCCGCAACGACGGCATCTCCGGCATTCCCCCGCTGTCGATCGGCTCGTTCAAGATGCTGAGCCCGGATGCGATCTACTACGCGATCTGGGTCGCGGTGCTGCTGTCCGCGCTGCTGACCATGAACCTCTTGGACTCCCGCACCGGGCGCGCGATCCGAGCCTTGCGGCGCGGCCATGTTGCGGCGGAAGCGTTCGGCGTGCAGACGCCCCGCGCCAAGCTGTTGGTGTTCATCTATGCCGCGGTGCTGGCCGGCCTGTCCGGCTGGCTCTATGCGCATTTCCAGCGCGCCGCCAACCCAACGCCGTTCGGCGCGCAGGCCGGCATCGAGTATCTGTTCATCGCCGTGGTCGGCGGCGCCGGCTACGTCTGGGGCGGCGTGCTCGGCGCCGGCATCGTCGTGATCCTCAAGGAGGTGCTGCAGAGCTACCTGCCCTACATCTTCGGCGGCCAGAGCCAGCTCGAGACCATCGTGTTCGGCATCATGCTGGTGCTGCTGCTGCAGCTCGCGCCCCAGGGCGTATGGCCCTGGCTGATGTCGCGGCTGCCGTTCAAGCCCGCCCGCAAGACCCCGGACACGTCCGTGAAGCTGGAGCACCGCGAACGGGCGCCAGGAACGTCTCCGATCCTTCTGCACATCGACAAGGCGCGCAAGCAGTTCGGCGGCGTGCTCGCGGTCAACGACGTCTCGTTCGACGTCAACGCCCGCGAGATCGTCGCGCTGATCGGCCCGAACGGCGCCGGCAAGAGCACGACCTTCAATTTGATCACCGGTGTCCTGACCGCAACCAGCGGCAAAATCTCCGTGCTCGGCAACGAGGTCGCGAACGCTCCGCCGCAGGAGGTGGTCAAGCTCGGCGTTTCCAGGACTTTTCAGCACGTCAAGCTGGTGCCCGACATGACCGTGCTGGAGAATGTCGCGATCGGCGCGCATCTGCGCGGCAATTCCGGCGCGATCTCCAGCATGCTGCGGCTCGACCGCGCTGATGAGGCGAGGCTGCTGGCGGAAGCCGCGCGGCAGATCGCGCGCGTCGGCCTGTCGGACCAGATCGACCAGCTCGCGGGCTCGCTGTCGCTCGGACAGCAGCGCATTGTCGAGATCGCCCGCGCGCTGTGCGTCGATCCGATGCTGCTGCTGCTCGATGAGCCGGCCGCCGGCCTGCGCCACATGGAGAAGCAGCGGCTGGCCACGCTGCTCCGGCAATTGCGCGACGGCGGCATGTCGGTGCTGCTGGTCGAGCACGACATGGGGTTCGTGATGGATCTCGCCGACCGCATCGTAGTGCTGGATTTCGGCACCAAGATCGCCGAGGGCACGCCGGCCGCGATCAAGCGCAATCCCGACGTGATCAAGGCCTATCTCGGAGCCGCCGCATGAGTGCGCTGCTATCGGTGACCGACGTCCACATCTCCTACGGCAAGGTCGAGGCGGTGCGCGGCGTATCGCTCGACGTCGCCCAGAACGAGATCGTTACCATCATCGGTGCCAACGGCGCCGGCAAGACCACGCTGCTCAACGCCATCATGGGCGTACTGCCGCTGAAGGGCCGCACCAGCTTCGCCGGCGTCGACATGGCGCCGCTCGATATCGAGGACCGCGTCGCCACCGGCCTCAGCCTGGTGCCCGAGCATCGCGAGTTGTTCGGCACCATGAATGTCGAGGACAATCTCGAGCTCGGCGCCTTCCGGATTGCGAAGGCCGTCGCGGCCGCCTCGCTGGAGCGGGTCTACACGCTGTTTCCGCGGCTCAAGGAGCGGCGCAAGCAGCTTGCCGGCACGCTGTCCGGCGGCGAGCAGCAAATGCTGGCGATGGGCCGCGCGCTGATGGGCGCGCCGAAGCTCCTGATGTTGGACGAGCCGAGCCTCGGCCTCGCTCCGATCATCGTCGCCGACATCTTCCGCATCGTCGGCGAGCTCCGCTCAGCGGGCGTCTCGGTGCTGCTGGTCGAGCAGAACGCCCAGGCCGCATTGCAGATCGCCGACCGCGCCTATGTCATGGAGCTCGGCGAGTTCGTGCTGTCAGGTACCGCCAAGGACATCGCCGCCAACAAGGGCGTCGCCGCGAGCTATCTCGGCTTCCAGCACGAAGGCGAAAGCGCGATTTAGGCGCCGTCACCCTTACTTCACTGATGAAAAAGCCGGCCCTTTATCGGGACCGGCTCCTTCGTCTTCACGGATCGCGACCGGCTTACATCGCCGGGACGTATTTGCCGTCCTTGACCGTCAGCAGGATACGCGAACGGTCGTCGAGGCCGTAGCGATCCTTTTCGGTCCAGTTGTAGACGCCCTGGGTCGCGACGATCTCCTTCTCGGAGATGAAGGCCTTGCGGATCGCCTCGCGGAATTCCGGCGTGCCGGGCTTGGCGGTCTTCAGCGCCACCGGGATGATGCGCTTCATCACCTCGAACGCATCGTACGAGTGGCCGGCGAACTGGCTGCGGCTGTTGGCGCCGTACTTGGCTTCATAGGCCGTATTCAGCGCGAGGCCGGGCTTCTTGGTCAGCGCGCTGTCGGGCTGGGTTTCCGGCGACATGATCGGGCCGGCCGACATGATGACGCCTTCCGCGGCCGCACCGGCGATGCGGATGAAGTCCATGCTGGCGGCGCCGTGGGTCTGGTAGATCAGACCCTTGTAGCCGCGCTCGCGCAGCGCGGTCTGCGGCAGCGCCGCGGCGGTGCCGGAAGCACCGACCAAGATGGCATCGGGATTGGCGGCGACGAGCTTCAGCACCTGGCCCGCGACCGAGGTATCCGGACGCGCGAAGCGCTCCTCGTCGGTCATGGTCAGGCCCATCGGCACGGCCTGCGCCTTGAAGTCGTTGACCCAGAGGTCGCCGTAGGAATCCGAATAGCCGATATAGCCGACGGTCTTGATGTTGTGCGCCTTCATGTGCTCGTAGAGCACCTTGCCCATGATCGGAATCGACTGCGGCAGGTCGACCGACCACTTCATGCGCGCCTCGTTGATCGGGAACGGCGCGAGGCCGAAATGCGGGATGCCGGCCTCGTTGGCGACCGTCGACACCGCGATCGACGGCGGCGTGGTGCAGGAGCCCATGATGATGTCGGCCTTGGACTCGGTGACGAAGCGCCGCGCGTTGGTGGTCGCGGCCGTCGGATCGCCACCGTCGTCGAGCACGATCAGCTTCAGCGGCACGCCGCCGATCTCCTTCGGCACGAAATCGAGCGCATTGCGCTCGGGAATGCCGAGCGCCGCGGCGGGCCCCGTGGTCGAGATCGAGATGCCGATGGTGATTTCATTGGTCTGCGCCAGTGCGGGCGCGCCCGGCAGCGCGATGGCTGCTGCGAGCGCCGCGGCGACGAGAGTGGCCTTCCTCATTCATTCCTCCCTGCAGTTAAGTTTTTTGGGTTTAAACCGGTTTTGCGGGCCAATTCAGCCCCTTCTTTAGAGCATGATCCGGAAAAGTGGAAACCGGTTTTCCGAGAGGATCATGCTCCGAAAGTCGAGTCATGAGGGGGTGCGAGTCAGCCCTTCATGAAGCGGTCAATGATCTCCTGCGGAAACGGCGCCGATTTCAGCTTGGCGGGATCGTCCGGGTGGCGGCCGACCAGCACCCTAGTCTCGAACGCCTCGATCGCCAGCGCCTCGCCCTTGAACACGCGGTGCACCACCTCGAAGCTCGAGCGCTTGATGCTCTCGATCCGGCTCTCGATGGTAATCCAGTCGCCATGGGTCGATGGGATGTGAAATTTCGCCCGCGTGTCGACCATGGGAATGCCGACCAGGCCGTATTTGTGGACGAGGTCCTGCTTCGAATAGCCGGCGGCCTCGAACATGATCGAGGTCGAGTCGTCGAACATCGCGAAGTAGCGCGGGTAATAGACGATGTTGGCGGGGTCGCAATCGCCCCACTGGATCTGCACGTCGCGCCGATTGACGAACATGGTTTATCCTCGATCGAGCATGAGCGATCCGGAAGGGCGTTCGTGCTCTTCCGGATCATGCTTCAGCGCGGCGCCATCCGGAGCGCGGCATCGAGCCGCACCACTTCGCCGTTCAGATAGGGATTGTCGATCATGTGCAGCGCCAGCGAGGCGAACTCGTCGGCCTGGCCGAGCCGGCGCGGGAACGGGATCGCGGCGGCAAGCGAATCCTGCGCTTCCTGCGGCAGGCCGGCCAGCAGGGGCGTCATGAACAGGCCGGGCGCGATGGTCAGCACGCGGATGCCGAATTGCGCGAGCTCGCGCGCAATCGGCAGCGTCATTGCGACGATGCCCCCCTTCGACGCCGAATAGGCCGCCTGCCCGATCTGACCGTCATAGGCCGCGACCGACGCCGTCGAGATTACGACGCCGCGCTCGCCGGTCGCGAACGGCTCGAGCTTGGCCATGTCAGCGGTCGCAAGCCGCAGCATGTTGAACGAGCCGATCAGATTGACCTTGATCACCTTGTCGAAGTCGGCCAGCGCCATTGGCCCCTCGCGGCCGATCACGCGTTTTGCCACACCGATGCCGGCGCAGTTCACCAGCACGCGCGCCGGGCCGTGCGCCTTGGCGGCGGCGGCCACCGCGGCCTCGGCGGCCGCCGCATCGGCGACGTCGCAGACGACGGGAATGCCGCCGATCTCGGCCGCGACGCTCTCGGCGAGCTTGGCGTTGAGATCGCAGACCGCGACCTTGGCGCCCTGCGCGGCGAGACGGCGCGCGGTCGCAGCGCCCAATCCCGATGCACCGCCGGTGACGATGGCGGCCTGGTCCTTCAACTGCATGGCTTTCTCCTGTTCGAGAACTAGACGAGTGTGATCACCGATGCCGGCGGCACCGGCGCATAAAGCGCTTCGATGATGTCCGTGCGATGCTCCAGCACCGCGCGCTGGTTGATCGAGCCCTTGTCGGTGACCTCGCCGCGATCGATCGACAGCGGCGTGTCGAGCAGGATGGCGCGCGCGATCCGGTTCGACGAGCCGGTGGCGCCGGCCAGGACGCGCGCGAAGCGCTCGCGGAAGGCCGTCCGCACCAGCGGATCGTTGGCCGCGACGGCGATGTCGCCAGAGGCGAGCTGCGGATTGATCAGGCGGCAGCCGTCGAGATCGAGGATCACGATCGCGGCGAGCTCGTCGCGGTTGAGCCCCGCGATCACGACGTCGCGCACCAGCGGCGCGCAGGTGCCGACGAAACGCGCCCGCAAGGGTCCGACGCTGACCCAGGTGCCGCTCGCCAGCTTGAAATCCTCGGCGATGCGGCCGTCGAAATCGAAACCGGCATCGAGATCACCAGCGTCGGCAGGCTTCAGCGCGTCGCCGAACTTGTAAAAGCCTTCCTCGTCGAACGCCTTGGCGGTCAGCTCGGGCTGCCGCCAGTAGCCCGGGGTCACGTTCGGGCCTTTGGCGCGGACCTCAAGCTTGCCGTTGTTGGGAACGAGCTTCGCATCGTTGCCCGACACCGGAAGCCCGACATGGCCGGAGCGGCTGGTATCGGGACGCACCGACATGAAGAACGGCGAGGTCTCGGTGGCGCCGAGGCCGGTCAGCATGGGCACGCGATAGCCCTTCTCCTGCACGGCGAGCGCATCGAGGCTGCTCCAGATGAACGGCGACAGCGCGGCGCCCGAGAAGAACATCGCATGCAACCGGTCGAAGAATCTTGCCCGTAGACCGGCGTCGTCGCGCAGATAGGGCAGCAGCGATTCATAGCCTTTGGGCACGTTGAAATAGACCGTCGGCGAAATCTCGCGCAGGTTTCGCACGGTCTCCTCGATGCCGCCGGGCATCGGCTTGCCCTCGTCGAGATACATCGAGCCGCCGTTATAGAGCGTCAGCCCGACATTGTGATTGCCGCCGAAGGTGTGATTCCACGGCAGCCAGTCGACGATAACCGGCGGCTCGTCCTTGAGGAATGCGAGCGTCTCGCGCAGCATCACCTGGTTAGCGCAGATCATGCGCTGGGTGTTGATGACGGCCTTGGGATTGCCAGTCGACCCCGACGTCAGCAGAAATTTCGCGATCGTGTCCGGACCGATTGCCGCATGGGCCGCATCGAGGCGCGGGTCTTCCGGCGTCGCCAAGAGACCGGCAAGGCGCGTCACCTCACGGCCGGGCACGGTGCCGCGGCTCGCGGCGATCTCGACATCGGGTCCGACATTGGCACGCAGCGCGTCGGCAAACTTGTCGGCGTCGTCGACGAAGATGAGGCCCGGCGTCAGAAGCTTGATGACGAAGCTGAGCTTGCCATAGTCGCGCGACACCAGCGAATAGGCCGGCGACACCGGGCAGAACGGAACGCCGGCATAGAGCGCGCCGAGCGCCATCAGGGCATGGTCGATCGAATTGCCCGACAGGATCACGATCGGCCGCTCGGCCGACAATCCGCGCGCGATCAACGCGGAGGCGATGCGCCTGATAGCCTCGAGCAGTTGCGCGTAGGTGATTTGCCGCCAGCCGCCACCGGCGGCGCGCTCGGCCATGAACACGCGGTTCGGCCCGGCCTTCGCCCAGTGGTGCAGGCGATCGGTGAGGCGAACCGGAAAATCGGCGAGGCTGAGCTTCGGTCGGAGGTAGATCGTGCCGTCGTCGCGGCGCTCGACGGTGACGTCGGGATTGCCGAACGAGATCGGGCGCAGCGGATGCGCGCTCGCAGTGGTCGCAGACGGCGCGGCGCTCATGTCGGCTTCACCTTGGCGGTCTTGCGATCAAGAAACGCGCGGATGCGCTTCTTGGCTTCCTTGTCGCTCTGCGCCACCGTCGCCATCAGCGATTCCATCAACAGGCCGGTCTGCGGATTGGCCTCGGCGATCATCGGTAGCGCCTGCAACACGGCGAAGTTGGTCAGCGGCGCATTGGCGGCGACGCGCTCGGCAAGCTCCAGCGCCTTCGGCAGCGCGCCGTCGGCCTCGGTGAGATATTGCGAGAAGCCGTAGGCGGCGCCCTCGGTCGCCGAATAGACCCGCCCGGTCAGCATCATGTCCGCCATCCTGGGCACGCCGATCAGGCGCGGCAACCGCACCGATCCGCCGCCGCCGACGAAGATGCCGCGCTGGCCCTCGGGCAGCGCGAAATAGGCCGACGGCTCGGCGACCCGGATATGCGCGGCGCAAGCCAGCTCCAGCCCGCCGCCGATCACCGCGCCCTTCAGTGCGGCGATCACAGGCACGCGGCAATACTGGATGCGGTCGAACACGCGATGCCACATCTGGGAATGCACCAGGCCCTCGGTGGCGTCGCGCTCGGTCAGTTCGGAGAGGTCGAGGCCGGACGAGAAGTGATCGCCGATGCCGTGGATGACGACGGCGCCGACCGCATCCGGTATCGCGGAGAAGCAATCCCGCAGCGCCAGGATGATGCCGTCGTTGAGCGCATTGCGCTTGGCGGGACGGTTCAGCCCGACCGTCAGCACCGCCCCTCGCGTCTCGATCCTGAGCAGCGAGGCGTCTCCCCCGCCGGCAGCGTTTCCCATGGCGTTATTGTTTCCCGTTCAGAATAGTTATGTTTTATAACTATTAGCGGAAGAGTCAATCAATATGGGCGCGCACGGCTGTCGATTCCGTCATCCTGAGAGTCTGACTCATAAATCACCCAACCTTAGCTGCAGCCGCGAGTCTGCGGGTCAGGAGCCTGATGTGTGCAATCAGCAGCCAGGCAGCTTCGGTTGCCACCGTCGCCTCGAAGTCCTTGGCGAGGCGGCGGCATCTGCCGAACCAAGCGAATGTGCGTTCAACCACCCACCGCCTCGGCAGAAGCTGGAAGCCTTTGACGCCTTGAGGCCGCTCGACGATCTCGACAGTCCATGGACCGCAGTCTGAGAGCGCGTCGAGGAGTTGATTTCCGCGGTAGACCCGG
>NZ_JAGKJL010000076.1:0-37365 GCF_020329495.1 Bradyrhizobium australafricanum | reverse complement strand
GGGTCTACCGCGGAAATCAACTCCTCGACGCGCTCTCAGACTGCGGTCCATGGACTGTCGAGATCGTCGAGCGGCCTCAAGGCGTCAAAGGCTTCCAGCTTCTGCCGAGGCGGTGGGTGGTTGAACGCACATTCGCTTGGTTCGGCAGATGCCGCCGCCTCGCCAAGGACTTCGAGGCGACGGTGGCAACCGAAGCTGCCTGGCTGCTGATTGCACACATCAGGCTCCTGACCCGCAGACTCGCGGCTGCAGCTAAGGTTGGGTGATTTATGAGTCAGACTCTGAGGAGCGCGGAACGCGCGTCTCGAAGGATGCGCGGCCCCACTCTGGCCGATTCATCCTTCGAGGCTAGCCCAGCGGCGCAATTGCGCCGCAAGGCTCGCACCTCAGGATGACGGGTCCGTTAGAGTGCCGCTGGCAGCAACGCGAGCTACTGCTATAGAGACACACGATGTTCCGCTCCTTCCTCACGGTCTCCTCTGGAACGCTGGCCTCGCGACTGCTCGGCTTCGTGCGCGATTCCGTGATCGCGGCGCTGCTGGGCGCGGGACCGGTGGCGGATGCCTTCCTGGCGGCATTCCAGCTTGTGAATGTGGTGCGACGGCTGTTGTCCGAGGGCGGACTGAATGCCGCCCTGGTGCCGGCCTGGCTGAAGGCGCGCGATGCCGGCGGCTTGGAGGCGGCAACCGCCTTTGCCGGCCGCGTGCTCGGCACCGTCAGTGCCGCTGTGATCGCGGCCGCGCTCGTCATCGGCGTGCTGATGCCGCTGGTGATCGCGGCGATCGCGCCGGGTTTTGTCGGCCGCGACACGCTGCAATTCGCCGTCGACGACGCGAGGCTGATGCTGCCCTATCTCGCCTTCGCCGGCCCGGTCACCGTGATGATGGCGCTGCTCAGCGCCCAGGGACGTTTCGCGCTGACCGCGTTCTCGCCGCTGTTGTTCAACATCGCGCTGATATCGGTGATGGCCGTGCTGTTAGTGTGGCAGCAGGAGCCGGCGCAGGCGGCGATTGTCATGGCGGCGACGATCGGCATCGCCGGCTTCCTGCAACTGTCGATGCTGGCGCTGCGCGGCGCGAAACTCGCTTCGCCGCTCAGCGTGTCCTTCGATCCTGACATGCGCCGCTTTCTCGGCCGCGCGGTCCCGGGCATGGTCGCGAGCAGCGCGCCGCAATGGCTGATGGTGGCAGGCGCGGTGATCGCATCGATCTCGCCGTCGGCGGTGTCCTGGCTCTATTTCGCCAACCGCCTGCTCGAGCTGCCGCTCGGCATTGTCGGCGTCGCCATGGGCACGGTGCTGATCCCGGAGATGACGCGCGCCGTGCGCAGCGGCGAATCCAGCGCGATCGCGCATGCGGAATCGCGTGCCCTCGAGCTTGCGGTCGGGCTGGCGCTGCCGGCGACGCTCGGCCTGATGGTGCTGAGCGAGCCGATCGTGCGGATGCTGTTCGAGCACGGCGCGTTCACCGCCCAGGATAGCGCGGCAACCGCGCAAGCCTTGATCTGGCTGACGCTGGCCTTGCCGGCGCATGTGCTGGTGAAGGCGCTGTCGCCGGCGTTCTTCGCGCGCGAGGACACGCTGACGCCGCTGCTCGCGACGCTGAAGGCTATCGTGGTTACGATCGCGGCGGCCTTCCTGCTCGGGCAGATCTTCGGCGCGAGCGGAATTGCCGCAGGCATCGCGCTCGGCGCCTGGAGCAACGCACTGGCACTGATCCGCAAGGGGGCCGCGACCTTCGGCTTCTCGATCGATGCCGATGCGCGCCGCCGGCTGCCGCGCATCCTGGCCGCGGCCCTCGCGATGGGCGCCCTGCTCTGGCTTGCGGAGGGCGCGCTGCCGTCCGCCGGTAGCCACGGTTTCGTGCAGGCAGCCTCCCTGCTCGTGCTGATCGCCTCAGGTATCGCCGGTTACGGGCTGTTCTTGCAGCTTTTCGGCGTCACCGGCTGGCGCGAGGCGGTTAACGCCGTCAGGCAAAGGCGCCCCGCCTGACTTGCGCGCGCGGAGCTTAAGTGGCAAACGACGCGGCAAAACTAGCCATTTCCGGGAATCGAGACCATGGCGTTCGTTGAACGGGTTTTCTCAGGCGTCCAGCCGACGGGCAATCTGCACCTCGGCAACTACCTCGGCGCCATCGTCAACTTCGTGAAGATGCAGCAGACCCATAACTGCATCTATTGCGTCGTCGACATGCATGCGATCACGCAGGGCGTCGAGGTCTGGGGCGGCCCGGCCGAGCTCGCCCGCAACACCCGCGAGGTCACCGCGGCCTTTATCGCCGCCGGCATCGATGCCAAGAAGCACATCGTGTTCAACCAGAGCCAGATCGCCGGCCATGCCGAGCTGACCTGGATCTTCAACTGCGTCGCGCGGATCGGCTGGCTGAACCGCATGACGCAGTTCAAGGAGAAGGCCGGCAAGGACCGCGAGAACGCCTCGGTCGGCCTCTACGACTATCCGGTGCTGATGGCCGCCGACATCCTGCTCTACCGCGCGACCCATGTGCCGGTCGGCGAGGACCAGAAGCAGCATCTGGAGCTGTCCCGCGACATCGCGCAGAAATTCAACAACGATTTCGGCGATTCAATTCGTGGTCATGGTTTCGCCGACGGCCTGTTCTTCCCGCAGCCCGAGCCGCTGATCACGGGGCCGGCGACGCGGGTGATGAGCCTGCGCGACGGCACCAAGAAGATGTCGAAGTCGGATGCGTCGGACAATTCGCGCATCAACCTCACCGACGACGCCGACACCATCGCGCAGAAGATCCGCAAGGCGAAGACCGATCCCGAGCCGCTGCCGTCGGAGGAAAAGGGCCTGGAGACGCGCCCCGAGGCCGACAATCTGGTCGGCATCTACGCGGCGCTGGCCGGCATCTCCAAGCAGGAGGTGCTGACGCAGTTCGGCGGCGGGCAGTTCTCCAGCTTCAAGAACGCGCTGGTCGAGGTTTGCGTCACGAAACTGGCGCCGATCGCCTCCGAGATGAAGAAGCTAGTCGCCGATCCCGGCCATGTCGACGCGGTCCTCGCCGACGGCGCCAACCGCGCCCGCGGCATCGCCGACGAGACCATGCGCACCACCAAGGACATCGTCGGCTTCATCCGCCCGCGCTGACGCGCAAGGCAGGAACTGCGCGCTCCCTCTCCCAAACGGCGAGGGAGTATGGCACCATGGGTCGGTTTGGTTCAGCACCGGGACATGCATGACCACCCAGCGACGCAGCTACGAGTCAGGTCACAAGCCGAAATGCCTCGTCATCGTTGACGACACTGCGGAATGGGACCGCGCGGTCTACTACGCCAGCCGGTGGGCGATCCGGGTCGGCGGCGGCGTCGTGATGCTGCGGGTGATCGAGACCGAGGACCAGAACCAGCAATGGCTCGGGGTCGCGGACATCATGCGCGCGGAGGCCGAGGAGGCCGCCAATGAGGCGCTCGACCGCGCCGCCGGCCGCGCCAACGGCATCGCCGCGATCACCCCGGAGCGGGTGATTCGAGAGGGCGACCCAATCGAACAGATCCTCGACGTGATCGACAAGGACGTCGATATCGCAGCGCTGGTGCTGGCCGCCAACCCGGGCGCCGAGGGGCCCGGGCCGATCATCACCACCATGGCCAAGACCATGGGGGCATTCCCGATCCCGGTAACCATCGTGCCGGGCGGCCTGACCGACGCCGAGATCGACGCCCTGTCCTAGGGCATTATCGCACCGACCCGGTTCCGGGCATGGGTATGCGCCTGGAACCGCGGTTTTGCGGCTTGATCGCGGGCTTTTTAGTTGCCATCTGACTCCTTGATTTGACGCGTTTTCTTCGCGAACCGGTGTCACTTCGCTCGAAAACGCTATAATGGAACCCAACGCGCCGGCCTTGAACCGGCGACGCCGGAGACAGCAGATGTTCATTCAGACCGAAGCCACGCCCAATCCCGCCACGCTGAAATTCATCCCGGGCCGCATGGTGCTCGACAGCGGCACCATGGAATTCTCCTCGCCCGAATCCGCCGCGCGCTCGCCGCTCGCCGAACGGCTGTTCGCCGTATCCGGCGTCACCGGCGTGTTCTACGGCGGCGACTTCATCACCGTGACCAAGGCGGACGGCGACTGGCAGCACCTCAAGCCCGCGATCCTCGGCGCGATCATGGAGCACTACATGTCCGGCGCGCCGCTGCTCGCCGACGGCACCGCGGCCAGCGACGACGCCCGCGATGAGGAAGGCGAGTTCTTCGACGAGGCCGACGCCGAGACGGTCGAGCAGATCAAGGACCTGATCGAGACCCGTGTGCGTCCCGCGGTCGCCAATGACGGCGGCGACATCACCTTCCGCGGCTTCAAGGACGGCATCGTCTATCTCAACATGAAGGGCTCCTGTGCCGGCTGCCCGTCATCGACCGCAACCCTGCAACACGGCATCCAGAACCTGCTCCGGCACTTCGTGCCCGACGTGCAGGAAGTCCGGCCGATGTGATGGAGCGGCGAATGGCGAGTGGCGAATCGCGAATAGCATTCTCCGCAAGACCCCTATTCGCCATTCCCTATTCGCTATTCGCCCTCCCATGATGATTCTCGCCATCGATACGGCGCTCGACGCCTGCTCCGCGGCGGTGCTCGACACCACCTCCGGCAATACAATCGCCATTGAATCGCAGGCGATGCAGCGCGGCCATGCCGAGGCGCTGATGCCGCTGATCGCTCGGGTGATGAAAGAGAGCGGCATCGGCTTTGCCGGGCTCGACCGCATCGCCGTCACCACCGGCCCCGGCAGTTTCACTGGCCTGCGCGTCGGCCTCTCGGCGGCGCGCGGCCTGGCGCTGGCCGCGGAAAAGCCGGTGGTCGGACTGTCGACGCTCGCCGCCTACGCCGCGCCTGTCGTCGCCGAGAATGGCGCGTCCGCGATCCTGTCGGCGATCGATGCGCGGCATGATCACGTCTATTTCCAACTGGTGGGCGGCGACGGCAGCCCGATCATCAAGCCGAAGGTGGCGCCGATCGCCGAAGCGCTCGAGGCCTCACAACACGGCGCGCTGCATCTGGTCGGCAACGCCGCCAATATCCTCGCCGAGCGCTGGCCCGCCGACGCCGCACCGCCGGTCAAGGTCGACCGGCAGCCCGCGCCCGATATTACCTGGGTCGCCTGGATCGGCGCGGCCGTGGATCCTGAAACCGCGCCGCCGCGGCCGTTCTATCTGCGTGCGCCCGACGCCAAGCCGCCGAAGGACCGGCTCGAAATCAGCACGCCGCGATCGACATGATCGGCTGGCTGTCACGATGGTGGGGCGGCGGTCCCCCCGCGGTCGAGCCCGCATCGCTGCGCGACGCCGCGCGGCTCGCGCAATTGCACGGCGCGTCGTTTCATCGCGGCTGGGGCGAGGGCGAATTCGAGGCGATGCTGACCGAGCGCAACACGCTGGTGCACCGGCTGCGGCAGGGACGCAAGGTGATCGGCTTTGCCGTCTCGCGGATGGCGGCGGACGAAGCCGAAATCCTGTCGATTGCGATCGATTCCAATCAGCGCGGCCGCGGGTTGTCGCGCGACCTGTTGCTGACCCATCTCGGCCATCTTGCCGGCCGCGGCATCCGCACCATCTTCCTCGAGGTGGAAGAGAACAATCAGCCGGCGCGACGGCTCTACGAAAAGGCCGGATTCGGCGTGATCGGCCGCCGCGAACGCTACTACAAGCAGCCCGGCGGGGAACATTTGAACGCGCTTCTGATGCGCCGCGACTTGTCGTAACATCGGCGCGATGGCAGAACAGCGCCCTGCTCTGCCATCCAAGGCTCAAGGACTGGCCAAGGACCTGCCAAGGACCCATGACGACGGTGAAAATCACGCCTGCGCAGAAGAATACCGGCATCGAGGCGCGCTGCGCCGCGACCGGCATGCGCATGACCGAACAGCGCCGTGTGATCGCACGCGTGCTGGCGGAGGCCATGGATCACCCTGACGTCGAGGAGCTCTACCGCCGCTGCGTGGCGGTCGACGACAAGATCTCGATCTCGACCGTCTATCGCACTGTCAAGCTGTTCGAGGATGCCGGCATCATCGAGCGCCACGACTTCCGCGAGGGCCGCGCGCGCTACGAGCAGATGCCCGAGAGCCATCACGACCACCTGATCAATCTGCGCGACGGCAAGGTGATCGAGTTCACCTCCGAAGAGATCGAGAAGCTGCAGGCCGAGATCGCGCGCAAGCTCGGCTACAAGCTGGTCGATCACCGTCTCGAGCTGTATTGCGTCCCGCTCGACGAAGACAGCAAGTCGTAAGCCGGGTGAGTTTCGACCTCGTCATCTTCGATTGCGACGGCGTGCTGGTCGACAGCGAGGTGATCTCCTGTCGCGCGCACGCGGAGACGCTGACGCGGCACGGCTTTCCGATTACACCCGACGGCGTGCTGAAGCGCTTCCTCGGCGTGTCCGACCGCGAGGCGCGGCGGATCGTCGAGAGCGAGATCGGCCGCGCGCTGCCCGAGACCTTCGAGGCCGAGGTCAAGCACGCGACGCTGAGCTTCTATGCCGACGATCTCAGCGCGATCGCGCATGTCGGCGAGGCGATCGCCGCGCTCGGCTTACCGAAATGCGTGGCGTCGAGCGGCACGCCGGAAAAGATCCATCACGGCTTGACCTGCGCCGGGCTCTACGACCAGCTCGCACCGCATATTTTCTCCGCCACCCAGGTCAAGCGCGGCAAGCCGGCGCCCGATCTCTTCCTGTTCGCGGCGGCGCAGATGGGTGCCAGCCCGGCGCGTTGCGTCGTGATTGAGGACAGCGTGGCCGGCGTCACCGGCGCCCGCGCCGCCGGGATGACCGTGCTCGGTTTTTACGGCGGCAGCCATTGCACGGCGGAACACGAGGACATGCTGCGCCAGGCCGGCGCGGCCGTCACCTTCGCCGATATGCGGAAATTGCCCGGTTTGATCGCCCGGGTGGGGGCTACGGCGAGCGCTGACTGACCCTGCGAGGTCATTCCGGGGCGCGACCGAAGGGAGCGGAATCTCGAGATTCCCCGGTGCGCAATTGCGCACCTGAGGTTCGATGCTGACGCATCGCCCCGGAATGACGTCCAGACCGCTGGATTTTCCCCGGTTTAAGCTATATTTCAGCCTCGGCGCCCCGATGGCGCCGTTTCCATTTTTCGTTCTCAGGGTTCCATGACGACGCCGCGCAAGCTGCACATCAAGTCCTATGGCTGCCAGATGAATGTCTACGATGCGCAACGCATGGCGGACACGCTGGCCGGCGAGGGCTTTGTCGAGACCGCGAGCGCCGAAGACGCCGACCTCGTGATCCTCAACACCTGCCACATCCGCGAGAAGGCGTCGGAGAAGGTCTATTCCGAACTCGGGCGGCTTCGCGTCGCCAAGGACGAGGCCGCGCGGGCGGGCCGCGAGATGAAGATCGCGGTCGCCGGCTGCGTCGCGCAGGCCGAAGGCGCCGAGATCATCCATCGCGCGCCGACCGTCGACATCGTGGTCGGGCCGCAGAGCTATCATCATCTGCCCGAGCTCTTGAAGCGCGCCAAGGCAAACGGCCGCGCGCTGGAAACGGAATTCCCGGTCGAGGACAAGTTCGGCTTCCTGCCGCAGCCGAAGCCGGATGCGATCCGCGCCCGCGGCATCTCCGCCTTCGTCACGGTGCAGGAAGGTTGCGACAAGTTCTGCACCTTCTGCGTGGTGCCCTACACGCGCGGCGCGGAAGTCTCGCGTCCGGTCGCCAGGATCATCGACGATGTGAAGCAGCTCGCCGACAACGGCGTGCGCGAATTCACGCTGATCGGACAGAACGTCAACGCCTATCACGGCGAAGGCCCCGACGGCCGCGTCTGGCCGCTCGGCAAATTGTTGCAGCACCTCGCCGAGATCCCTGGCGTCACACGGCTGCGCTATTCCACCAGCCATCCGCGCGACGTCGACGACGCCCTGATCGCGGCACATCGCGATTTGCCCGAACTGATGCCGTTCGTGCACCTGCCGGTGCAGTCGGGGGCCGACCGGATCCTTGCCGCCATGAACCGCAAACATACCGCCGATGACTACCGGCGCGTCATCGACCGGTTCCGCGCCGCGCGGCAAGACATTGCTTTTTCATCAGATTTTATCGTGGGCTTCCCCGGAGAGACCGCGGAAGAATTTTCCGCCACCCTCGCGCTTGTCACGCAAATCGGATACGCTGCGGCGTATTCATTCAAATATTCGCCACGGCCGGGCACGCCGGCGGCGGAGATGCGGGAGACAGTGTCAGCAGCCGAGATGGACGAGCGCTTGGGGCGGCTTCAGGAATTGATCGACAGCCAGCAATCGGCCTTCAACCGGGCTGCGATTGGCACAACGGTCGATGTGCTGTTCGAGCGCGCCGCACGCAATCCGGGCCAGATCGTCGGCCGCACCGCCTATCTGCAGCCCGCCCATGTGATGGCGTCGCCTGACATCATCGGCCAGGTCCTCCCGGTGAGGATCGGCAGCCTCGAGCGCTACAGCCTGATCGGCGAGCTCGCGACGCGACCCGCGCCCGGCCTCATTTCGCAGACCATTGGAGCCTGAAATCCTTGCCCAAAAGCGCATCGGATTCGTCTTCGCTCGCTCCCAGCCGCAAACCTGACCGCGACATGCAAATGCCACCTGAGACCCGGCCCCCTGAAACTCAGGTCGTCATCGATTTCGACGACAACCGCGCGGCATCGGCGCTGGTCGGCCCCTACGGACAGAATCTGGCGCTGATCGAGCGGCGGCTCGGCGTCGTTGTCGATTCCCGCGGCAATCATCTTACCATCGCAGGCTCCCGCGACGGCTGCGACGCGGCGCGGCGCGTGCTGGAGACGCTCTACGCGCAGGCCGTCGAAGGACACGACCTCGATCAGGGCGAGGTCGAAGGCGCGATCCGCGCCGTGATCGCGCAGGGCTCGCTGTTCGAATTCGACAACAAGACCGCCAAGCCGACCTTCGAGACCATCAATCTGCGCAAGCGTCCGGTGCGCGCCCGCACCGCTGCGCAGGATTCCTACATCCGCGCCCTGAAGCGGCATGAGCTGGTGTTCGGCATCGGCCCGGCCGGCACCGGCAAGACCTGGCTCGCGGTTGCCCATGCCGCGCAGCTGTTCGAGCGCAAAGAGGTCGATCGCATCATCCTGACGCGGCCCGCGGTGGAAGCCGGCGAGCGGCTCGGCTTCCTGCCCGGCGACCTCAAGGAGAAGGTCGATCCGTATCTGCGCCCGATCTATGACGCGCTGTACGATCTGATGGATGCCCGCGTCGTCGAGCGCGCGCTGCAGGGCAACGAGATCGAGATCGCCCCGCTCGCCTTCATGCGCGGCCGCACCCTGACCAATGCCGCCATCATCCTCGACGAGGCGCAGAACACCACGACGATGCAGATGAAGATGTTCCTGACGCGTCTCGGCGAGAACAGCCGGATGATCGTCACCGGCGATCCGTCGCAGGTCGACCTGCCGCATGGCCAGGCCTCGGGCCTCACGGAAGCCGTGAAGCTGCTCGACGGCGTCGAGGGCATCGCCCAGGTGCATTTCAAGGCCGAGGACGTCATCCGCCATGAATTGGTGGCGCGCATCGTGGCCGCCTATGAGGGATTGCCGCAAAAGCCGGCAAACGCCAGATCTTGAGACCAATAGCTTCGGCCGCGAGCCCGCACGACGCGGGATCCGGCCATAACGCAGATTTTGAAACCAACGTGTCTGCTTTTCCTGCCACCGAGGTTCTCGTCACCGCCGAATGCTGGCAGGCCGAGCCCAATGCCGACGCGGTGATCCACCGCGCCATCGAGGCTGCCGCTGAAATCGCCGATGCCGATGTCGCCGACGCCGAGCTTGCGGTGATGCTGACCGACGATGCCGGTATCCGCACCCTCAACGCCAACTGGCGCAGCATCGACAAGCCGACCAATGTGCTGTCGTTTCCGGCGCTGCAGCCGGAAGGCTCCGGCGGACCCGACGATGCCCCGCGCATGCTCGGCGACATCGCGATCGCCTATGAGACGACGCGGCGGGAAGCCGATGAAGAACGGAAACCGTTCGACCATCATTTGAGCCATCTCGCGGTGCATGGCTTCCTGCACCTGATCGGGTACGACCACGAGAACGACGACGATGCCGAGGACATGGAGGCGCTCGAGCGCGAGGTCCTCTCTTCCCTCGGCATTCCCGACCCCTATGCGGATCGGACCGCCTGACATGCCGGATTCCGAACCGACCCACGACAACCCGCGCAACGTGAGCAACCTGCCCGCCGTGGTGCATGAGGGCGAGGTGCAGCGCCCGGCGGCCGAGGGCTGGCTGGTGCGCGCGATCCGCACCCTGTTCGGCTGGAAGGCCGGCTCGGTGCGCGACGATTTGCAGGTGGTGCTCGACGCCTCGACGCCCGACGACGTCGGCTTCTCGGCGATCGAGCGCACCATGCTGCGCAACATCCTGTCGCTGAACGAGCGGCGGATCGCCGACGTCATGGTGCATCGCGCCGACATCGTCGCGGTCAAGCGCGACATTCCGCTCGGCGAATTGATGAGCCTGTTCGAGAGCGCGGCGCATTCGCGGCTCGTCGTCTACAACGAAACCCTCGACGACCCCGAGGGCATGGTGCACATCCGCGACCTGCTCGCCTTCATGACCGCGAGAGCCCGCGTCACCGACGCGACCAAGACGAAGCGCAAGAAGCCGTTCCCGGCCGGGCTCGATCTGCGCAGCGTCGACCTCGCACTGCCGCTGTCGGAAGCCAATATCATCCGCAAGCTGCTCTACATCCCGCCATCGATGCGCGCGATCGACCTGCTGGCGCAGATGCAGGCCTCGCGGATCCACCTCGCTTTGGTGGTCGACGAATATGGCGGCACCGACGGGCTGGTGTCGATCGAGGATATCGTCGAGCAGATCGTCGGCGAGATCGACGACGAGCACGATTCCGACGAGCCGCCGTCCATCGTGCGCCAGCCGGACAACTCCTTCATCGCCGACGCGCGCGCCAGCCTCGACGATGTCCGCTCGGTGATCGGCGAGGATTTCGTGATCGGCGACGCCGGCGAGGAGGTCGAGACGCTCGGCGGCTACCTCGTATCGTTCGTCGGGCGCCTGCCGGTGCGGGGCGAGGTGATTTCGGGGCCCGGCAATTACGAGGTCGAGGTGCTCGACGCCGATCCGCGGCGGGTCAAGCGCGTGCGCATCACCGCGCGCAAGGAGCGGCCGACGCCGCGCAAGGAGCGCGAGCGGCGCCGCGAGCAGTCGCCGGACTCCGGAAACCCGCAGGCGAATGACAACATGCCGCCGCCCGGCGAGGGAGCCGGTCCGCAGTGAGGCTGTCCGACAAGCTCCGATCGATCGGCCTTGCAATCATCCTGACCTGGGGATGGAAACGCGCCGTCCTCGCGCTCACGGCCGGCGCGCTGTCTGCGCTGGCGATGGCGCCGTTCAACGCCTGGCCGGTTCTGTTTCTCACCTTTTCCATCGCGGTCTGGCTGATCGACGGCAGCGCGGCCGGCCGCTGGCGCGGCGTGCCCGCCGCGGCGCTGTCCGGCTTCTGGTTCGGCCTCGGCTATTTCGTGCCGGGGCTGTACTGGATCGGCTACGCCTTCTTCGTCGATGCGGACACCTTCGCCTGGCTGACGCCGTTCGCGGTGCTCGGCCTGCCCGCCTATCTCGCTTTGTTCACCGCCTTCGGCTTCGCGCTGGCGCGGCTGATCTGGCCGCGCGACGCCTCGCGCGTGCTGGCGCTCGCGGTCAGCCTGACGGTTTCGGAATGGCTGCGCGGCCATCTCCTCAGCGGCTTTCCGTGGAATGCGTTCGGGTACGCGCTGACCGAGCCGCTGGCGCTGGCGCAGACCGCGTCGCTGATCGGGCTCTGGGGCATGACATTCCTGGCCGTCGCGATCTTCGCAAGCCCGGCCGTGTTGATCGACGGCGGCTCGCGCGGCCGCAAGCCGTGGCGCGCGCCGGCGGCCGCGGTGCTGGTGCTTGCAGCGATGCTGGCGTTCGGCGTGGTCCGCCTCGCGCAGCAGCCGACCAGGTTGGTCGACGGCGTCAAGCTGCGCATCATGCAGCCCGATCTGCAGCAGGACGCCAAGTTCAACTACTCCGCCAAGGCGGCGGTGATGCAGAAATATCTCACCCTGTCGGATCGCGCCTCCGGGCCGCACGCCACCGGCGTGAAGGATGCCACCATCCTGATCTGGCCGGAATCCGCGTTTCCGTTCTTCCTGACCAAGGAAGCCGACGCGATGGCGCAGATCGCCGACCTGCTACCGAAGGGAACCGTGCTGATCACCGGCTCGGTGCGCGCGCCCGATCTGCCGCCCGGCGTCCGCGTCACGCGCGCCTATAATTCCATCTACGTCATCGACCACGACGGCAGCGTGCTCGCGGTCTACGACAAGCTGCATCTTGTCCCGTTCGGAGAATATCTGCCGTTCCAGGACTGGATGGAGAAGCTCGGCTTCGTGCAGCTCACCAAGGTGCAGGGCGGCTACATTCCCGGCACGATCCGCCGGACGCTCGATATTCCGAATGCACCGCGCGCCCTGCCGCTGATCTGCTACGAGGCGATTTTTCCCGGCAATGTCGTGAGCCGCGACGACCGTCCCGGCTGGATCGTCAATGTCACGAATGACGGATGGTTCGGAATCTCGACCGGCCCTTACCAGCACCTGCAACAGGCTCGGCTGCGCACCATCGAGGAAGGCCTGCCGATGGTCCGCGCCGCCAATACGGGCATCTCGGCCGTGATCGACCCGGTTGGCCGGATCGTCGCACAACTCGGGCTCGGCATCGAAGGCGTGCTCGATGCCGGCCTGCCGGCGGCCATCGCGCCGACGATCTATGCGCGTGTCGGGAACATCCCCGCCGCTGTGATTGTGATCACAGCCCTGGCGTTCGTGTTGCGGCGGCGGTTTGTGAGGCGAAAACCCTGACGGCCGCATATCGCCGGTTGTCGCGAACCCGAAAAAACGTCGAAATTTACCTCAGTATGATTCCACCAGTTGACAGATCGACCGTGCACTTCGCATTGTACGGGTCCACGCGAAATCACAAGCCAAGTCAGCCCCTTTGCGCAAATTGTCCGCATTTCGTCCCGATCCTCCTTGCAGGATTTGACGGCACCGGCGCCTGAGGCATACTCCACTTCCAACTTGCCTCATCCACGGGCGCGCAATCCCTTAGGAGAGTTGGAGATGTCCACCAAAGCGCCCAATCCTGTTGACAAATATGTCGGCAGCCGCGTCCGTATGCGACGCATCATGCTCGGCATGAGCCAGGAAAAACTGGGCGAGGCGCTAGGCCTGACGTTCCAGCAGGTGCAGAAATACGAGAAGGGCACCAACCGCGTCGGCGCCAGCCGGCTGCAGCAGATCTCCGAAATCCTGCAGGTGCCGGTCTCCTTCCTGTTCGACGGCGGCCCGAGCGGGGTCAAGACCGCCGACGGCTTCAGCGAGGGCGCCTCGCCGACCTACGTCTCCGATTTTCTGGCAACCGCCGAGGGCCTGGCCCTGACCCGCGCCTTCACGCGGATTGCGGACGCCAAGCTCCGCCGCAGCATCGTCGAACTGGTCGAGCAGATCGCGGCGCGCGAGGCAGCCGAGCAGGCCTGATTCAGCCATATCCATTTGAGAGATCGTCAAATCTGGAATATGCCATTCCGGCGCGCGCCAACGCGATGAGCTCAGCTTGAGCATCATCGCGCTTGAGCGCCTCCTTTGAGCATGATTCCGGATCGTGCTTCGGCGCGTGCGCGCAATGACAAAGCGAATTCACAGGCGACGACAACAGCATGTCCAGCAATCCGTTCGAAACCGCCGTGATTCTCGACGGCATCCGCCGCTGGGTCGAGATCGAATCTCCGACCGAGCGGCCCGATCAGGTCAACAAGCTGGCTGATCTCGTCGCGTCGGGCTATCGCGACCTGCCGGCCACGGTGGAGCGCATTGCGGGACGCGACGGCTGCGGCGATCACCTGGTGACGCGCTCGTCCTGGGGCCAGGACGCGCCGGGCATCCTGGTGCTGAGCCATCTCGACACAGTTCATCCGATGGGATTCATCGAACGGTTACCATTCAAGGTCGACGGCGACAGCGCCTTCGGCCCCGGCATCTACGACATGAAAGGCGGCGCCTACCTCGCCTATCACGCATTCCGGCAGGTCTGCGCCGACGATGCGCGCCCGCCGCTCGGCATCACCCAGCTCTACGTATCGGACGAGGAGATCGGCAGCCCGACCTCGCGGGCACTGATCGAGACCGAGGGCCGCAAGGCCAAATACGTGCTGGTGACGGAGCCGGCGCGCGACGGCGGCAAGATCGTCACCGGACGCAAGGGCGTTGCGCGTTTCGACGTGTTCATCAAGGGCGCGCCGGCGCATGCCGGCACGCGCCCCGAGGACGGCCGCAGCGCGATCCGGGAGCTCGGCAATGTGATCCAGGCGCTGGAGGCCATGAACGATCTCAAGCGCGGCGTCACCGTCAATGTCGGTGTCGTCCGCGGCGGCACCAAGCCGAACGTGATCGCCGAAGAGGCCTATGCGGAAGTCGACATGCGCGTGCCGACCATGGCCGACGCCGACGAGCTGGTGCCGAAGATCCTCGGGATCACCTCGCGCACCGAGGGCGTCAGCGTGAAGATATCGGGCGAATTGAACCGTCCACCCTATGAGAAAAGCAACGCCGGCGCCGCACTCTACGAGCACGCCAGGGGGCTGGCCGCCGAGCTCGGCTTCGAGCTGGCGGATGTGTTCACCGGCGGCGGCTCCGACGGCAATTTCACCGCGCCGCACACCGCGACCCTCGACGGCCTCGGCGTCGACGGCAAGGGCGCGCATACCCATTACGAGCAGCTCTACATCTCGTCGATCGAGCCGCGCGCGCGGCTGCTCCACCGTCTCTGCCAAACGCTGCGATGACACCGGCTCCAGGCGACCGCGGCGATCGCGATTCCCCCGACGACGGCGCGATGGCGCATGCGCGCGGCTCGTTCTTCGGACGGCGCAAGGGCCACAAGCTGCGCCCGCACCAGGCCGACCTGATCGACACTCTGCTGCCGCATCTGGCCGTCGACATCTCGGCGCCCGCGCCCGAGGCGCTGACCGAGTTGTTCGACGACGGCATCGAGAATGTCAGGCTCGAAATCGGCTTCGGCGGCGGCGAGCATCTGATCGCGGAGGCACAGGCCTTTCCGACCACGGGCTTCATCGGCTGCGAGCCCTATGTCAACGGCATGGCGAAGATCCTGACCCAGATCGAGGCGCTGAATATCGGCAATATCCGCCTGTTCGCCGGCGACGCGGCCGAACTGCTGGCCTGGGCGCCGACGCGCTCGCTTGCGCGCATCGACCTGATCCATCCCGATCCCTGGCCGAAGCGGCGGCACTGGAAGCGGCGCTTCGTGCAGGATGCAACGGTCGCCGCCATGACACGGCTGCTGCCGCCGGGCGGTGAATTCCGCTTCGTCAGCGATATCGACGACTATTGCGCCTGGACGCTGGCGCATTTGATGCGCTCGCCCGACTTCGCCTGGCTCGCCGAGCGCGCAAGCGACTGGCAACAGCCGTGGCCGAACTACACGATGACGCGCTACGGCGCCAAGGCCGAGCGCGAAGGGCGCAAGGCGGCATATTTGAGGTTCAAGCGCTTGCCTTGACGCCGTCGTTCCGGGGCGATGCGCAGCATCGAACCCGGAACCTCGAGATTCCAGGTTCGTCGCTATCGCGCCGCCCCGGAATGACGGGTGGCTATCCCTTCGCTTCCGCCAGCCGCGCCTTCCTGACGTCGGTCGCCTCCCACACCATCCGCTTGCCGCGCTCGCGGCCGAGCAGCTCGATCGGATCGTGATTGTCGATGTGGCCGAACTGGCCCTTGTAGACGCTGTAGCCGCACAATTCCTGCAGCCGGCGCGGAAAGCGGGCTGCGGTCTCGCGCGGAATGCCGAGCTGCAGGTTCTCCTGCTGCCGCATCCAGCCCCAGCAATAGGCGCAGGAGAAGGCAAAGCGCCTGGCGTCGCTGCTGTTGGCGCCACCGCCATGCCACAGCGCGCTGTCGAACAGCATCACGCTGCCGGCCGGCATGGTCGCGGTGACCGCGTCGTACTCCTTGCCGTATTCGGGCGACGAATCGAATTTGTGGCTGCGCGGGATGATCCGCGTCGCGCCGTTATCTTCGCGGAAATCGGACAGCGCCCAGATCGCATTGATCGTGATCGGGATGTGCGGCCGCGGCAACGGGATCAATTGGGTGTCTTCGTGAATCGGCTGCGCCTCCTGGCCGGGCCCGAGCACCAGCGAGCAGAACGACGACAGCAGGCATTCCCTGTCCAGCACGCGTTCGACCACCGGCAGCACGTTGTCATGCAGCGGCACCTCCCAGAACAGATCGTCATAGGTCAGGAGGTTGTTGATGCGCAGCGTCTTGAAGCCTTCGAACGACGTCCTGGCAGGTGCGAGATTGTGCTCGCTCTCGATTCTCAGCACCGCCGCCTTCAACCCCTCGACCAGATCGGGCGAGGCGGCGCGCTCGATCACGGTGTATCCGTCGTCGCGGATCCGCGCGGCGTGCGATTGAATGTCGGCGTCCGTCAGCATGGCAATCTCCCCGTTGGCGCTGTGTCGCGCCTTGCAGAAAGCATAGCGGAACGATTTTGGGTTTGGGAAGTGTGCACTATGATCCGTCATGCTGAGGAGGCCGCAAAGCGGCCGTCTCGAAGCACGACGGCCCGGCTGCAACAGCGTGGCCGTGCATCCTTCGAGACGCGCGCAAATGCGCGCTCCTCAGGATGACGGAATGAAGAGTCCCCTTGCGGACTAGCGCGACTTCCAGAACTCCACGACGCGCTGCGCCGTCGAGGGCATCAGGCGCACGAAATTCACCCGCGCACCTTCGATATCGGCAGGAGACGGCACGCGGTTCGGCCCGAGCCGCATCAGGATCAGGGCGCGCACGGTCGGCCATTCGAAGCCGATCGTCTTGCTGGCGATCAGGATCGGATCGTAACGGTCGCCGGAGATCAGGCGATCGAGCGTGACGATTTTCACGCCGGCCATCGCGGCAAGCGCCGCCACGCATTCCTCATATTTGAAGGCCTTTGCGAAGCCGGCCACCGCGGCCTCGTTCAATTCGCCGGCGCGATGCAGCGCCAGGATGGCGCGCTGCGCGGCTGTGAAATCGCGGCCCTCGACCTGAACGATCACGCCCTCGATCTCGGTCATCGCCAGCTTGATCTCGGCCTGGCGTTCCGGCTTGGCGACGGCATGCAGACGGCGGCGGATCACGTCGATCGAGCCGGCGAGCAGGCCCTTCAGATGCTCGGGCGGAAGATCATCGCGGCGGCCGATCCGCAGCGTCAGCACGCCGTCCTGGCCGGCGCGTTGCACGAGCGTCGTGAAGGAGGCGTCCGAGAACGCCGCGCCCGCATTGCCGGCCGCGCATCGGATGACGTCGCGATCGCCGCGTCGGACGAGGACGTCGGTCAGCGCAGTCGAGAGCTTCGATCGCTCGGCCATCGCGAGCAGATGCCCCTGGCCCTTGGCATTGGCGATCTCGACCAGCACCTTTTCGTCAATCACCGGCGATCGGCGCAGCAGCGGCCCCGCGATCGCGACCTCGTCGTCGCGGGCGAGCTGCCCGACCAGATGCCGCGGCGCGTTGGCGAGCAGCGCGAGCCGTTCGGCGAGATCGATCCGCGCGGCAAGCTCGGCATGCGGGACCAGGCTCGTCAGCACCCCGTCGAACAGGTCGATATGGTCGGGGCGAAAACTCGCGGCGCCCTGCAGGAACAGCTCGCCGAGCCGCCGCGCGGCCTCGGCGCGGCGCTTGGGGTCGCCGCGACGAACGATGTCGTCGAGTTCCGGGATCAGCGCAGGGGCTGTCGTCATGAGCCTTGTCCAACCGGCGACTTCTGCCGATTTTCGGCAATCTATGGTCCCGTTCGTAAACGGAGGGTTAGATCAATCCGGCATCCGGAGAGCCGTAAAATCGCCTCCCGCCGGACCCGGGGGCCTTGCCGGACCCGGGCAAAAGAGCTATATCCAGCGCAACTTATGGTATCTCATACGATCGCGTAGGAGAGTGGGCCCCCCGGGACCCGCTCTTTTTTATTACCTGACGGGACCCAACGAGGCCGGGTCCGGTTTGGGTAGCGTTAGCGGCCCCTTAAGGCCACCTGAACAACACAACAGACCTCAGCAGCCTTTAAGACCTTAGACAGCCTTTGACACTGGATATGACCGAACCGACCGCCACGTCCGTGGACACCGAACTGCTCGCCGAGCCGCGTCTCGTCGTCGAGCCCGGGGTCGCGGCGCGCGTCGCCGCGGTCGCGGTCCCGGTGCTGCAGGGCATGGGCTATCGCCTGGTGCGCATCAAGGTCTCGGGCGATGCCGGCTGCACCGTGCAGATCATGGCGGAGCGCCCCGACGGCTCGATGCAGCTCGAGGATTGCGAGGCGATCTCGCGCGCACTGTCGCCGGTGCTCGATGTCGCCGACCCGATCGAGCGCGCCTACCGGCTGGAA
Organism: Bradyrhizobium australafricanum; assembly: GCF_020329495.1. Lineage (NCBI taxonomy): Bacteria > Pseudomonadati > Pseudomonadota > Alphaproteobacteria > Hyphomicrobiales > Nitrobacteraceae > Bradyrhizobium > Bradyrhizobium australafricanum. Next base: position 18,885 of record NZ_JAGKJL010000076.1, on the reverse strand, counting down.
ATCTCTTCGCCCGGCATCGACCGCCCGCTGGTGCGCCGCTCCGACTTCGAGCGCTACACCGGGCATCTCGTGAAGATCGAGATGGCGGTGGCGCATCAGGGCCGCAAGCGGTTCCGCGGCGTGCTTGCCGGCGTCGCGGGCGATGCGGTGCGCATCAGGCGCGACGATCCACGTCCCGACGAGGACGCCGAGGTTCTCCTGGTGATGGAGGACATCTCGGACGCACGGCTGGTGCTGACCGACGAATTGATCGAGGAATCGATGCGCCGCGGCAAGGCCGCCGAGCGCGAGCTGCGCCGCGAGCTCGGCCTCGCGCCGCCGCAACCGGCCCACGCCAAGAAGAGCGACCCGGCGAAGAGCCAGAAGCCGAAACCCAAGCCTGGTGATAAGCCTGCTCACAAGCCCGGCAAGAAGCCGGCCCCGACCAACACCAAAAAGCACCGCCTGGCGGCCGAGCGCGCGCGCCGTGGCGAGATCGATCCATCCGAAGGAGACTAAGCCATGGCAGTCAGCGCCAACAAACTCGAACTGCTGCAGATCGCAGACGCAGTTGCGCGCGAAAAGTCGATCGACCGCTCCATCGTGATCGCGGCGATGGAAGACGCCATCGCCAAGGCCGCGCGTGCCCGCTACGGCAGCGAGACCGACGTCCATGCCGAGATCGACGCCAAGAAGGGCGAGCTGCGGCTGACCCGCCACATGCTGGTGGTCGACGTCGTCGAAAACTCGTCGAACCAGATTTCGCTGCACGACGCGCAGCGCGCCAATCCGGGCGCCCAGGTCGGCGACACCATCGCCGACACCCTGCCGCCGCTGGAATATGGCCGCATTGCCGCGCAGTCGGCCAAGCAGGTGATCGTGCAGAAGGTGCGCGAGGCCGAGCGCGACCGGCAGTACCAGGAATTCAAGGACCGCATCGGCGACATCGTCAACGGCATCGTCAAGCGCGTCGAATATGGCAGCGTGATCGTCGACCTCGGCCGTGGCGAAGCGATCGTGCGCCGCGACGAGATGCTGCCGCGCGAAGTGTTCCGTAACGGCGACCGCGTCCGCGCCTATATCTTCGACGTCCGCCGCGAGACCCGCGGTCCGCAGATCTTCCTGTCGCGCACCCATCCGCAGTTCATGGCGAAGCTGTTCGCGCAGGAAGTGCCGGAGATCTACGACGGCATCGTCGAGATCAAGGCGGTCGCCCGCGATCCGGGCTCGCGCGCCAAGATCGGCGTGATTTCGCGCGATTCCTCGGTCGACCCGGTCGGCGCCTGCGTCGGCATGCGCGGCTCGCGCGTGCAGGCCGTGGTGAACGAGCTGCAGGGCGAGAAGATCGACATCATCCCGTGGTCGCCCGACATTGCGACCTTCGTCGTCAACGCGCTGGCGCCGGCTGAAGTCGCCAAGGTCGTGATCGACGAGGACCGCGAGCGCATCGAGGTCGTGGTTCCCGACACCAATAACCAGCTGTCGCTGGCGATCGGCCGCCGCGGCCAGAACGTCCGCCTCGCCTCGCAGCTGACCGGCTGGGACATCGACATCCTGACCGAGCAGGAAGAGTCGGAGCGCCGCCAGGCCGACTTCGAGAACTCGACCCGCGTGTTCATGGAAGCGCTCAATGTCGACGAGGTGGTCGGCCAGCTGCTCGCCTCCGAAGGCTTCACCTCGGTCGAGGAACTCGCGCTGGTCGACGTCAAGGAACTCGCGGGCATCGAGGGTTTCGACGAGGAGACCGCCACCGAGCTGCAGACCCGTGCCCGCGAATATCTGGAACAGCTCGAGGCGGAACTGGAAGCCAAGCGCAAGGAACTCGGCGTCGAGGACGCCATGAAGGACGTGCCCGGCATCACCGGCAAGATGCTGGTGAAGCTCGGCGAGAACGACGTGAAGACGGTCGAGGATCTCGCCGGCTGCGCCACCGACGATCTGGTCGGCTGGACCGAGCGCAAGGAAGGCGGCGAGCCGACCAAGCATGCCGGGTTCCTCGACGGCATCGAGATCTCGCGCGACGAGGCCGAGGCCTTGATCATGCAGGCCCGTCTGAAGGCCGGCTGGATCACCGAGGCCGACCTCGCCAAGCCTGCTGAGGAGGCCGAGGCCGCCGAAGCAGAAACGACGGCTTCGTAAGGAGATGCCCCACGGATGCTGGCTCAGGCTGACCCCGATCTCGACGATGGGCCGCGGACGCAGAAGTCCGCGACCACGCGGATGTGCGCGGTCAGCCGCGAGGTGCGTCCGATCGACGAGCTGATCCGGTTCGTCGTCGCGCCCACAGGCGAGGTGATCCCGGATATCAAGCGCAAGCTGCCCGGCCGCGGACTCTGGGTTTCCGCGTCGCGGCGCAGCGTTGCGGAAGCCGTCCGCCGTCACCAATTTAGCAAGGGATTCAAGCGCGATGTCCGCGTCGCCCCGACCCTTCCCGCCGATACCGACACCCTCCTGGTGCGCAGCGTCACCGAGGCCCTGGCGATGGCCGCCAAGGCCGGTCAGGTGGTTTCGGGCTTCGGCAAGGTCGAGGACGCACTCAACCGGAACGAAACTGCAGCCCTGATCCACGCTTCCGACGGCGCGGCGGACGGAATCCGCAAATTGGACGCGATCGTGAGGCAAAGGGGCGAAAAACGTGGTGAATCGCCGGTAATCCCCGTCGTCAATGTTTTGACGTCGGAAGAATTGGATTTGGCACTTGGGCGGTCAAATGTGATACATGCTGCGCTGCTCGCGGGCCCGGCGAGCAAGACGTTCCTGTCGCGCTGCCAGATGCTGGTCCGATACCGGATGGCCGACGACGACAAGACCGCCGAAGCGGCCAGAAATTCCAGAGCGTGATCCGGGAAGGCGGACGCCGTCTTTCCGACCGGTCATGCTCAGCAAACGACGACACGTTGAAGGATTTGTGCGGCAAACGCACAGCGAAACGAGATTAGGACTGCTGAATGGTTGATACCAAGACCCCTGGCGACAAGACTTTGAGTGTCCCGAGCAAGACGTTGTCGCTGAAGCCGCGCGTCGAGACGGGCACCGTGCGCCAGAGCTTCAGCCACGGCCGGACCAAGCAGGTCGTGGTCGAGAAGCGCGGCAAGCGTCGCGTCGGTGGCGATGGTCCCGGCGAGGCGCACGCGCCGGAACCCGTGGTTGCAAAGCCTGCGGCGCCGGCCGCCAGGCCGCCGCTCGGCCGCCCCTCAGGCCCGCCTCCCGGCCAGCAACAGCGTAACACCCGCTCCGGCGTGGTGCTGCCGACCCTGACCGAGGACGAGCGTTCCGCGCGCGCCAGCGCGCTGGCCGACGCCCGTCAGCGCGACATCGAGGAACGCCGCCAGGCCGAAGAGGAAGCCAAGCGCCGCGCCGTCCGCGAGGCTGCCGAGAAGGCCGAGCGCGAGGCCGCCGAAACCCGCCGCAAGGCGGAAGAGGAGCGCCACCGCCACGAGGAAGAGGCCAAGCGCAAGGCCGAGGTCGAGGCCAAGCGCCGCTTTGGCGAGGGTGAAGCCAAACCCGGCGCTCCGGCCACAACAACGGCCAGGCCCACGACAGCCGCACCTGCGTCTGCTTCGCCTGCCCGCGCGCCCGCAGCACGCCCGACCACCACGACAACCGCGCGCGCACCGGCCTCTGCGCCGCGGCCGGCGGCAGTTGCGGCCGGGCCGGACGAAGACGAAGGTCCGCGCCTGGTGCGCCGCCCCGGCGGCGCCGTGCGCCCCGCCGCGGCTCCGAAGACCACCCACAAGCCCGGCCCGCAGAAGGAGCGCGGCCGCCTCACTCTGACCACTGCGCTCAACGCCGACGACGTGCGCGAGCGTTCGATCGCCTCGTTCCGCCGCCGCACCCAGCGCCTGAAGGGGCATGCGTCGAACGAACCGAAGGAAAAGCTGATCCGCGAAGTCACCATTCCGGAAGCGATCACGATCCAGGAACTCGCAAACCGCATGTCGGAACGCGCGGTCGACGTCATCCGCATGCTGATGAAGCAGGGCGCGATGCACAAGATCACCGACGTGATCGATGCCGACACCGCGCAACTGATCGCCGAAGAACTCGGCCACAGCGTCAAGCGCGTCGCGGCGTCCGACGTGGAAGAGGGCCTGTTCGACGTCGTCGACAATTCCACCGACACCGAGCCGCGCTCGCCGGTGGTCACCGTCATGGGTCACGTCGACCACGGCAAGACCTCGCTGCTCGACGCGCTGCGCCACGCCAACGTCGTATCGGGCGAAGCCGGCGGCATCACCCAGCATATCGGCGCCTACCAGGTGCTGTCGCCCGAGAGCGGCACCAAGATCACCTTCATCGACACGCCCGGCCACGCCGCGTTCACCGCGATGCGCGCCCGCGGCGCCAAGGTCACCGACATCGTCGTGCTGGTGGTCGCGGCCGATGACGGCGTGATGCCGCAGACGATCGAGGCGATCAATCACGCCAAAGCGGCCAAGGTGCCGATGATCGTGGCGATCAACAAGATCGACAAGCCGGATGCGCGACCGGAGCGCGTGCGCACCGAGTTGCTCCAGTACGAGGTGCAGGTCGAATCGCTCGGCGGCGACGTCGTCGACGTCGAGGTTTCGGCCAAGAACAAGACCAATCTCGACAAGCTGCTCGAGATGATCGCGCTGCAGGCTGAAATCCTCGACCTGAAGACCAACTCGGAGCGTCCGGCGGAAGGCACCGTGATCGAAGCCAAGCTCGATCGCGGACGCGGTCCGGTCGCGACCGTGCTGGTGCAGCGCGGCACGCTGCGCGTCGGCGACATCATCGTGGCCGGCGCCGAGATGGGCCGCGTCCGCGCCTTGATCTCCGACCAGGGCGAGAATCTCGAAGAGGCCGGCCCTTCGGTGCCGGTCGAGGTGCTCGGCTTCAACGGTCCGCCGGAAGCCGGCGATCGTCTCGCCGTGGTCGAAAACGAAGCCCGCGCCCGTCAGGTCACGAGCTATCGTGCGCACCAAAAGCGCGAGAATGCCGCGGCCTCGATCTCGGGCATGCGCGGCTCGCTCGAGCAGATGATGTCGCAACTCAAGACCGCGGGCCGCAAGGAGTTCCCGCTGATCGTCAAGGCCGACGTGCAGGGCTCGCTGGAAGCGATCCTGGGCTCGCTCGAGAAGCTCGGCACCGACGAAGTCGCCGCCCGCATCCTGCATGCCGGCGTCGGCGGCATCTCGGAGTCCGACGTCACGCTGGCGGAAGGCTTCAACGCCGCGATCATCGGCTTCTCGGTCCGAGCCAACAAGGAAGCCGCAGCCGCCGCCAAGCGCAACGGCATCGAGATCCGCTACTACAACATCATCTACGACCTCGTGGATGACATCAAAAAGGCGATGTCGGGCCTGCTCGCGCCCACGCTGCGCGAAACCATGCTGGGCAACGCACAGATCCTGGAAGTGTTCAACATTTCCAAAGTCGGCAAGGTCGCGGGTTGCCGCGTCACCGACGGCACCGTGGAACGCGGCGCCAATGTTCGCCTGATCCGCGACAACGTCGTGGTGCACGAAGGCAAGCTGTCGACGCTGAAGCGCTTCAAGGATGAAGTGAAGGAAGTGGTCGCCGGCCAGGAGTGTGGCATGGCGTTCGAGAACTACGGCGACATGCGTGTCGGCGACGTGATCGAGTGTTACCGCATCGAGACGATCCAGCGCTCTCTGTAAGTCCAAATCTTACGAAGCGCAGATCTTGCTAGGCGTTGGGTCCATTTAACTGAAAATGCGACGGCGTGGCCGGACTTTAGTCCGGCCACCAGCGCATCGTCCGATTGAAAGCAAAGCAAGGACATTGATGCCCGCGGCCACGGCTGGCGGGCGCGACGGTTTTGGAAAAAGGTCATGCCCCGTCAAAAGAAGAGTTCCAGCCCCGGCGGATCGCAACGTCAGCTGCGCGTCGGCGAAACGGTTCGCCATGCAGTTGCCGAGATTCTGTCACAGGGTGAGGTTCACGATCCCGATCTGGAAGGCCACATCATCACCGTTCCCGAGGTGCGTATGTCGCCGGATCTGAAGCTCGCCACGATCTACGTGATGCCGCTCGGCGGCCGCGACACCGACACGGTGATATCCGCGCTCGAGCGCAACAAGAAGTTCCTTCGCGGCGAGATCGCGCACCGCGTCAACCTGAAATTTGCACCCGACATTCGCTTCCGCGTCGATGAGCGGTTCGACGAGGCGGAGCGCATCGAGAAACTACTGCGGACACCTGCGGTGCAGCGAGACCTTGCACCCGATTCGGACGACGAGTGATGACTGTGATGACGACCAACAGCGTTGTCGACGCGAAGGATGCCGACGCGCGCGACGCTGAGCGGGATGCTTTTGCCGGCCAGCGCACCGACGATGCGCGCCGCACCAACAACGACCCGCGCCAGAAGCAGGGCAGGCAGAACCAGCAGCCGCGCCGCGACAAGCGCGACGTCCACGGCTGGGTGGTGCTCGACAAGCCGATCGGCATGACCTCGACGCAGGCGGTCGCGGTGCTCAAGCGCCTGTTCCAGGCCAAGCGCGCCGGCCATGCCGGCACGCTCGATCCACTCGCCTCCGGCGGCTTGCCGATCGCGCTGGGCGAGGCCACCAAGACGGTGCCGTTCGTGATGGACGGCCGCAAGCGCTACCGCTTCACGGTGTGCTGGGGCGAGGAGCGCGACACCGACGACACCGAGGGGCGGCCGGTCAGGACCAGCGAGAGCCGGCCGACCGCCGATTCGATCCGGGAACTGTTGCCGCGCTTTACCGGGGTGATCGAGCAGATCCCACCGCAATATTCGGCGATCAAGGTGCAGGGCGAGCGCGCCTATGATCTGGCGCGCGACGGCGAGACCGTCGAACTGAAGCCGCGCCCGGTCGAAATTCACGAATTAACCCTTGTGGAACATGGCGATAACGGTCAGTCCGTATTCGAGGCCGAGTGCGGCAAGGGAACCTATGTCCGGGCGCTGGCCCGCGATATGGGCCGGATCCTGGGCTGTTTCGGCCATATCTGCGCCCTGCGGCGGACCCTTGTCGGTCCGTTTACCGAACGGGACATGATTCCGCTGGAACAGTTGGAGGCTTTATGCAATAGAGCCGCGTCTGGCGAGGGCAGCCTCGCCGACGCGCTTTTGCCCGTTGAGACCGCGCTGGACGACATCCCGGCACTGGCCGTCACACGGGCTGATGCGGCAAGGCTCCACAGGGGCCAGGCCGTTTTGTTGCGCGGACGGGATGCGCCCAATACCAGCGGCACAGTCTATGTCACGGTGGCAGGCCGGCTTCTCGCGCTTGCCGAAATTGGCAATGGCGAACTCATCCCCAAGCGCGTGTTCAACCTGAACGGACTGACTGCCGGTCCGGCTCGCAACGATGAAAGTAACTGACGATGTCGATTACCGCCGAACGCAAAGCGGAAGTCATCAAGACGAATGCCAACAAAGCCGGCGACACCGGCTCGCCCGAGGTTCAGGTCGCGATCCTGTCGGAACGCATCAATAACCTCACCGAGCACTTCAAGAGCCATGTGAAGGACAACCATTCACGTCGCGGCCTCCTGAAGCTCGTGTCGACGCGTCGTTCCCTGCTTGACTACATCAAGCGCAAGGACGAGGCGCGCTACAAGGCGCTGCTCGAAAAGCACAACATCCGTCGTTGATTTGAGAAGCACGCGCGCGAGGGTTCGCGCGCGTTTTCGCATGGTCGTCCGTGAACTCGGGCTTTCGAATTGTCGAAAGATGATCATGCGCAGCATGGCAGTCGCGCCATGCACACTAGCGTCCAGCAGCAATCCGGCCGCTGGACCGGGCAAGATGCCCAGATGACCGAAAGGATGGACGCCATCCGAAATCCAGGGACCATGGCAGGATCGCCGGATGCTGATCGCGACAGCGCATCAGTGTCTCGCCGTCTTGGCATGGTCTTTGTGTTTCAGGGCGCCGTGCTTTCGTGAAACCATGAAAGAAAACCGAAATGTTCAATTCGCATTCCGTCGAAATCGACTGGGGTGGACGTCCCCTCAAACTTGAAACCGGCAAGATCGCCCGCCAGGCCGACGGCGCCGTGATGGCCACCTACGGCGAGACCGTGGTGCTTGCCACCGTCGTTGCGGCGAAGGCGCCGCGCGAGGGCGTCGACTTCCTGCCGCTCACGGTCGACTACCAGGAGAAGACCTACGCCGCGGGCCGCATTCCCGGCGGCTATTTCAAGCGCGAAGGCCGTCCGACCGAGAAGGAGACGCTGGTCTCCCGCCTGATCGACCGCCCGATCCGTCCGCTGTTCGTCGACGGCTGGCGCAACGAGACCCAGGTGATCGTCACCGTGCTCTCGCACGACATGGAGAACGATCCGGACATCGTGTCGCTGGTCGCCGCCTCCGCCGCCCTGACGCTGTCGGGCGCGCCGTTCAAGGGCCCGATCGGCGCCGCGCGCGTCGGCTTCGCCAATGACGAATACGTGCTCAACCCGACGCTCGACGAGATGACCGAGACCCAGCTCGACCTCGTCGTCGCCGGCACCGCCGACGCCGTGCTGATGGTCGAATCGGAAGCCAAGGAGCTCAACGAGGACGTGATGCTCGGCGCGGTCATGTTCGGCCACCGCCACTTCCAGCCGGTCATCAACGCGATCATCGAGCTCGCCGAGAAGGCCGCCAAGGAGCCGCGCGAAGTCACCACGATCGACAATTCGGAGATCGAGAAGGAGATGCTCGGCATCGCCGAACAGGAGCTCCGCAAGGCCTATGCGATCCCGGTCAAGCAGGAACGCTATGCCGCGGTCGGCGCCGTCAAGGAAAAGGTGCTGGCGCACTTCTTCCCGGAAGGCCAGGAGCCGAAATACGACAAACTTCGCGTCGCCGGCGTGTTCAAGGAACTGGAAGCCAAGATCGTTCGCTGGAACATCCTTGACACCGGCAAGCGCATCGACGGCCGTGACGCCAAGACCGTGCGCAACATCATCGCCGAAGCCGGCGTGCTGCCGCGCGCCCACGGCTCGGCGCTGTTCACCCGCGGTGAGACCCAGGCGATGGTCGTGACCACGCTCGGCACCGGCGAGGACGAGCAGTACATCGATGCACTGTCGGGGACGTACAAGGAAACGTTCCTGCTGCACTACAACTTCCCGCCCTACTCGGTCGGTGAAACCGGTCGCCTCGGCGGCACCAAGCGCCGCGAAATCGGCCACGGCAAGCTCGCCTGGCGCGCGATCCACCCGGTGCTGCCGCCGCATCACGAGTTCCCGTACACGATCCGCGTGGTCTCCGAGATCACCGAGTCGAACGGCTCGTCCTCGATGGCCTCGGTGTGCGGCGCCTCGCTGTCGCTGATGGACGCCGGCGTGCCGCTGAAGCGGCCGACCGCCGGTATCGCCATGGGCCTGATCCTCGAAGGTCAGCGCTTCGCGGTGCTGTCGGACATCCTCGGTGACGAGGATCATCTCGGCGACATGGACTTCAAGGTCGCCGGTACCGACCACGGCATCACCTCGCTCCAGATGGACATCAAGATCGAGGGCATCACCGAGGAGATCATGAAGGTTGCGCTTGGCCAGGCCAAGGAAGGGCGCATCCACATCCTCGGCGAGATGGCCAAGGCACTGACCGCGGCGCGCGCCGAGCTCGGCGAATACGCACCGCGCATCGAGACCTTCAAGATCGCCACCGACAAGATCCGCGAAGTGATCGGCACCGGCGGCAAGGTGATCCGCGAGATCGTCGAGAAGACCGGCGCCAAGGTCAACATCGAGGACGACGGCACCGTGAAGGTCGCCTCCAACGATGGCGAGGCGATGAAGGCTGCGATCAAGTGGATCAAGTCGATCGCCTCCGATCCGGAGGTCGGCCAGATCTACGAGGGCACCGTCGTCAAGGTGATGGAGTTCGGCGCGTTCGTGAACTTCTTCGGCGCCAAGGACGGCCTCGTCCACATCAGCCAGCTCGCGTCCAACCGCGTGCAGAAGACCTCCGACGTCGTCAAGGAAGGCGACAAGGTCAAGGTCAAGCTGCTCGGCTTCGACGATCGCGGCAAGACCCGCCTGTCGATGAAGGCGGTCGACCAGGAGACCGGCGAGGATCTCGAGGCCAAGCAGAAGACCGAAGCGCCGGCTGCGGCGCCGCGCGAAGCTGCCGGCGAGTAAGCCAGGGCCAATCGACTTGCAAATCGACTGTTACGAAAAGGGCGGCCCTGTGGCCGCCCTTTTTGGTTTTGCCGAGATCGGACGCGAATCAATCTCCGCTGATCGGCATGCGCGGTTTTGACCCGGCATTGTGACCGGATTCGCTGGAACCCGTTCACAACTCGGGCCTAACATCAGGAAGCTTTCCCAGCACGGAGAACTACGATGTCCTCGATGTCCCGACGCCATTTGATCATCGCAGCAGGCGGCATCGCCGCGGCCGCAGCCGCATCGCGCACGGCGTTCGCGCAGGCCCCCGCCGGACCGTTCAAGATCGATCCGCTGACCTATCCCACCAATGCGCTGGAGCCGCATATCGACGCCAAGACGATGGAAATCCATCACGACCGGCATCATCAGGCCTATGTCACCAACCTCAACAATTTCGCCAAGGACAATCCGCAGATCGCCGAAAAGCCGGTCGTCGAGGTGCTCGCCAATCTCGGCAGCGTGCCGGAGGCGATCCGTACCGGCGTTCGCAACAACATGGGCGGCCATGCCAACCACACCATGTTCTGGCAGATCATGGGACCGAACGGCGGCAAGGCGGACGGCGAGGTGCTCGCCGCGATCGATCGCGACCTCGGCGGCATGGAAAAATTCCAGACCGAATTCAACGCTGCCGGCGGGCGCGTGTTCGGCTCCGGCTGGGTGTTCGTCACCGTGACCAAGGACGGCAAGCTCGCGATCGAGACGCGGCCGAACCAGGACAATCCGATCATGGACGGCAAGCGCGCGCTGCTCGGCAATGACGTCTGGGAGCACGCCTATTACCTGACCTACCAGAACCGCCGGCCCGATTATCTCAAGGCGTGGTGGAATACGGTGAACTGGAAGGCCGTGGCTGAGCGCTATGCGGCAGCAAAGGCCGGCACGCTCGGCGTGTGAGCCGCCGGGCTCGCCGGTCGCACACAACTGCGCTAGAGTTGAAAGCTCCGCGAGACGATCGCGGGCTTTCACCTTTATGCACCCACAGCGTCGCGCCGCCGGCGTCGAACGCGATAGGGAACAATGACGCCGCCGATCATCCGCCCCGCTCGTCCCGACGAACATGACGCGATCGCGCGCGCCTGGATGGCGAGCTGGGTTTCGACCGGGCTCTCGCAAGCCAGCGACAGCCTGTTGAACGATCTGCGTATCCGCTTGCCGCGCGAGATCGCTGGTGGCTGGAGCCTGTTCGTCGCCGACGATCAGGGCAGCATCGCCGCCATGCTGGCGCTGCACTTGCCGACCTTGCTGCTCGATCAGCTGATGGTGGTCCCCGCCTATCAGGGCCGGAGCCTGGGACGCGCGCTGCTCGCCTTCACGCGCCGGCAGATGCCCGACGAGATCTGGCTGAAATGCGTCCGCGAGAACGAGAAGGCGTGGCGCTGGTACGAGCGCGAAGGCTTTGTGTTCGAAAAGGAAGCGCCCAATCCGATCACCGGCTTCATGATGAAGCACTATCGGTGGAAGAGAACAAACCGCACATCGGAGGCTAAGCCATGATCAAGCTGTACTGGTCGCCGCGCTCGCGCTCGTTCTCAGCCATCTGGCTGCTGGAGGAATCCGGTCTGCCATACGAACGGGTGCTGACCGACATCAGCACCGGCGCGCAGAAATCGCCGGACTTCCTCAAGATCAACCCGATGGGCAAGGTGCCGGCGCTGACCGACGGCGACGCGCATCTCGCCGAGGCCGCCGCGATCTGCGCCTATATCGCCGACCGTTATCCCGAGACCAAACTCGCGCCGGCAGCGACGGACCCGAAGCGGGCGCGCTACCTGCAGTGGCTGTTCTTCTCGCCGAGCTGCATCGAGCCGGCGCTGATCCAGCTCTTCACCAAGCTCGAGGTGCCGACCAGCACCGCAGCATGGGGCAGCGCCGCGCAGGTGTTCGACGTGCTCGACGCCGAGCTGCAGAAGGGGCCGTGGATCCTCGGCGATCAATTCTCCGCTGCCGACATCGCGATCGGCGCGGGACTGAACTTTGCGGTACGTGTGTTCAAGATGGTGCCGTCGCGGCCGTCATTCGAGGCCTATATCGGCCGCTGCGTGGCCCGGCCCGCGTTCCAGCGCGCAGAGAAGATCGCGGCGGGGTGAGCGTCGGGTCTTGTAACCCGGATGGAATCTCGTAGCCCGGATGGAGCGAAGCGCAATCCGGGAAAAGTCTCTGACGTAGAAAGAGCTGTCCCGGATTACGCTTCGCTCCATCCGGGCTACGAAGCAGTGAATTGCGAACGGCCTAACCCGGCACGACGCGCGGATCCACGTCCTGCGTGTAATCCACGCCGTCGATGCCGAAGCCGAACAGGCGCAGGAACTGGCTCTTGTATTCCTGGAGGTCGGCGAGTTCGCCGAGCGTCTCGGTGGTGAGCAGGGGCCAACGCCGCGACACTTCCGTCTGCACCTCGGGGGAAAGCTCCCAGTCGTCGACCCGGACGCGCTGCGCGTCATCGAGCTCGACGCCCTTACCGAGCTTCGTCCGGAACAGGCGATCGATCTGCTCGATGCAGCCTTCGTGGAGACCGAGCTGCTTCATCACCTTGAACAGCACCGTGCCATAGAGCGGCACCACCGGAATCGCCGAGCTCGCCTGGGTGACCACGGCCTTCAGCGCGACGACGCGGGCGGCGTCCGCACCGAGCCGGCCGCGGATCGCTTCCGCCTTGCTGTCGAGATCGACCTTGGCGCGGCCGAGCGTGCCGTTCCAGTAGATCGGCCAGGTCAGTTCACTGCCGATATAGGTGTAGTTGAGCGTCCGGAAGCCCGGCGCCAGCACGCCGGCATCCGCCAGCTGATCGATCCAGCGCTTCCAGTCGTCGCCGCCCATCACCGCGACGGTGGCCGCGGTTTGCTCCTCGCTCGCCGGTTCGAGCGTGGTCTGGAACACCTCGCCGGTCTCGGTGTCGAGCGTCTTGATCTCGACCGGGGCGCCCAGCGGCTTGATCACCGAACGATAGGTCTTGCCGGTGTCGGGATCGGTCCGGACCGGAGCGGCCATGCTGTAGACCAGCAGGTCGAGCTGTCCGAATTTCTCGCGCACGCGCTCGATGAAGGTCGCCTTCAGCTCGTCGGAGAAGGCGTCGCCTTCGAGCGTGAGCGGCGAGCGTCCGATCTTCTGGGCCTCGATCTCGAAGGCGCGGTTGTTGTACCAGCCGGCGCTGGCGCTTCTCTTTTCCGACGGCTCGCGCTCCAGCGACACGCCGATCGTATCGGCGCCGCCGGCGAAGGTCGCGACGATGCGGCTCGCGAGGCCATACCCCGTCGAGCAGCCCAGCACGGCAACGCGCTTCGGGCAGTCGGCGACCGGGCCCTGCTTCAGAACATAGGCGATCTGTTCGCGGACATTCGTGGCGCAGCCGACGGGATGTGCCGTCGTGCAGATGAAGCCTCGCACGCGCGGTTCAATAATCATTCCCACCCCATTCCGGATCGTTGCAATGTTCCCATTCGCTGCCCGCGGACCTCCCTCAGCAAGCGAGGAGAGGCGAAATCACGCGTCAAGCCGCCTGAACACCAGCGTCGCGTTGGTGCCGCCGAAGCCGAACGAGTTCGACAGCACGGTGTTGAGCTTGGCGTTGTCGATGCGCTTGCGCACGATCGGCATGTCGGCAAACACCGGATCGAGTTCGGTGATATGCGCGCTCTCGCAGATGAAGCCGTTGTTCAGCATCAGCAGCGAATAGATCGCTTCCTGCACGCCGGTGGCGCCGAGCGAGTGGCCGGTCAGCGCCTTGGTCGCCGAGATCGGCGGGCACTTGTCGCCGGTGCCGAACACCTTGCGGATCGCCTCGATCTCCGGCGGATCGCCGGCGGGCGTCGAAGTGGCATGCGGATTGATGTAGTCGACCGGCGTGTTCACCGTCGACATCGCCATGCGCATGCAGCGCTCGGCGCCCTCGCCCGATGGCGCCACCATGTCGTAGCCGTCGGAAGTTGCGCCGTAGCCGACGACCTCGCCATAGATCCTGGCGTCGCGCGCCTTGGCATGCTCGAGCTCTTCCAGCACCACGACACCCGCGCCGCCCGCGATGACGAAGCCGTCGCGGTTGAGATCGTAGGGACGCGAGGCGGTGGCGGGCGTGTCGTTGTATTTCGAGGACATCGCGCCCATGGCGTCGAACAGCACCGACAGCGTCCAGTCGAGTTCCTCGCAGCCGCCGGCGAAGATGACATCCTGCTTGCCGATCTGGATCGTCTCATAGGCGTTGCCGATGCAGTGGTTCGACGTCGCGCAGGCCGACGAGATCGAATAGTTCACGCCCTTGATCTTGAACCAGGTGGCGAGCGTCGCCGACGCGGTCGAGGACATGCCCTTCGGCACCGCGAACGGACCGACGCGCTTCGGGCCCTTGGCGCGCGCGATGTCGGCGGCCTCCACCAGCGTGCGCGTCGACGGACCGCCGGATCCCATGATGATGCCGGTACGGATGTTGGAGACTTCGCTTTCCTCGAGGCCCGAGTCGCGGATCGCCTGTTCCATCGCAACGTGATTCCACGCCGCACCTTCGGCAAGGAACCGCATCGCGCGGCGATCGATCACCTCGGCAGGATTGAGTGTCGGCGCACCGTGCACCTGCGAACGGAAGCCGAGTTCGGCGGCCTTCTCCGCGCGCGAAATGCCCGACTTCGCCTCGTAGAGGCTCGCAAGCACTTCCTGGGTGTTGTTACCGATGGACGAGACAATACCCATCCCCGTGATGACAACCCGCCTCATGTTCGCCTCGCCCTGCCTTTATGTTGCCGCATGATGATCCTGCTCAAGATGGCGCCGTGCCCTGCTTGAACAACCCGACCTTCAAGTCCTTGGCGCGATAGATAATCTCGTCGTCCATGGAAAGCCACCCGTCGGCAATTCCAAGCACGAGCTTTGACCGCATCACGCGCTTGATATCGATGTTGTACACAACCTTGCGCGCTTGCGGCAGCACCTGTCCGGAGAACTTCAGCTCGCCGAGGCCGAGCGCGCGGCCACGACCTTCGCCACCGATCCAGCCAAGGTAAAAGCCGACCATTTGCCACATGGCATCGAGGCCGAGGCAACCCGGCATCACCGGATCGTTCTTGAAATGGCAGCCGAAGAACCAGAGATCCGGTTTCACCTCGAGCTCGGCGCGCACCAGCCCCTTGCCGAACTCGCCGCCATTCTCCGAAATCTCGCTGATGCGATCGAACATGAGCATCGGCGGCAGCGGCAACTGGGCGTTGCCGGGACCGAAAAGCTCGCCCCGCCCGCAAGCCAGCAAATCCTCGTATTCGTAACCGCCGCGCCGATCCAGCATCCTCTTTCCACCTCTGATGTCCCGATGAGCGCTTTGCTTGGTCGGACCTTGATCTACCCACGGGAACCGGAATAACCCGTCCCGCATCTTGGCGCTACCTGGGTACGCTACGGCCTGTTATCTCTGCCGAAAGCGCATATGTGGTCCGCGCGCTCTCTAACATAGCGCCAACTGGGCAGCAAAGCGGCATTCCGAGGATAAATGACCGCTTCTCCTTAGGTTTCTACCGCAGCTTGGATTCGTTCTAGTTGCGAAAAACTTGCATCTGATAGGCATCCTTTTTATATTTATGAGGAATATTGCCTGAGTTGGGTGCATAGAGTGGATATGAACGAGGAAGTACCGGCTGTGAACGATGATGCCGTGCACCCGGCTGCCCGGGGCGCTGGGCACCACCCTGCCCTGACCGGCTGTCCGTGGCATGACGTCAACGAAATGTTGCAGTCTGCCGGTCTGCGGCCGACCCGTCAGCGCATGGCGCTGGGCTGGCTGCTGTTCGGCAAGGGTGCCCGCCACCTGACCGCTGAAATGCTGTACGAGGAAGCCACGCTGGCCAAGGTTCCGGTGTCGCTGGCGACCGTCTACAACACCCTGAACCAGCTGACCGATGCCGGCCTGCTGCGCCAGGTCAGCGTCGACGGCACGAAAACCTATTTCGATACCAACGTGTCGACGCACCACCACTTCTATCTCGAGCACAACCACGAGCTGGTCGATATTCCCGACCCGAACCTCGTGCTGTCGAAGATGCCCGACGTACCGGAAGGCTACGAGATCTCCCGCGTCGACATGGTGGTGCGGCTGCGCAAGAAGCGCTGAACCGTCTTACCGTCGATTTGAGTTGTGATGGCCGGGCTCGTCCCGGCCATTGTCGTTCGGGACGAGGAAAACTCAGTCCACCTTCTCGTCGGCGTAGACGCCCCAGAGGCGCTGCTGCTCGATCCAGCCGTCGAACCCGCTGCCGGTGACCCGGCACCAGTTATTGGCGCATTTCTTCACCTGCGCGACGACGCCGGCCTGCAGGCGCGCCGCGACGGCGCTGGCGGCATCGGGACGATCGTAGAGCGAGGCCAGATCGTCCTTGTTCTTCATCGTGACGACGGCGGTGCGGCGGCCGGACAGCAGGGAATGATAAACCCAGCCTTCGGCACCCTCGGAATCGCGCACCCGGCGCCAGTTCTCGAACTCGGCGGTAATTTCGACCGGCAGCCCCGACCGCGTGTAGACCCAGGCGACGTCATTATCCTTGGTCGGGCCGGCCCGGACGTTCACGTGATCCGACTTCAGGCTGACATAGCGTGGAATCGGCAGGCCGCTGGTGGTGGGGCTCAAATCCTTGGCGGAATGTCCGGGCATGACCGACGCACTCAGCATGCTTCCGACCAGCGCCACCAATGAACCGAAACGCCAGAACGCCACCATCAACCCGTCTCCTGCCGAGATGCCCAACCCGCATTCGGCGAACCGCAACCCAAACCACGCCCGAAGGCCCCAGCGCCCGCGCCAGGTCGCTCCCGCACTGCATGCCCGAGGGGTTCTTGTCTTGGCCCGGCCTTCTGCTAGAGAGGACGGAACGCCTGAGAGCCAGAACACCCGAATTTCCCGTCGTTTCGCCTTGGCGAAAAGCCGGGGCAAGTATCGGGGAACCCTAGGAAACGCGAAGGAAACGCCGGGACAGCGCGGCTATCAGCAGTGTCGAACAACCGGGTTAATGAGGCCTGAACGGTTTGTTTTTTGACAGGCCGCGCGCCTCATGAAAGCAGGACATGTCGGTGAAGAAAAAGCCTCTCGTCGTCGTCACCCGCAAGCTGCCGGACTCGATCGAGACCCGGATGCGCGAGCTGTTCGACGCCAGATTGAATCTCGACGACACGCCGATGACGCCGGAGCAGATCGCCGAGGCGGCGCGAACCGCCGACGTGCTGGTGCCGACCGTGACCGACATGATCCGCGAGGACGTGATCAATCAGCCCGACTGCAAGCTGAAGATGATCGCCAATTTCGGCAACGGCGTCGACAATATCGATGTCGCCGCGGCGCATGCGCGTGGCATCACGGTGACCAACACCCCGAAGGTGCTGACCGAGGACACCGCCGACATGACCATGGCGCTGATCCTGGCGGTGCCGCGGCGCCTGATCGAGGGCGCTTCGATCCTGACCGAAGGCAGGCAGCACTGGGCGGGCTGGTCGCCGACCTGGATGCTCGGCCACCGCATCGGCGGCAAGCGCCTCGGCATCGTCGGCATGGGTCGCATCGGCCAGGCGGTGGCGCGCCGCGCCCGGGCGTTCGGCCTGCAGATCCACTATCACAACCGCCGCCCGGTGGCGCCTATGATCGCCGAAGAGCTAGGGGCCACCTATTGGGAAAGCCTCGATCAGATGCTGGCGCGGATGGACATCATCTCGGTGAATTGCCCGCACACGCCGGCCACCTATCACCTGCTCTCGGCGCGGCGGCTCAAGCTGATCCGGAAAGAGGCCTATGTCGTCAACACCGCGCGCGGCGAGGTGATCGACGAGGACACGCTGATCAAGCTGATCGAAGCCGGCGATATCGGCGGCGCAGCCCTCGACGTCTATGAGCACGAGCCGGCGGTGAACCCGAAGCTGGTGCGGCTCGCCAAGGCCGGCAAGGTGACGCTGCTGCCGCATATGGGCTCGGCCACCATCGAGGGCCGCGTCGAGATGGGCGAGAAGGTGATCATCAACATCCGAACCTTCCTCGACGCCCACAAGCCGCCGGATCGCGTGCTGCCGAGCATGCTGTAAGCGCTCGTAGCCCGGATGGAGCCAACGGGTCGCGCGAACGCGCGCCCGATGACAGGCTCCGCGCAATCCGGGACCGCTTCTTTCCATAACCTCCCCTTGAAAAGGGGAGGTCGCTTTGCTCGCCAGAGCAAAGCGGGTGGGGATCATCTCTCTCCACGAGAGACGGTGCGTGTGGCTGACCCCCATCCCGACCTTCCCCCTTTCAGGGGGAAGGAGAAGAGAGATCTGTAGCACGGATGGAGCGCAGCGAAATCCGGGGCCTGTATCCGCGGACAGGCCGCCCCAGATTACGCTTCGCTCCATCCGGGCTACGAGACGTGGGTAGTCACATGCGACAGCCCTGCCGTCGTGTTCAGTCCCGTGAGTTTAGCAACGGCCTGGATCGGGGCCTGGTAGCCGAGGCATTTGAGGCGAGTCCGGTTGTAGTCGTGGACGAACCTGGCGATGAAGGCGTCGCGATCGGCATGGTCGATGAAGGTCCGCCGGGCGCTGCCGCGCTTTTGTTCGCGGCCAATGGCTTCGGCGATACGCCGGTTGAAGCGTTCGACGAGGCCGTTGGTCTGCGGGTGGTAAGGCTTGGTCAGGCGATGCTGGATGCCGCGCTGCTTGCAGAGCCGATCAAAGGGGTGGTCGCCGGAAGGTTTCCCGGGCGGCTTGTTCTTCTTGTCGACAGCGAAGCGGTCGGTGAACTCCGCGCCATTGTCGGTCAGGATGGTGTGAACCTGGTGCGGGAAGTCGGCCAGGA
>NZ_JAGKJL010000075.1:0-37664 GCF_020329495.1 Bradyrhizobium australafricanum | reverse complement strand
GTCAACGTGACGCGCTGCGGCAAAAACATGCTTGCTGCAGCGCGTCACAATTCGGAAGTATCGGTATGCACTCAATTTCCGGTGCTCCCTGCGTGTGCAGGAACGCACTTCATAGGTTTGCATTGATCTGTTGTTATTTAGATTGTTGAGTGAGGCCGATCATGCGTCCGCTTTCTGGAATGATCGCGATTGCAACAGTCCCGACGTTGATCGCAATTCAGGCTACCCCTGCTGTCGCGCAGTCCTTCGACGACAGGTGGTCTGTCATTCCAAAGGCTCATGCAGAGCCCGCTCCTGAAAGACCTGACCAGACAAAGAAGGATGAGCCGCAAGTGCAACCACCGAGCGGACAAGAGCCGACAAGTGAGACGGAGGTTCGCTCTGGGACTCGATCTTTCAATCGAGTGTTTTCCGGAAAAGCCTCGTTCTACTCATACCCGAAAGGAAAAACAGCCAGCGGTTCTCCGTTCAATCGGGATGCGCTGACAGCAGCGCATCGCAGCCTGTCGTTCGGCACGAGAGTTCGCGTCACTGATCTTACAAGCAGGAAATCTGTGGTGGTTCGAATCACCGACCGCGGACCAAGGGTTCGCGATCGCGTCCTCGACCTTTCACTTGGCGCCGCGCGCAGCTTGGGCATTACGGATCGTGGCGTGGTCCAGGTTCATGCTAAAGTGCTTTAAAAGGCGGAATAACGTTTATGCGGCGCCGGGATCGATGAGATTGTCGGGACGTGGCTGCGCGCAATGCGTTGGCGGTTGAGCATCGGCGGCGGGCTGATTGTCGCAAACGCGAATGGCGGCGAGCCGGTTTCGCGCTGAATTTGATCATCTCAATGTCCGCGCCGTTGTCATATAATGCTCAAGATCGGATGGTGTAGTCGGTGATGTGTTTGATCGGAAGGCGCGGCGGATGTACCCTCGCCAGATGATCTAATGGCCCCGGCGTGAAAGCGTCGGGGCCATTGGCTTTGCGGCACGGCACAAGCGGAGGGGCCTAGCGGTTCCCAGCGACTTCGGGCCGAGTAGCGCCACCAGCGAAGCGGAACGCTGGTAACTGTCGCGCGTTTAAGCTCGTGTGCGAGAAAATTTCGTATTTCGCTTTCTTCCTCAACGCAAGCAGGTGTGTCGCGGCGCCGAATATTGCCCCCTTTCGGCTTCCAACATTGACCCCGGCTCATTGCTTCAATTCGAAATGAATCCAGGCGATTACTGCATATAAGGCGGGGTCAATGTTGGGCGCCGGTTGGGGGTCAAAAGCAGCGCCGATCAACACCCAAGGCTTGGCGACGAAATCGCGATCTCTCTGATCAGCACCCGAAACTCAGTCTTGATCACGATCGGCGAGGGCAGCGCGAAAATCGCGGCGGAAGTGCAGTTACTCAACGGCGAATATGAACACGGTCGAACGAATTGAGCGTATCAAGGCGCTCGTAAGAATTGCGGTAGACATTCTTCGTCGCAACGGCGACGGCGGCTATCTTGTTTTGTCAGAGAGCGGTCGCGTCCGCGCATTGGATTTCCAGTTCAATGAACTGTTGCTGTCGTTGCGTCGTCGTGTCGACGACGACGCACGGGAGACGACGTTGATCGTCAAATTTGACGGCGAGAAGGTCTTGGGAGCGTCGTGGACGGTCGACGGTTTCACGAAGCGGTCGCTCAGACCAGGCGATTGAGAGGAGGCTCTACGTCGCTACAGCCGGCTGCCAGTGCTGCGCGGCATTCAGCGCGCGCGAGTGGATGATCGGCCGCGTTGAGGGGCAGGGTCAGCGCTACCCCCGTGCTCCTTTGGATAGCGCTTCCATTGCACGTAATCGTAGTTGCCGGACCACCGATAAACGATGCCGTCGCATTGCTCGCATCTGAAGTACATAGTCGCCCGCCGCGATACTTGGCTGGCTTCGTAGACGGCCATGCAGCCCTCACAAACGAACATGACCCTCACGGGTTCGGCGCCGGGCATCGTCGCTTTCTTGCAGCTGGTGTCTGTCGTCATCGGGCCGCCAGATTAAGCGGGGCCACAGTCTCTCCCGGAGAACGGCGGCCCCTGACCGCGCGGTACGCATGACCAAAGCCAATCCGCACGGCTGGCACGATGATTGGACGCAGACCGAGTGGCAGCAACGCAATTCAGTTCTTAACCTTGCTGTTTGAGGTTAACGGGTATCATTGATCACGCCGTCGCCGCGGATCAGTCAGAGTTTTTGACCGGCGGTTAACCGATCTCGCCTAGACTTCGCACCCAGCCAGACCGGAGACGTGGAAGTGTCCTTCCAACTGACCGTCTTGAAAGTGCTGGCCGGCCAGTCCGCCGGGCGAGCCTCCGTTGCTGAAGTACGGCACGCCGTTGCGATCTTGATGAACAGCGGCAAGGACTGGACTGATCGCATGAAGCGGTTGGCCGAACATGCACCGGATCTGAATATCTTCTCGGCTAAGTTCGTGCTTCGCAGTGAAGCGGGTTGGGAAATTACGGAGGAAGGGCAGTTATTTTTGGCCGCGCTCGAAACTGCGGTCGCCGTTCGAAGATCGCCGCTTCGATCAATCGGCGATCCGCCGACGAGCGAACCGGCCGGGCAGCCAGCGACGGATGCGGCAACATTGTCTGATCCGCCCCGAAACCGTCGTCAGAGGCCGCGCCGCCGCCGCGGGAAAGGCCGATCCGATCGGCGAACAGCGTGACATTGCACAGCCAGTTTCGTCGTTAGCAGAAACGCAAGCTTTCTCGCGCAGCATCGATCTTTTTTGCATTAGTTATTGATGGGCACGGAAATGATTTCTTTTCCCGACCGGCGAAAGTCTGTGCGCAATCCATCGCTGGATAATGCGTTGATCAGGTTTGGTGACATGTCACTGTGCTGTGTCGTGCGCGACATCACAGAGAACGGCGCGGCGTTGAAGGCAGATGATCCGCCATCGTCTCTTCCTGACCAGTTCACGCTTATCGTTCCACCCAGCAATGCCTTCTCTTGCAGCGTCGTCTGGCGCAAAGATGGATGGGTTGGCGTCGCATTCATTACGGAGTGAGATGCGTGATTGCCTCCCAAAACGTCTGCGAATTGCGGAGAGAACTTCCAAGGCAATGTAACTTGCGTCACAGACAGTCCAACCGCTCAACTGGTACAATCCCTCGGTCATTCAGCGGGGACGCCATGGACGACGAGTTTTGCAGGGAGCGGGCGCGGACCGTGCGGGCGCTCGCCGAACAAGCTGATCCCTTCATCAAGTTGCGGCTTTTGCAGCTGGCGGCCCACTACGAGCGGCGCTTGGATCGATCGCAGAAAGCAGGCCGAGACCGTTCTGGCATGCAGGCACCGAGACTTCCCGACACGCTTTCAACTGCGTCACGCGACGCAGTTGATTTGCGGCGCGGCATCTGACGCGGCCCGCCGATCAATCGTTCGACGCGATTGCGAAGCCGCGTTTGATTGCTGCTTGGAAAACAGTCTTGAGATTGGGGTTCTTCAACACCTCGTCGCCGGCGCTGAAGCCGGCGACCGGCCGCCAATCGAACCCGGCCCCGGCCTCTGGCAGTACCATGGCGCTGAAAGCGTACGCCGCCGCCCCTGGCACCACCCAACAAACTGAGCTAATTAGAGAAATGCCGCGCCGGTTTCCAGTTCGGCAACGAGGCGCGCCGAGACTTCACTGTACAGATCGCGTTTCATGGGATGCCGCGCTGGCGGTGACTGATGCGACCGGTTGGTCGCTCGTTACAGCCGTGTCGGGTCCTCCGACCGCGAGCCTTCGATTTTTCACCCCGCGGGGATGCATGGCCGGGCCGGGGCCTCGCGTGCGCCGACACGTATCTCAAAAATATCTGGGACCCATTTTTCGACGCGTTAATCAGTTCTTAGTACAGTCGAACCGGCAGTGCCGTGGCCCTTGCCTCGCCACGACTGATCATCCAAAGCGGCAACCCTAGACAGGCGCTCTCGTCTGAGGGATCATCCAGCGTTAGGCGAACTAGGGCGGCCGCCATGGACGTCGGAGGTTGGCTGCGGAGGCTTGGCCTCGAACAGTATGAGGCCGTATTCCGCGACAATAAAATCGACGACACGGTCCTGCGGAATTTGACCGCGGAGGACTTGAAGGAGCTTGGTGTCGGATTTGTCGGGCATCGCCGCAAGCTGCTCGACGCCATCGCCGCTTTGCGCGCTGAAGTGAGCGCACCGGCGCCCCTATCCCACGCTCCTCCGAAAACTCGCAAAGCCGCCAAGGACACCGCGGAGCGTCGCCAGGTCACCGTCATGTTCTCGGACCTTGTCGGTTCGACGTCGCTCTCCGCACGCATGGACCCCGAGGATCTGCGGGAGGTCATTTCGGCCTATCAGACGTGCGTCGCCGATACTGTGCGCCGCTTCGACGGCTTCGTCGCGAAATACATGGGCGACGGCGTGCTGATTTATTTTGGCTATCCGCAGGCGCACGAGGACGACGCCGAACGGGCCGTGCGCGCAGGACTGGAAGCGATTGCTGCAGTGCGCGCGCTCAAATTTTCCGTTCCGCTGCAAGCCCGCGTGGGTATCGCGACCGGGCTGGTGGTTGTTGGCGATCTGATCGGATCGGGGGTGGCACAGGAGCGCGGAATCATCGGAGAAACCCCCAATCTTGCCGCGCGCCTACAAGCCATGGCTGACCCGAACGCGGTGATCGTTGCCGAGAGCACGCGAAGGCTCCTGGGCAATCTGTTTGAACTAAAGGACCTGGGACCCCGGGAAATCAAAGGCATTCCGGGCTGCATCGGAGCTTGGGCAGCGCTACGACCTTCTTTAGCCGAGGGCCGCTTCGAGGCCCTGCACGCAGGTGGACTGACTGAACTCATCGGGCGCCAGGAAGAACTCGAACTCCTGCTGCGTCGCTGGTCGAAAGCAAAGACCGGCCAGGGCCAAGTGGTGTTGCTCTCTGGCGAGCCGGGCATTGGCAAGTCACGGCTCTCTGCAGCAGTCATGGAACGACTTGCTTTCGAGCCGCACACGCGGTTGCGTTATTTCTGCTCACCGCACCATCAGGACAGCGCATTGCAGCCCATCATCGCGCAGCTCGAACGGGCTGCGCGCTTCGAACGTGAGGACACGCCCGAGGCGAAGCTTGAGAAGTTGGCGGCGCTACTTGCCCCTGTCGCGCCCCCGCCAGAAGACGAGGCGCTGCTAGCCGAACTCCTGTTACTACCGACTGAAGGCCGCTTCCCGCCTCTCTCCCTCGCGCCGCAAGAAAAAAAAGAGAAGACGTTTGAGGCGCTGCTCCGGCAACTCCAGGGCTTGGCCCGCCAGTTTCCCGTGCTGATGATCTTTGAGGACGCGCACTGGAGCGATCCGAGCTCCCGGGAGGTGTTCGATCACGTCGTCGACCGGGTTCGTGGCTTGCCCATACTCCTAGTCGTCACGTTTCGCCCCGAATATGCGCCGCCGTGGGTTGGCCTGGCGCACGTCACGACACTGACGCTCAATCGCCTCGATCGAGCAGAGGGCATCGCGCTGGTGCGGCGGATCGCGGGCAACAAGGACCTGCCGGATGAAATCGTGGATGAGATCGTGGAACGCACCGACGGCGTCCCGCTGTTCGTCGAGGAGCTGACAAAGTCCGCGCTCGAAAGCGCCGCGAACGACGAAGGCGCGAGCTTCGTAGCCAGAGCGCCACACCCAGCGCTTGCTATCCCCGCAACGCTGCACGCCTCGCTGATGGCGCGGCTCGATCGGCTCGGCCCCTGGGCCAAGGAGATCGCCCAGATCGGCGCCACGATCGGCCGGGACTTCTCCTACGAGTTGCTCGCAGCGGTGGCGGATCGCCGTGACGCGGAACTGCATGCCGCGCTCGATCAGCTCGCCGATGCCGGGCTGGTGTTTCGGCGAGGTACGCCGCCGCAGGCCACCTATCTCTTCAAGCACGCGCTGCTGCAGGACGCGGCATACGCCACCCTGTTGCGAAAACCGCGGCGGGACCTCCATGCGCGCGTTGCCAGAGGTTTGGCGGAGTGGTTCCCGGAGAAGATCGAGGCGCGACCGGAACTGCTCGCGCATCACTGCGCCGAAGCGGGAGCAATCGACGAGGCGGCTATGTACTGGGGCAAGGCGGCCCAGTTGGCCATCCGGCGCTCGGCAATGATCGAGGCGCGGAACCAATTGACGCGCGCTTTGTCGCTTCTCGGCACCTTGGCGGAGACGCCGGAGCGGTCTCGGTTGGAACTCGATCTTCAAGTCGCGTTGGGCGGCACTCTGATCGCGACCAGGGGTTGGGCGGCGCCGGAGACCGGATTTGCTTTCGCGCGTGCCCTTGAGCTTTGTGAGCGGCTTCGGGATACGTCTCAGCTTCTCCCGACGCTGTATGGCCAATACGTGTTTCACCTGGTTCGAGCCGAATTGCGAGCGAGCCACGAGGTGGCCCAGAGGGCGCTCGACGCCGCGCAATCCACGCACGATGCCGCCGCGCTGGTGATTGGCCACCGCTCGGTGGGTATCAGTCTGATCCATCTCGGCAAGCTTGACGCGGCGCGCGCGCATCTAGAACAGGCGATCGGGCATTATGACCCTGACACCCACCGCGATCTCGCGTTTAGATACGCTTACGATCCGCTCGTCGCGTGCAAAGGTTATCTGGCTTCGCTCACGCTGACGCAGATGGGTTATCTCGATCAGGCGCTTCGGAGAATTGACGAGGCAATCGCGTATGCCGAAACGCTGTCGCATCGCCCCAGCACAGCATTTGCGTTGTTGCATGCGTGCTATTGCCATTTCTTCCGTCGCGACGAGGGGCTGCTGCGTCAACGCGCGGCGGCCCTCATCGCCGAATGCTCGAAACAGGGTTTCGCGTTTTGGCTCGCGGGCGGCGGCATTTATGCCGGCTGGTCGAAGGTCGAAGGCGGCGACATCGAGGCCGGGCTGAGACAGCTACGCGACGGACTTGCCAAATGGCGGGCAGCCGAAGCGTCACTGCTCATGCCCATGCATCTCGTGGTGTTGGCCGAGGCATGCTTGAGAGCTGGACAGGCTAACGACGCGCTCGCGGCCGTTACGGAGGCTCTCGCGTGCGTCGAACGATCCGAGGAGCGCGTTTTCGATGCCCAGGTGCATCGGTGTTACGGCGACGTGCTGCTGGCACAATCGGATCGGAACGCTGCTGAGGCGGAAGGCAGTTACCGCCACGCGCTCGAAATCGCGCGCGGCCAAAATGCGCGCCTGCTGGAACTGCGCGCCGCCTCCAGCCTCGCCCGGCTCTGGCGCGACCAGGGTAAACACGGCAAAGCACGCGATCTCCTCGCGCCGGTTTACGGCTGGTTCACCGAGGGCTTCGACACGTTGGACTTGAAACAGGCCGAGTCCCTGCTCGACGAGCTGGCAGAATAATTGTGCGGGGACCAAGGGGTGCCGGCAGGTGTGCAAACGGGTAATAAGGTGAAACCACCATTCAAGCCTGCCATACATCACGCAGCGGCAGCGATATCCCAACGGGATCCGCCATCGCTATTGCAAAGTAGCTTCTAGTTCGCTGATCGCCCGACGCTCCCATTCGTATGCCTGCTCCAACAGCGTCCATTTTTGCGCTGGACGGAACGCGGCGGTCTGTCGGCATAGCGAAGTGATGGTGCGATATCGTCGTACGTTTTCCAGGATAGCGTTGGCACTCATCGAATGTCCTCGTTTGCTGGTAGTGAATGTGCAGCGGGCGATTTTCAAAATCGTTAGCGAGCTTGGCTGAGACGGCAGATGGTTTGCAAACTGTTATGCGCAAGATGGCCGAGGCGGAGTATGATGCGGAAAGGCCCGACAGCGATACCGGGCCCTTCTCGTACCTTTTGCGAGCTCAATGGTCGGACTTAGAAGTCCATGCCGCCGGCCGCGACGCGGCGCTCGCCGAACTGCATGCGGCCTCGGTCGACGACGCGGCGTTCGATCCGTGGTCTCGGGCTCCTTTCTGAAAGCTGGGAAAAGAGCCCGCCGTTTGCCGGTGACCAGGGATTTGCATGAAGCGGAATCTCATGTCCGTGTTCCAGCAAAGATCGCGATCGACTTTTCTAAAATGTCGCGCTCCATGCGCAGCCGCTCGTTCTCTCGCTGCAAACGCGCGATCTCTGCCGCGTGGCCCGCCGACGGCAGCGTCGCCCTGCGTTGTGGGGCGCCGCGTCGCCGCCGTCGGCTCCAGCCGGGCCCAGCGCTGCTCCACCCACCGCCGCAGCACGGAATCGCGCAGGCCAAGCTCCTTGGCAACAGATCCGATCGAGCGCCCGCTCGACGCTACAAGATCAACCGCTTGCCGCTTGTAGTCGTCCGTAAACGACCGACGTTGACGTCCTTCCATCCGACACCTCCTGGCTCTTCGAGCCTACTACGGGTGTCCATCAATTCGGAGGAGGTTCACTTCGGCATCTCGTCGCTCACGCGATTGACGCGTTTCGGTCGTGATGGAGGGGCTACCGCGTAAGTCTAGCGAAGCCTCCGAGGTTTGCCCATCTCAGTGAGACCTTTTGCTGTGATGCGATAGCTGACGTCACAGCCGGATTCTTGAGCCTCAATCCATTGATTGCGGAGCAACGTCAGTTTCAGTTTCGGCTGATCGGGTAAGTTAATAGAGCGTACCCATTCGCCAGCCCGAAGATATTCGAGAAACTGCCGATGGCGCTGGTTGAAGGGTACGGCCAAGCCAAACCAAATTTCAAAGTCGATCACTGGCCTACGTGGGTAAACGCAAGAGCGCCCATAAACCGGCTGAAACGACGATTGCAACGAACGCGACACGCATCAGTAATTCTCACTCACAACCATTGGGCGAGGAAGCAGTGTATTGCATCGGCGGCGGCGCGTCGTGGCCCATTTGGGCTACAAGCCCGGTCGGACGCGCATTAATTGATCATGGAGTAATGCCTTTGGCTAATGACCTTGTGGTCCAGCTCGGTGCAAAGCTGGATCAATTCCAAAGCGACATGAATCAAGTCGGTGACATCGCTGACGCAGCGGTCGCTCGCATTGAGCAATCATTCGCGAATCTAAACCCCACAATGGGCGGCTTTGCTTCGCTCGGTGTTGCCGCTGCTGGTGTCACTGAACCGCCCCGGGTTTGCCGGAGGCCATTTGGTTTAAGCTATGCCGCCATGGCCGATTGTTCCAGCATGGCATAGTAGCGTTGCTCGGCTTCGGCCGGCGGGATGTTTCCGATGGGCTCCAGGAGCCGTCGGTTGTTGAACCAATCGACCCATTCGAGCGTGGCGAGCTCGACGGCCTCGAAGCTGCGCCATGGCCCGCGCCGATGGATCACCTCGGCCTTGTAGAGACCGTTGATGGTTTCGGCGAGAGCGTTGTCGTAGGAATCTCCGACACTGCCGACGGAAGGCTCGACGCCAGCTTCAGCCAGGCGCTCGGTGTACTTAATCCGCCTTGGCTGACTCTGTCGCTGTGGTGCACGAGCCCGCCACGATGGACCGGCCGTCGATCATGTAGGGCCTGCTCCAGCGCATCGAGCACGAAGCCCGCATGCGCCGTGCGCGAGGCCCGCCAGCCCACGATCCGGCGAGCATAGGCGTCGATGACAAAGGCGACGTAG
Source organism: Bradyrhizobium australafricanum (assembly GCF_020329495.1). Classification (NCBI taxonomy): domain Bacteria; kingdom Pseudomonadati; phylum Pseudomonadota; class Alphaproteobacteria; order Hyphomicrobiales; family Nitrobacteraceae; genus Bradyrhizobium; species Bradyrhizobium australafricanum. The sequence continues at coordinate 28,131 of NZ_JAGKJL010000075.1, read as the reverse complement.
ACGAAGCCGGTCCAGGTTGCGACATAGGTGAAGTCGGAGAGCCAAAGGACGTTCGGCCGTGGCGCCTTGAACTGGCGGTTGACGTGATCCAGCGGGCATGGCGCCGCCTCGTCGCTGATCGTGGTCTTGACGGATTTGCCGCGGATGACCCCTTGCAAACTCATGTCCTGCATCAATCGCGATACCGTGCAACGGGGCAACATCGAAGCCTTCGCGCTTGAGCTGGCGCCAGACCTTGCGCACACCGTAGACGGAGAAGTTCTGATCGAAGACGCGACGAACTACGACCTTCAGAGCGGCATCCTACCTGGCGCGCGCCGACCGCTTGGCCGGATCGCGCCGCTTGGCCACATGGGCGTGGTAGGTCGAGGGGGCGATCGGCAGGACCTTGCAGATCGGCTCGACCCCATGCGCCCCCCGATGATCATCGATGAAGCCGATCATGGCTTGGACGGCGGTCGAGCTCTGCCATCGCAAAATAGGCGCTCGCCTTGCGCAGGATCTCGTTGGCCTGCCGAAGCTCACGGTTCTCCCGTTCCAGGGCCTTCAGCTTCTCGGCCATCTCGGTCGGAACGCCGGTCCGTTGCCCGCTGTCGATCTCGGCCTTCTTGACCCAGTCACGAAGAGTCTGCGGTGTGCAGCCGATCTTGGCCGCAATCGATGTCACCGCCGCCCAGCGCGAAGGGTGCTCGCCGGCGTGATCCAGGATCGTCCGAACCGCGCGGTCCCGGACCTCAGGCGAAAACTTGCGGGTTTCCAACCTCAAAAACGTGCTGGGACCTTATCGGCGTGCCGAAGACATCTCGCGATACGAAGAAGGATTGCGGCGTGCCGGGCTCCCCAAATGATATAGAGGAAGGAAGCGTTACCTTCGCCGATTCTTTCGAGACTTCGGTTATTCGGGAGGTGGCGATGAGATGTCTGCGCATCTACGCATCTCATTTCGGATGATGTCCATACCCGCCCAACCGGTAACGGCCCAGGTAAACGGAATGCTGCAGAGGTTCGAACTTTGCCCTCAGAAACGCTTTGAGTTTCAATGCTCGAGGAAGTTTCCAAATCATCGGCTAAGTGTTTGTGTTTGCTAAGTTGGCGCGTCCCCTACGGAGCGCCAGCAATCTCAGGCACTTAGGTGGCCTCCGACCGCGTTCGTTGATGCCTCACTGTGGCTGCGCATTCGCAAAAATTTCCTCGTCGCCTTGGTGTCCGGAAATATTCAAACCGCCGCGGTCGTGCGTTGTCGTACGCGAGCGCCCTCGGGTGTTCACATTGACGTTGCTCGTCACACAGCCAACTCTCGCGTCAAGCTTTGTGCGCTTGCGGGCCGCGTTCCGCCATCGAACCTTGGCTGGCATCAGGCTGCCTTCTTCTCGATCTGCGAAGGAGAAGCGCCGCCCACGATCTGGATCCGGCGTGGCTTCATCGCCTCGGGCACCTCGCGGACCAGATCGAGGATCAGCACGGCTAATGCTTACAAGCAGCCACATTCTTAACGTGGAGGGTCTACTCTGCAGGTCGCGCCCAAATGATAAGTGCAACGCAGGCGACCGCTGCGCGGCGCTAGGCCGTGTCACCATGGTCATCAAGCGTTTCGAACCCTCCGAGCTCAACAATTTTTTCGAGATCGCGAAGCGTGACAACCCTCCGTTTGAGATCAAGTACCCCGTCGGCTCGGAAGGCCTGGAGGACTCGGTTGACATGCACGACGCTTAGCCCGAGCGCATCGGCCAGCTTCGATTGGGTAATGGGAAAATCAAACTGCTCGTTCGCGACCAATCCCATCGCCGCCAGCCGCTGACGCAATTCCGCAATCAAATAGGCCATTCGTCCCGCTGCCGAGCGCGTGCCCAGGTTGACGATCCATTGCCGGAACAACGCGGCGTCGACAAGCGTCTCTCGCCAGAGAGCTCTTACCAGAGCCGGCCTGGAATCAAGGATCCGCTCGAGCGCGTCGTGATTTATAAAGCCAAGCCGTGCCTGCGAGAGCGTCGTTAGGTCGTGGTCCATCCGCTTCAAGGGCAAGCCCTGAAGGTCAGGCATGTCGCCTGCAATGTGAAACGACAGGATTTGCCGCTTGCCGGTTTCCGAAACTTTGGACCGGTAGGCAAACCCGCTCATGACAACGCAGCATTGGGTGCTGAGGTCGCCCTCGCGAACGATGACGGAATCCTCCGGTAAATCCTTCACCGGCGTCACGATGGAGCGTAACGCCTCGATATTTTCATCGGGCAACTCGGAGTGGAGCCGCAACTTGCGAATCATCATCTCGATGGGCATCCGAGGCTCCTTGAAAGAGCGTTCGGGCAGAGGCCGCCCGGTTCCGCCGACATACACATGGAACGACCTTCAATGTGGTCAATTGTTTCTGCAGCTTCAACGCAGTGAGCCGCGAAACAGTCTGGAATGCCCCGGTATTTTTTTCACATTGAGCATGGGAAACGCTATGCGGATGAAACCGGCGTGGACCTTCCCGGCAAGGACGCAGCCTGGAAGGAGGCTACTTTCACCGCCGGACAACTCCTCCAAGATCTCGATGGCGCGCTGAAGCCCGGCCAGGAATGGCGGCTGGAAGTAACCGATGAGGCCGCAAACCCGATTTGCGTCGTCCACGTATTCGCCGAACGGCACTGACTTCTTTTGTCCGATCGCAGTCAAGCGACGCAAGGAGCCACCAAGCGCTCAGCGCTCCGGGCCAGATTACCAGAAGGTAGGCTCGGGCGATTACCTGGTGAAAAAATCGGCCGCTTCGCGCTGACGAAGAGTAAGAACGACGTTATCGAAGGCCATTGCGCGCCACGGCGGCGTCAGCGATTTGCTTGGAATCCCGCGGGCCGCTCCCGCATCCTCAAGCGCCGGCCATCGCCAATCAGGTGCGTTGCCAGTCTCCAAAGAGTAGATTCAGTAAGCCACTCAGAAATCCCAAAGCAACGTCAGTCGAGCCTGTTTACAGCGAAAACCGAATCCCGCGACTAGCGTCAAAGCGATTGCACCGCGCCAGCTCGTTCAAGGGAGTTTCCCGAAGGTAACGCACGTTGTGGTGCACGCTGCGTGAATGGCCTTCAGCGTCTCTACGTCATTCGGGAGGCTGAGATCGGGCGGCGTCATTGACCCGACCAAAGCACATTTTGCCCCGGTTCTCTTGCCCTTTCAGCTCACTGGTTCACTTCGCCGCGCGCCGGGATAACCGGCGCCTCCGGTTAGGAGGCCACGGTCCTGTACTTAATGTAGATCGGGAGGGAACGGTCAGCCTTGCTGAGGCATATTAGGGATGGTTCCCTATTTGAAACCCTACGGATTAGGACCCCGTATTTCGAGGTGTGCCATGCAGCATCGTCGCCGGTACAAGCCACAAACTCGTTCGCTGGCAGCGGCTCCAAGAACGAGCGAGTCAGTTTCGCGAACGTGCCAAAGCACTTTCCGCAGGCGCTGAGCGAGAAACCCTTCTCAAGCTAGCCCGGCAAGCCGAAGCCGGCGCGCGCATGAGCGAATGGCTCCGCTCACCGCGACTGCAACCATCCGAGCGAACAACGTGGAAGCGACCGGCCTTAACAACGAGCGCGTGACGGGGCTGGTAGCCTCCCTACGTGAACGCACGCCAGCGGAAGTGACTATTGCATCGCTCGCGCTCGGCGCCAGCTTCACCCCAGAGACGTGGCATGCGCTGGAGGTGCTTCGCAAAGAGCGCTGCAGCCATGACGAGAAGGTGGCATCATGCCGCATTTCGAATTTTTCAAGTCTGGCACCGCCAATTAGGACACTCGCGCGGTGAATTAAGACGCCCGTTAGGCATCCGGGCAAAAGCAGCAGCTTATTTACCTTTGATTCACCCAAGTTAATTGACTGGCTCACAGTTTGATTCGATCATCCGCCCACTGGGCATGGCGGTTTCCATTAAGGACAATTTACTTAGAGCCAGAGGGGCGCCTAGTTATTGCATCGGCGGCTCGGCAAGGCTGGAAATGAGGAACGGCCTCAGCATCACCTCCAAGGGTGCTGGGGCCGTTTCTTTCAGGACAGGCGGTGGCGGCGGACCTCTCCGACCGCCTTGTTGAGGATTGGGATGTGATCGGCGGCAACCTGTCGCTGCATGAGGCTAACAGCCCATCCTTCCGGAATTTGGTCCAGCACTCGGTCAACCGCTTCGTCACGCGAGTCGCAGCGAGCCAGATTTGGATCTCGCCGTCATCGGCCGTCACGCGAGATGAATTTCGGTAGCGAGCTGCATAACCGTAGCGATGCCTGGGCGGATTGTTTCAGGCGCATTTTTGGAACAGGCCGGCACCGGGGCAGTTATTGGGGCGTCCAGATGCTACCCCCCATGGCGTTGGACAACACCAACGGAAGACCAGGCCCCGGTGACGTGCCCGCCTCGCTGGGGCCGTTCTTTGGGACAATGAGGTCCCCATGGAACTGGTGGAAGGGATCGTCGCACTCGTTGGAGTGCTCAGCGCGGCCGCTGCGGTCGGGACCGGATATTGGTACGTCATGTCAGAACGGCGAAGGCGATAGGCGCAACACCAGTAGCTCTCGGTCAGGCGAAGAGGTCTTTTCCCGGCTGGAGCATTCTCACGAACGTCCCGCTCTCGTGGTACTCGAGCCAGCCCTGATCCTTGGCGTACTGCAAGCCGGCCCAGTATTCAGCCGGCGTTGCCTTGTCCTGGTAGATCATCGGGTAGTTGATCTTCTCGATGTAGATCCGGCCGTCCTGGATCGGCTCGAACGCTCGGGCTTGCTCCATGATCCGGCGGGCGGCTTTCTCAGGGGCGGAGTAGTCACCCACGTATTTCATTTCTCATCTTGGGTTGCTTGGGCAGCACGTAGGCGATTCTCCATTCGTTATAGTCGAAGAGCCCAGCCCAGTGATGAACAAGCTTCCCGCACTGCCAGCAATCGAAGGTCCCGGAAACATTGGTATGGGTTGCGCTGCGTTCCTGGCTCGCTGAATAGACGATGCCGCAGCCGATGCAGGTGAAATAAACGGTGACGGGAGGCGCCATAATGCATCCTAACAATCGAGGCCAGTCAGCGTTCCTCAGATTGGCCAAACCGCCCCTCACTCGCGTCCTGGGTATGATGCCCAGTGCTCGATGCTCTTCGTAGAACCGCTCCGAGGCCTCCCGGCAGCGAGCCTTGGCGCCCACCAGGGTCCGGCGCCGCCGGTCGCGTAAGGCGGCGCGGGCAGCGGCACTGTGATGCTGGAGGTCCAGAAGGCGGGCTGCGCTCGGTCGCTAGCCGGATGCGCCCGACCGTCCGTCCCAGGTGGATCTGCGTCAGGTGCTTTCGCAGATCACGACGATCGACGCGCTGGTCCCGCTCGAGGTCTCGGCGCAGGCCGATCGCCTTGCGCGCGCCAAGCAGCGCCAGGCCGCAGCTGCAGCCGCCGCGGCGCAGGCCTCGAGTTCGGCGAGCAAGATCGCGCTGGTCTCGGTCGCCGGCGGCCTGACGCCGCGCGGCAGCTGGTCCGGTTCGAGCCTTACCGGCATTGCCGCGCAGGTTACGGGCGCAGTCGATGACCATGACGTCGCCGGCATCATCCTCGACGTCGACAGTTCAGGCGGAACGGTCTCGGCAACGAGGCCGCAGCTGCGGTCGCCGTGGCGTCGGCAAAGAAACCTGCATCGCGGTCGCGAATACGCTCGCGGTCTCGGCGGCGTATTGGATTGCCTCGCAGGCCGGCGAGCTGGTGATTACGCCGTCCGCCGACGTCGGCTCGATTGGCGCCATCATCATGCACCAGGATATTTCCGGCTGGCTCGACCGGGTGGGGATCAAGATGGCGATCGTTCGTTCCGAGAATCGCCGAATAAAAACGAGGCGCATCCACTGTCGGACAAGGCTCGAGCCTATCTGCAAGGCCGGGCAAACGAGGCTGGCGCCGATTTCGTCAAGGCGGTCGCGGGCGGCCGTCGCGTCTCGCAGACCAAGGTCCGCGAGGAATTCGGTCAGGGCCGCATGGTCGGCGCGCGCGAGGCCGTTGCGCGCGGCATGGCGGACCGGATCGCAACCCTCTATCAGGTCATCAGCGGCATGCTGCAGCGACGCTCGCCGCGGCCGAGCTCGCGCCGTCGATCGGCGCTGGCGTTCGATTGACCGGTTAATCCTTGAGCAACAGTTTTATTCGCCTGCGCTCTTCAGGGATTAATGGAAATCGCATCCCCAATTTCCGGGCTTGTCGATGAACCGACGCGAGTGGACGGCGTAGGGCAGCAGAGGCCCGAGCCGCGCTTGCTCCTGAAGCAATCAATGCTTCAGCCGATTTATTTCCTCGTCATTCCAGTGAAAATTTCTCATTCCGTTCAACGAACAGGGCTTGCATCAATTTCTGTCTTCCGAGCCGCTAATCAGGTGGCAAAAAAGCCGCCGAAGGCGGCTTGATCTTGTCTATTTTTTGAGAGCATCAGCTGCGTCGCGCGCTGCGTCCTTTACGTCTCCTGCGGCCTTGTGCGCGGAACCCTTGGCCTTATCAATCTTGCCTTCGGCTTCGAGGTCCTTGTCACCGCTGATCTTACCGGCACCTTCCTTGATGGCGCCTTTTGCCTTGTCGGCAACGCCCTTCACGTGTTCACGATCCATGGTCTTGTTCCTTTGCTGTCCGGGATACGAGACAACGAAAGAATCGCGCGGTGGGTTCCTAAGGGCACGCGGCAGTTTTCACGCGCCCGGGGCGACAGCACCGTAGTCATACGGCTGCGCGAAAGCGCTCCGGGACGCTAACGTTAGGATCGATCCTTTCGCCAAAGTAGCCGCCAAGCACATGTCCAAACAGGACGCTGAACGTTACAGACAGAAGGCCGCTGAATGCGACGTCGAGGCGGCCAAGGCCACGACTGCGAGCGCGAAGGAAGCTTGGTTGCAGGCAGCAGAAGAATGGAGAAAGCTTGCGAGGCAGCCGACGAAAATGGTCAGGACTCAACCACTAACTGGGGTTCCGTTCATACCTAAAGGTGTGTGATTTATCCCATCAGCAGCGAACTGGCGACAATGACAAACGCGATGAACGATACCCCCGCCATGCCTATGAGGCTGAACTCGACGGCGTCCATGTCGGTCCTAAACATGGTATTTGTTAGTCAGGACCTTTGACCTATCCCGCATTCATCTCGGCTTTTGTGAATGCGGAGAGAAACAGTCCTCTCAGTCTTGCTTGTGCCGTCATGCAACAGGCTTCCGAGGTTCATTTAGTACGGGTGACAACGGATAGCGGCGAGGTCCAGCTTGCCGCGACCCCTCGCGAGGAAGCGCTGGACATTCGTCGTTTCGGCCGTCTTGGCTCCATGCTGGGATTGACGTCATGAGGAAAACGCCGCTGGTCACGCTCAAGTTTCAAATCTCAAGGATGCCGGCAGGGCGCCGCCCTCGCATAATACTCGGTCTTCTTGGGTCCTATCATCGTGATCGCCATTGCGATCGCGGGGGTGTTTTTCGGCCACGACGCCTCAGCCCACAAGTCACGTCCTCCTTGAAGGACATGCTCGGGGACACCGGAGCCAAAGCGTACCGCTTGGCGAAGCCCGGTTGGTTTACAGCCGAACACGTCGGGTTGATCAGGAACAGCATGAGTTACCGCCCGGGCGGTTGGTGGTTCTTGCCTGCTTGGCTGCCCGACACGCAAGAACACGACGTTGGTCCCTTTAAAACCAAGACCGCGGCGCTAGCTGAGGCAGAACGGCCGGCAGCCCTCCACAAACGAAAAACATACGGACCAGCTAACGTCTCGAACCCGCGTGTTCGGAACAGGCGCTTATGCCAATTGTCCTTGCTGGTTTGATTGTCAGCGGTCGATCACCGGGATTGCCCGGTGATGACAGTGAGATCCATGGCGAAAGACCCGGGTGGCGAGGTTACGGTCTACAAAACCGGGCGGCTTACGAGATACTGAGCCCGCCGTCGCGGCGGAGAACACGCGACGGCAGGCCAGCGTTACGCCTAGCTGATCGGCATGGCGACGAAGTGGGTGTTGTCCGACGTCTTCACGTGCATTAGGACGTCATGCTTGCCTTCGGACTTCGCATCCGAGAGTGCATTGCGCAGGTCGGCCGCAGAGCTGACTGTTTTGCCTGCGACGTCAAGGATGACGTCGCCGGACTGCAGGCCGTGCTCGGCCGCCGGACCGTCCGGCTCAATCGCCGTGACAACGACACCCCTGTCGCCGGCGCCGCCGACATCGCCTGCCGGCGCAACCGACAAACCGAGGTGAGGAATGCCGTTCGACCCTTGCTGGGGCTCATCGGCCCGGGCAACCTTCCTTGTATCGTTTGGCATCTTGGCGAGCGTCACCGTGAGCGTCTTCGTCTCACCCTTGCGAAGGATGTCGAGCTTCGCCGAGCTACCCGGGGCCATCGCTGAAATCTCTCGCGCGAGTGTGCCCGAGTTCTTGATCGCGTTGCCGTTGACCGACGTGATAACGTCGCCTGGCCGGATGCCGGCCTGTGCCGCCGGTGCATCTGGCTGGGCCTCGTCGACGAGTGCACCCTGGGCCTGCTTCAGGCCAAGGCTCTCGGCGATGCCGCTCGTGACCGCCTGCACCTGTACGCCGAGCCAGCCGCGCGTGACAGTGCCGTGCTCCTTGAGCTGAGCAACAATCATCTTCACGGTCGGCGCCGGCACATCGAAGCCGATGCCGACCGAGCCGCCGGACGGCGAATAGATCGCGGTATTGACGCCGATGACGTTGCCATTGGTGTCGAACGTCGGCCCGCCCGAGTTGCCTTTGTTGATCGGCGCATCGATTTGGATGTAGTTGTCGTAGGGCCCGGCACCGATATCACGTCCTTCAGCCGAGATGATCCCCGCCGTCACGGTGCCGCCGAGACCGTAGGGATTGCCGACCGCCACGACCCAGTCGCCGACGCGCGGCACCTGATTTTCGAGGTTGGCAAAGCTAAAGTCCGTCTTGCCATCGACCTTGATCAGCGCGAGATCCGTCTTCGGATCGGTGCCGATCACCTTTGCGGTATAGACAGTGCCGTCATCCGTCGTGACCTGCACGGATTTGGCATGATCGACGACATGATTGTTGGTCACGGCATAACCGTCCGCGGAGATGAAGAAGCCGGAGCCGACGTCGGTGATGATCTGATGGCGCTGCAGCTTGCCGCCTGGAGTGCCGTCGCCGAACTGGCGGAAGAAATTTTCGAAGGGCATACCTTGCAAGGACGGTGGCAGGTTCTCTGCTTCCGGACCGGATGCGTTTGCATTGCTTTCTTCGTCCAGCTTTACGCGTACCGAAATGACGGCCGGCTTGACCTTTGCGACCAGGTCGGCGAAGCCCGCGGGACCTTGCGTCTGAGACGCCGTCGGAGTCGCGGCGAACGCTTGTTCGACAAATTGGAAATGTCCCAGTGGCCCTGCGAGGGCGATGGTCGCGCCGATCATCGCAACGGAGCCAAGCATCGCGACACGGCGGGCCGACTGGGGCCTGCGCTGTTGCGTGTTGTTGTCGTTTGGCATGATGTTTCTCCTGAAATTGCCTGCCCCATATCGCTTCTGAAAACTTATCGCTGCCGCATTACGGGGGCCTGTCCGAGGCATTAATTCGAGTGATAGGTAGCCAAATTCGCGGCAACGGGCGACGGACATGCCAACGCATTTACGGACCACGCCAGGAGGTGTGGCTCCGTAGCGCCGCAGCGCAGGCGACGACGCTTCAATCTAATGGTCGCGGCTGCGCGGAGCTACATTGTGCCGACGTGCTCGACGAGATGGGCCCGCGAGGGCGAGGGTGCAAACCGCTCGGCGAAATATTGCGTTTCGTGGGCAACCAGCCCGTCGCGGAATTCCATGATGCTCACCACGTAGGACGGTTTGTCGTCATAGGTGAGGACGTACTCTGTGATCCAGAGATCGCCGCCGCCGATCATGCGATGGATCGTGAATCGCTTCTTGTTCGGCTGGACCGTGCGGATTTCCTGAATGTTGCGCCGGCCACGGATCCGCTCACCCGACTGCGGATAATCGAGCACCGCATCCGTGGCGTAGATCTCATGCTCGCGCTCGAAATCGCTCGCGTCCGACGCCTCCCAGTGGCGCTGCAGCGCCGTGCGTACCGCTCGATCGTCCATCGCAATCTCCCGGCTGTGCCCCGCCCGTTACTTCGCGACGTTCTGGCCGCGGTGGCAAGGGGAATGTGGCGCCGCCGCCACTTTGATGCGAGGGCGCCTTCGTCATTCCCGACTAGGCAATTGCACAACTGAGGGCTCACGAAACGCACGATGGTTTCCTCTTGGAGAGGTGGCCGAGCAGTAAGGCAGCAGCACGTTGCTAAGGCGCCGAGTCCCTCGGGACGCGCAGGTTCGATCTCTGTCCTCACCTCCAACTTCGCATCACGCACTCAGTGGCACCGGAAAGAGCTCAGTCGTCAGTAATTGGTAGGCTCGTAGGCGCAGAAGGAACCAGGCCTAATTTGACGGGTTGATCTGTACCCTCCAAAGAGTTTCCAGATGACGACACCAGCCGCCGGGGATGCCCGCAGCCTCGAATTGCTGATCAACGCGATCGTCGATTACGCAATCTTTATGCTCGACATCAGCGGCCGGGTTAGGACCTGGAATAAGGGTGCCGAACGCCTGAAGGGGTATACCGCTGACGAGATTGTAGGAAAACCGTTTTCGGTTTTCTACACGCCGGAAGATCGGGAGAAGGGGCTACCGCAAAGGGCGTTAGCGACGGCCCGCGAAACAGGCCGCTTTGCTTCTGAGGGGTGGCGTGTCCGGAAGGACGGCACCCGATTTTGGGCCCTTGTCGTTATCGACGCTATACGTGACGAACACGGCCAGATTATCGGCTTCGCCAAAGTAACCCGCGACATCACCGAACGTCAGCAGACCCACATCGATCTCCTGGAGAGCGAACGACGCTATCGGCGGCTCGTCGAGGCGGTTGTGGATTATGCAATTTTCCAGCTCGATGCCTCAGGCCACGTGGCGACGTGGAATTCTGGCGCTCAACGTATCAAGGGCTATGCTCCTGACGAGATCATTGGCCGCCATTTCAGTGCGTTCTATACGCCTGAGGACCTGCAGAATGGGGTGCCTAGGGCGGCGCTGGCCCAAGCGGCCGAGCAGGGAAAGTTTGAAGCAGAAGGCTGGCGCATGCGCAAAGATGGCACGCGCTTTTGGGCTTCTGTCGTTATCGACAGGATTACGGACGACAGCGGGGCGATCATCGGCTTCGCCAAAGTCACTCGCGACCTCACCGAACGCAAGCAGGCACAGGATGAATTGAAGCGTGTACAGGAGCAGCTCGCTGCTTCACAAAAGCTCGAGGCTGTGGGGCAGCTAAGCGGTGGAATAGCTCACGATTTCAATAACCTACTGATGATCGTCCTTGGAAATCTTGAAAACGCTGAGCGCAATAGCCGCCATGTGACAGGAGCAAATCTTCGCCGGGCGCTGGCCAACGCCAAGCGCGGAGCTCAACGCGCTGCGGCGCTTACTAGTCGCCTACTTGCCTTCTCCAGACGCCAGGCGCTCGATCCGAAGCCAATCAACGTGAATAATCTTCTCACCGGCCTGCAGGAGTTCCTGCAGCGCACACTTGGCGAACGCGTCGAGGTTCAGACAGTAGGTAGTGCGGGTCTCTGGCAGATCGAAGCGGACGTCAATCATCTGGAGTCGGCCATCGTCAACCTGGCAATCAACGCGCGCGATGCAATGCCAAATGGCGGGAAGCTGACTGTAGAAGGTGCCAACGTCTCGGCGGATGAAGAATATTCCCGCGCAAATCCCGAATTGGCCGCCGGGCAATACGTCACCATCTGCGTAAGCGATACCGGCTCCGGTATGAGTGGTGACGTTTTGAACCACGCCTTTGAACCGTTCTTCACAACCAAGGAGCCGGGGCAGGGGACAGGGCTGGGCCTAAGTCAAGTTTATGGCTTCGTCAAACAGTCAGGGGGGCATGTAAAGATCTACAGTGAAGTCGGGGAAGGTACGAGCATCAGGATGTACTTCCCGCGGTATCAGGGCAGTGAGCAGCCAGCCGCAGATGAACCAGAACAGTCTATTGCCGAAGGGGAATCAGTAGAGACAATTCTCGTCGTCGAGGACGACGCGGATCTTCGAGCTTATGTTGCAGATGTTCTGCGTGATCTGAACTATCGAGTGGTATCAGCAGGCAGCGCTCAGGCTGCGCTGACGATCCTGTTGCAGGAAGAGCAGCAGGTTGATCTGCTTTTGACTGACGTAGTGATGCCTGGAATCAACGGTCGCGAGCTGGGTAGGCGCGCGCAGCAAATTCGACCCCACCTGCGGATATTGTACATGACCGGCTATTCCCGAAATGCGGTGGTTCACCAAGGGCGACTCGACGAGGGCGTCGATCTTCTGGAAAAGCCAATCACGCAGGCAAAACTGGCATTGCGGGTTCGCGAAATATTGGACCGAACCAATCCTGACTGACTGAGGGCCTGGAAACAGCGCGTTTAAGTACCGCGTAGCAAAAACCCAAGCCTCAGACGCCTGGCTGCGGCCGCTCAGCAAGTATGCGAGCGCCTTGAGTCCGTATCGTTTTGGAGTTCCGCCTTGGTCGCGTTAAGCGCCGTGGCGAGTTCGTCGATGTGGTATGGCTTCGCCAAAATCCGAATACCTTCAACTTGCGCCTCATTAACGGCGGCTTCCGAGTATCCGCTCGTCAGCAGCACCGGAATGTCGCTTCGTCTTCTCTTGATCTCGCGCGCGAGCTCCATGCCATTCATGCCACCCGGCATCATGATATCGGAAAAAATTAGGTCGACGGAACGACCGTCGGCCAGAGCGCCCAGCGCGGCTGCGGCGCTGGACGCGCGCGTGACTTCGTAACCAAGCTGGTCGAGCATCTCACTCACTAGGGCAGCGACCTCGTCATCATCTTCGACCAGAAGAACTCGGCCATGGTTTCTTTCCTTCGGCCGAGCCTTGTGCAAATCGATAAGATGGAGCTCTTTCGAAGGGACCTTCCGGGACCGTGGGAGGTACAACTCAACTCTCGTTCCTTTTTCAATCTCCGACTTGATACGCACAGTACCGCGTGATTGGGTCGCAAATCCATAGACTTGGGCAAGGCCGAGCCCTGAGCCTTTGCCGACGTCCTTTGTCGTGAAGAACGGCTCGAAAACCCGCGACAGAACCTCCGGCCCCATGCCGACTCCGGTGTCGACAACGGAAAGGCGAACGTAGTCTCCAGAGATCGTCTCGTCATTCAGATTGGGCAGGTTTTCCCCTTGGACGAGGATCGTGCCGCCATTGGGCATGGCGTCGCGGGCATTGACAGCCAAGTTAAGGATGACAAGTTCGAGCTCACCCGGATCGACTTCTACCGGCCACAGTGACTCTGGAAAATCAAACTCAACGTGGACGTCCCCTCTCAGGCTTCGATCGAGCAGTTCGCGCATGCCGCCCATTTGCGAAGCAACGTCTACCGGCTCTGGCCGAAGCGTCTGCCGGCGAGAGAACGCAAGAAGCTGCCTGGTCAAGCTGGCACCGCGTTGTGCGGCTTGGATCATTCCGTCCATCAAGCGGCGACGGCGGTTGGGGTCGGCCTGACGATCGAGCATATTCAGGCCGCCCGAAATAACCATCAGGAGATTGTTGAAATCGTGCGCCACTCCGCCGGTCAACTGGCCGATGGCCTCAATCTTCTGCGCTTGACGAAGCGTTTCCTCGACTCGCGCTCGCTCCTCCATCTCGAGGCGAAGCTGCTCGTTCGCTTCCTCCAGAGCGTGCGTGCGTTCGACCACCAATTGTTCGAGTTGCTGCGCGGTCTGCTCGCGCGCCTGGAGCAAGGCCCGAATCTCGTATTGACGCCGACGTGCCCGCATTGCCGATTGAATGGCGCTGGTTAGCGTCATCGGTTGGACCGGCCGTTCGAGGAGCGAAACGTTACGGAGGAGAGCGACGATGCTGCGCCGCCAGGCAACCACAGCTGGCTGCTCGCGATGGCTTGTGAGCACGACGAAGGGAAGATCCGACCATGGCGGCTGGTTCTCTATCCACTGCGCCAGCTGTGCGGTGTCTTTTCCGAACAAACCTTCTTCCGCGAGGAAAACTGCGCCTACGCCAGCGGCCATCTCGACGACGAGTTCAGACAGACTTCGGCAATTAATCGCTTGCAGACCCGAGCCACGGAAAAGCTCCGCCGCAGCCAATCCGTCACGTCCAATAGGAGCGAATACGAGAACACAGTGATCCCGTTCAGCGCTCATTCAGCCGATCCTTCGGGCGTTGCCGTGCCGAGATAGCGCGGATTGCCAGAAAAAATACCACTAAATTCCGTGAGAGGAGGACCGAGCGTTATACCGGCGCTGGTGAGACGAAATTCACGAATGGTATGCTCATGGTGGCCACTGCGCTTCTTCACGACAGATAAGGCGCGCCGCACCGTTCCTGCCACTTCGAAATAGCGCAGCATAACCACTGCGTCGCTCAAGTAGCTTATATCGAGCGGCGTATCCATCGGACCAACCAGTCCGTGTTGCGCGAGGACTAGGATGGTCAGGACACCTTGCTGCGCCAGATAGGTCAGGAGTTCGTGCATTTGCAAGACGAGAAACCGCTCGTCCGGCATCGCGTTCAGATACCCATTCAGACTGTCGATGATGATGACACGCGCATTGTCACTTTCGACGCTCTTCCTCACATTCGCGGCAAACTCGCCAGGCGACAGCTCGGCCGGATCGATCTGTTGAAAACGGAGGTTTCCCGATTCGATATATCTTTCAAGCGGCAGGCCCAGAGTCTTAGCGCGAGCTTCGATCGTGCCGCGCCCTTCGTCAAACGCGAAGAACACCGCGTGCTCGCCCCGTTTAACAGCTGCTATCGCATAGGTCAGTGCAAGGGAAGACTTACCCACCCCCGCCGCGCCGATGAGGAGCGCATTTGTGCCGCGCTCGAGGCCGCCTCCCAGAAGCTGATCGAGCTCGGAGTTGCCGCTAAGCGTAAACTCACCAAAAAAAGGCCTGTGATGTTCAGCTGCTACAAGACGCGGGAAGATTCGCACGCCGCCTTTCTCGATCGTGAAGTCGTGGAAGCCGCCGCGAAACCGGATGCCGCGCATCTTAATCACGCGGAGCCGTCGCCGCTCGGCGCCATATTCCAGAGCGAGCTGCTCTAACATAACGACACCGTGCGCGATCGAATGCAGTTGCAGGTCGTCTTGGGACGATGAAAGATCATCCAGGAGAACTACCGTGCAATTGCGGTGAGTGAAGAAATGCTTCAGGGCCAAAACCTGGCGTCTGTACCGAAGAGAATTTTGGGCAAGGAGGCGCAGTTCGGACAAGCTGTCGACGACGACGCGAGTGGGGTTCACTCGCTCGACCTCCTTGAATATTAGGTTGGTTGTTTCGCTCAGCTCCATCTCGGCGGGATGGAAGACCGTGAGTTCGCGATCCGGATCGAGGGTCGTCTCGGGTGGAACCAGTTCGAAAATATCGACGCCCTCCAGAGACCAACCGTGCCGCTCGGCCACGACGTCCAGCTCGCGCTTGGTTTCTGAGAGGGAAATATAGAGCCCACGTTCTCCGTCGCGCACGCCTTCGAGGAGGAACTGCAGCGCGATGGTTGTCTTGCCAGTGCCTGGCCTTCCTTCGTAGAGATACATCCGGTTGGCATCAAAACCGCCGCCCAGGATGTCATCCAGGTCGGCGCTGCCAGTTGAAATTCTCGGCAGATCTTTGGGGTCACGATCTTTAGTTGACATAGGCGATCCTAAATCCCTTGGCCCTTCTCACTCCGCCCACCTGGGCGCCCAAATGGCAAAAGTGGTGCTAAGGAACTCCGATGAAGGCGACCAGTTCCATCCACTTCGTTTGCAGAACCGCTAGCGAATCCTATTGATTAGGGCAGTACGCGACCGGCTAACGCTCCGGCCTCGGTTGCCAGTGTGGCGCTGACATGCCTTGCGAATGCAGCAGAATGGTCGGCGAATACATGCTGGACGTAGAAGGTACCATCGAAGAGGTTGAGGGCGAGATGCGGAAGACGCGCCACTGAACGGAACCGAAAAATTACCTCAGCGTTTAATGTCCGACGATCGCTGAGAGGAGGAGAATATGGGATTTGGAAGAGGCGCACTGTTGTGGCTGCTTGGCATTCCGCTACCGATTATCTTGCTTCTCGCACTGTTCTGGCATCATTAGGACGGATGTACCCTCTGGTGCTTGCAAGGCTCTTGGCTCAAGTCGGGAGCCTTTTGCTTGGGAGCTCCGTGGTGGACCCGGCGTGGGGAAATCCGCGGTCCTTCGTGGCGCCGCCGAGCGCGTCGGCCGCGAGGCTCAGATCATTATCCTTGATCCGGTATCAACACCTGCAGGCGGCTGGCTGGCCTTTGCGCAAGCGCTCGGCATTCCCGGTACCGCCCACGAGGCGCCACGAGCAGCATATTCATTGCACAGAGCGCCACGAAGGTGGTCGGGCCACCGGGAAGCAGCGGCCGCATGGCATCAAGCAGCGGGTCCCAAGCCTAGACGGTGGCGGACCGACCTCCAGCCGTGAAGGCTCAGGAAGCTGCGGGATGCCGGTTCGCAGTCCACTCGAAAATCCGAATTGAGGCCGCTTTAAATCGGCCGAGAACGCAGGTGCCTCGATCGCCATCTGTCCTTTCGGCGCTCCTGGTCGGCAACCATCCTTCGCGCCAACACGCTATTTCGATCGAGAACCGCGCCGACTTCGCTAGTGGGCCGTGGGAGGGGGTACACCACGGTGAACGAGGCCGACGACTCACAACGCGATGGCACTCTGGCGACGCGGGCAGGGACGAACTAGATGCCTTGAACAATGAAATCCGACGCACTCAAGAACTTCGTTGAAAGCCGTCGGCGGCTGTTCGTCCTGACCGGCGCGCAGCGGCGAGTTCGAAGTGCGCTATGGGATAGTTTGGGTTTGTATTCAAACTTTGACGTAGCCACACAAGTGCTTCGGCATCGGCTCCAAGCAACAACTTGGCGAGTCCAACCCAACTCTTCCACCGATGAGGACCTTCATCGCGAGGAGACAGGCGCAGCGCTTCGTGGACATGTGTCTCCGTCTCTGCGGCGCGACCAACATAAACCTTGGCAACACCGATGAGAGCTTGGGCTTCCGCTAAGTTGGGATTCAATGCCAACGCGTCTTCAAGTTCAGTGATACCTTGCGTCACGCGCTGGGTACAAAATTGGAGGGCACCCAAACACATGTGAGCGGGGGCGTACTGCGGGGCCAGGGATAGCGCCCTAATCAAGGCCGCTTCGGCCGCGACATAGAGCGCATCAGGGTTGTCGCCTAGAAAAAAGGCAGCGCTTGCCAGATCAACACCCGCCTTACCCACAAGCGTCTCGACATTCTCGGGATCAATTTCTAAGGCGCGTTCGAAAAATTTCCGTGCTTGCGCGACGTGTTCCGGAATCCAACGTTTGTTCCAGCGAGCCATCCCTTGGAAGTACAGATCTAGAGCATCGGGATGCAATGAGCGTTCCGCTCGCCTTGATCGGCGGCGATTAATTGGACGTTCAATGTGTTCGCAAGCCTGGAAACAATCTCGTCCTGCACGTCAAAAAGGTCCGCAACAGATTTGTCGAAACGCTCGGCCCATAGGTGATGCCCAGTTTCCGCGTCCACAAGCTGCGCGTTCACCCGAAGTCGATTTCCGAGCGCGACCACACCGAGTTTCTCGCCCACGGCATGGGCCTCGTCAGCCACGAGGCGCCGCGGCTGACGGCGACCGCCCCGGTTCGTTATGACGCCTATGATGCGGAGCGGCCGCTCGAGGCTGGCATGGTGATCTCGGTGGAAACCACGATGAAGCATCCGAAGCGCGGCTTCATCAAGCTCGAGGACACGGTGGCCGTGACCGCAACAGGGCACGAAATCTTCGGCGAAGGCGGCCGCGGCTCGAATTTAGGTGGCACGGCGGTGCGGTAAAAACGCTGCTAGCGTGGCATTGGTCCGGCCGCGAACTCGGTTTACCTCTCCCATAGGGCTACGGGAGCCGCCGTGCAGATCTATGTTTATGACCCCGACGCCGAGAGCATCGGTCTGCAGGCCGCTTCCGCACTTGGCGAGGATCCGGCGCGCGTCCTGAAGATGCTGAAGGCGCAGGCCGACGGCAAGCCGGTCTGCGTGATCGTGCCCTCCGACCAGGAAGTCTCGATGAAGAAGCTCGCCGCCGCTGTCGGCGGCAAGTCGGCGCAAATGATGAAGCCGCCGGAGGCCGAGCGCCTCACCGGCTACAAGGTCGGTGGGATCAGTCCGTTCGGGCAGCGCAAGCCAATGCGCACCGTGTCGAGCAGCGCGCGCCGGCGCATGATCAGGTCTATGTGAACGGCGGCCAACCTGGCTTGCAGGTGCGCCTCAGGCCACCGATGCGCGCGACGTTCTCAAGGCGGCCCGGGCCGATATCATCGCCTGACCACGCCAGCAGGCCACGCCAGTTGCGATGCACAAAGGTGGAACCGTCCCGCAGTCGAATTTGTCTGCAGGCTCGCGTGCATTGAGCCTGCACAGCCGCATCAGACTATGGTAGGGTACATTTATCCGCTTAAAAAAGTGCGTCGAAACAGGGAGGACGACATGCGGGTGATTGCGTCGAAGGTCCTTGGCTCGCTGGCCGCAGGACTTTTTTTTATGTCGGCTGCCGCCATGGCCGCTGATCCACCGAAGGAAATGAAGCTCTACGTCTTCTCCTCAGGGGCGCTCAATCTCGACAAGTCAATCATTCAGAACGGCAGTAGCGGCAAGGTCCAGATCCCCGTCGGCTTTTTCCTGATCCGGCATCCCAAGGGCGACGTTCTGTTCGACTGCGGCAACAACGACCGGATCATCAAGGACCCCGACTATTGGGGCCCGTTTGTGAAGGCGCTCGATCCGGGCCGCGATCCCGACATCGCCATCGACGCCCAGCTCGCCAAGATCAACGTCAAGCCGTCCGATATCAAATACGTCGTGCTCGGCCATTTCCATGTCGATCACGCCGGCAATATCGGCAAGTTCCTGGACTCGACCTTCGTGTTCCAGCGTGACGAGATCAGGAATGCATTTTGGCCGGCGCCGGGCTACGCTACCTTCTTCATCTCCGACGACTTCGCCATGCTGCGCAATAGCGTCGGCGGCGGCATGCCGGCCAAGTACAAGACCATTGAGCTCGACGGCGACCTCGACCTGTTCGGCGATAACAGCGTCTTCATCCATCGCACAGTGTCGCACACGCCGGGAAGCCAAATCCTAGTCGTGCGGCTGCCCAAGACCGGTACGGTGGTGCTGACCAGCGACGCAGTCTATCTTCAGGAGAATCTGGACAAGAACATCTTGCCGAGCATCGGCAGTGTTTATGATCCGGTCGGCATGCTTGATGCCTATGCCTGGGTGAAGCGGGTTCGCGACACCGAGAGTGCCGACATCATCTACGCCCACGATCCTGATACGTTCAAGGCGCACAAGCACTCGCCTGAATTCTACGAGTAATTGGCGGTGCCCGCATCGTCCTTTGACTAGTCATCCCGGGCCGTCGCGCCCGGGATTGTATTCGGTGCTCCCAAAGGAGCACTCGGCAGATGGGTGTCCAGAAAGCCATGCTTCCGGCTGTCTCTCCGGTCGTTCTGGTCGAGCGCGTCACGAAGTGGTACGGGCCGAGGCGTGCCGTCGCCGACGTCTCCTTCGCGATCGAGCCGGGCGAGATCGTTGGCCTGCTCGGACCTAACGGTTCCGGCAAGAGCACGATCTTCCGCATGCTTACGGGATATCTCGTGCCGACGAGCGGACGGATTACGGTCGCCGGCCATGACGTCGTCGAAAACGCCCTCAGCGTGCGTCAAGCCATCAGCTACGTGCCGGAAGACGCTCCCCTCTACGATCACATGCGCGTCCGCGAATTTCTGCATTTCATGGCCGGCATCAAGGGCGTCCACGGTGCGAAGGCGAGGGCGGCGGTTGATGAGGCCGCCACGCGCCTCGACCTTGGCCGCGTCATGAATCTCACGGCCGGCAAGCTGTCGCGCGGCTTCCGCCAGCGTGTCTCGATCGCACAGGCGCTGCTGGGCGATCCTCGGGTTCTAGTGCTGGATGAGCCGACCAGCGGCCTCGATCCGCATCAGGTGATTACCGTGCGCGACCTGATTCAGTCACTGGCCAGCCAGCACACCGTGCTGATGGCGTCGCACATCCTGCCCGAGATCGAAAAGATCGCCTCGCGCGTGATGATCCTGCTCGACGGGACGCTGCTGACTTCCGATGCGCTCAGGGATGCCGCGCCGGACCTCAGGCTAGGCTTGTCAGCAGATGCATCAGCCGACGTCATTCGCGGCGTCGCCGGCGCGGTCGCCGGCGTGCGCGGGGTCGTTGCCGATCCCGAAGTTGTCGGACGTTTCCTGGTGACCGCAGAGCGCCGTCCTGCGCTTGCGGCGGACCTCATATCCACGCTGGTCGCAGCTGAGATTTCGGTGCGGGAGCTGACCGAACTGCGGCCCGACCTCGAGCGGGTGTTTCTCGACCTCACGCGGCGGCCGGAGGCGGCTGCATGAGAAGCTTTGGCGTGCTCTTGGGCAAGGAAGCGACGGCGCTGTTCTCCTCGCCGATCGCCTACGTGCTCATGACCGTGTTCCTGCTGATCATGGGCTACAGTTTCACGCTGACGCTGTTCCTCAGCCACCAGCCCAGCATGGTGCACGTCTTCTTCCAGACGTTCGTGCTGTTCATGTTAACCGCGCCGCTGATCACGATGCGTTTGTTCGCGGAGGAGCGGAAGCTCAGGACGCTCGAGGTGCTGCTGACCTCGCCGGTCTCCGAGGTCGCCATCGTGCTTGCGAAATTCCTCGCCGCGATGAGCCTGGTCGTGGTCATGCTGCTGCTCTCGGGCGCCTATGCGGCTGCGCTCGCCTGGTTCGGCGACCCCGATTTCGGCCCGATCTACAGCGGTTATCTGGGGCTGTTGCTGTTCGGCGCGGCACTGGTCGGGACCGGTTTGCTCGCCTCTGCGCTCACGGCCAATCAGGTGATCGCGGCACTAATCTCGCTCAGCGTGTTTCTCCTGCTCTGGATCATCGACAATTTCGGCTGGTTGCTGCCGAGCCCGTTCGACACGCTGGTGGTAAACCTATCTCTGTCGGTGCATTTCCGTCCCTTTGCTGTCGGCTCCATTTACCTGTCCGACGTGGGCTTCTTCCTCAGCATCACGCTGTTGATGCTGTTGTTGACGGTCCGCGCGCTGGCGCGGCGGTGAGAGGGGACGAAATGCCCGGCCTCCTCAGATCAAACATTGTCCTTCTTGCCGTCGTCGCCGGCGCCCTTGTCTGCGTTGCGCTTGGCTTTGCGGGTCTTGGTGAGGCGACCGCGAACAGCCTGCTGTTCTGCGCCTGCATTCTCGTGCTGCTCGCGCTCTTCATGCTTGCGGTTCGGCTTCCCCTGCGCGGCACGGGGGCGCTCTGGTCGGCCTGGTTTGCAAACGCGTCGATTGTTGCCGCCGCGATCGCCGTCGTGACCGCGGCGAACATCGCACTCTATCGGCACGACGTGCATCTCGACGTCAGCCGCGAGGGACGCAACACGCCGCCTCAGCAGCTCACCGACGTGATCGCGCAATTGCGCACGCCGCTGGCGCTGACCTATTTCTACAACGCCAGCGATGCCAATGCGGTCAATGTCAAGGAGCTGGTCCAGACCGCCGCACGAAATCATCCGCTGCTCGTGTTCCGTGCCATCGATCTCGACAAGGAGCCGGGCCTTGCCCGCGATCTCGGGGTGCGCGCCTACAACACGGCAGTGCTCCAGGCCGACGACCGCAAGGTCCTGGTCGAGAATCTGACCGACCCCGCGCGCCTCGGCTATGCAGCGCTGCGCGTGCTGCGCAAGCGGGTGGAGACGGTCTGCTTCGTCACAGGTCATGGGGAGACGTTCCGGCCGCTGCCCTCGCATTTCCATTTCAGCCATGTCGAGACCTTGAAGGGGCACGAGACGCTCGGCGCGGGCGACGTGCTGGAGGCGGCGCCCGAGCAGCTCGACCGGCTCCAGCTTGCCCTCGACCAGATCGGCTTCCAGATGCGCGAGATCGTCACGGCGACCGCCTCCGGCATTCCGCCGGACTGCTCGGTCGTCGCGGATGTCGGTCCGCGCACTGGGGTCGCCGCGGACGAGGCGATGCTGCTCGCGAATTACGCAAAGGGCGGCGGCAGGCTTCTGCTGTTGCTTGATCCGTTGTCCCAGATCGACGGTGATTTCGAGCAAATGCTGCTCAAGCCCGTCGGCCTATCGAGCGAGGCTGCCGTCGTGATCGATCCGCTCAATCATTTTCGCACCGATGCCGACAAGGTTGCGGTGCCCTACTATCCGCCGCATTCGATCACCCGCCGCCTGGCGCTGACCGTGTTTCCGCAGGCTCGACCGATCGTGGCGGCGCAACCGCCATCCGGTGTCAGTTCGATTGTGGTCGCGGCGAGCAGTCAGGACAGCTATCTGCGCTCGCCCAGGACTGTCGCCGCGGCGACGGACGCCCGCGGCGCCCGGTCGCTCGCGGTCGCCCTCGAAGGCGTCTGGCCGGGCGGTGCGCCGGACAAGCGGTTCCGCATGGTCGTGGCCGGCACCAGCAAGATCGCGAGCAACGAATATTTTCCCTACGTCTCCAATGGCGAGCTGGCGCTCGCCACGCTGCGCTGGCTCGCCGAGGACGATGCCACGCCGAGCGTGGCTCCGCAGAGCTTCAAGCTTCCGGAGATCGTGCTGACCAGCAGCCAGATGCGCGACACTTTCATCGTGCTGGAAGTGCTGCTGCCGCTCAGCACGGGATTGTTCGGCGTTGCAATGTGGTGGAGGCGACGGTGAGGGCGCAGCTTGCCGGCGCTGACGCGTCGCGATGGCTGATGACGCTCGTCACCGCAGTTCCGGTGACGCTTCTGACGCTGCTGGTCCTCAGCGGGCACTGGCCGGAGCTGCGCAGCAAGGTCGCATTTGTGCCAAAGGGCCTCGTCACCATCGCGCCGGCCGATGTGTGCAGAGTGGAGATCCGTTCGGGCGGCGATGGCGTCGTCCTCCTGCGCAAGGCCGGCGCATGGATGATCGAGGGGCAGGACGCCACCGTGCCCGCCGGGCTCGGCAGACATCTCGAAACCGCGCTGCGGCTCGTCACCGTCAGCGAGCCCGCGCGCGAAATCCCCGCAGCCGAGCTCAGCCCGGCAAGCCTCGCGACGTTCGGCCTGGATCCCCCGGCAACCGTTGCAGTGATCGAGGCCGCCGATGGTTCGATGACGTCTGTGAATGTCGGAGCACTCAATCCGGCGAGCACGTCCTATTACGTTCGCGTGGCCGGCCGCCCTGCAATATACTTGATGCCGCGCCATGTCGGGGAGGAGTGGCACGTCGCGTACGATATGACGCGCCGCCTGCGCGGCTCAGGCGGTGCAGATGCGCCAAGCCGCGGCAAAAGCCTGGTGCTGCCGGTGTCCATGGCGCAGGTGTGGGCGCTCGAAATCGTCTCCGCGGGCAAGCTCACCCGCTTCGAGCGCGATCCCGGCGGCAATTGGTTTCGTCACCTCGGCCAGCACAATCACGCTTCCGGCACCGTTGTGCATGCCGCCGATCCTGAGCAGGCGTGGATCATCGACGCAGCGCTGCGCGCATTCGATACGGCCGCCATCGAGGCCCGCGTCGGGCAGGCTGATCCGTCGCAACTCGCGCGCTATGGGCTCAATCTGCCTAGTCTGATCGTGCTGGCCTTCGCGCGCGATGCAGCTGCGCCGCTGGCAAAGCTCGAATTCGGCGCCCCCGCCGACAGTCTCGAGCGCTACGCACGGCTTGCCCCCGACGGTGCGGTGGTGACCGTGGCCGAGTTCGAGATGCGCCGGTTGACGGAGCTGTTGCGCGCGGTCGGAGCGGGATCATGAGGTGGCAGCCTCTACTGTCGCTCGGCGTGATCCTTCTCGGCTTCTATGAACCGGCACGGGCGCATCAGGTCAATCTCTCGACGGCGCGACTAGCGCTAATGGCCGAGCGTTCCGTCAGCATCGAGGTGACGCTCAAGGGCAGCGATGTTGACCGGCTCGTCGGCACCAAGATCTATGACGTCAAGGAGGACGCCGTCGATCCGGCTGCGGTCGAGGCGGCTACTGCGTCGATCCTGGCCTATGTGAGATCGCATCTCTCCGTGACCGGCGCCGACGGAACGGTATGTTCGCCCGGGACAGCCGCGATCCTGGCGGACGGCGACGGCGTCATCTATCGCAACAATTTCAACTGCGCCAATGTCGCCGGCGAGATCGTCTACCGCTCCACGGTGCTCACCGAAAAGGATCCCAGCGCGCGCCAGGTGGTGTTGGTTGCGCAGCGCGGGACCGAGGCGCAGGCGCTGCTGGACGCGGGCAACACGACCATCACCCTATCGGCGCCGACGCCGCCGCTGGGGTCGACGATGCGGCGCTATCTTCTCACCGGCATCGAGCACATCTTTCTCGGTTACGATCACATTGCCTTCCTCGTCGCAGTCGTTCTGTGGGCGCGCCGACTCATTCCCGTCATCAAGATCGTCACCGCCTTCACCATCGCTCATTCCATCACGTTGTCGCTGGCGGCACTCGGTATCCTCGTCATTCCCAGCCGGATCGTTGAGCCCGCGATCGCCGCCTCGATCGTGATCGTGGCGGTGGAGAACTTCTTCTCGCGCGACATCGAGAGGCGCTGGCGCGTCACCTTCCTGTTCGGCCTGATCCACGGCTTTGGCTTCGCCGGCGCGCTCCAGGAGGTCGGCCTGCCGCCCAATGCGGTGGTACCGGCGCTCGCCGCCTTCAACGTCGGCGTCGAGATCGGTCAGGTCGTGATCGTCGCGATCGTGCTGCCGCTGCTTGGCTTGGTCGATCGTCTGTTCGCTGCCGACCGCACCCACCCGGCGCGAGCGGCGAGCCTGGTCTATGCGGTGTCTGCAGTGATCAGCCTGTTCGGCGGCTATTGGCTGCTCACGCGCGTGTTCGAGGCCTGATCCGCTACTGCTTGATGCGCCTGAGGGCGTGCGGGTGGGGTCTGAAGCGGATTGGGCGGCAGCTGGGCTGCAGCCACGCACGGGAGAAGCCCGGCCGGGTGTCGACGGGCACTTGGCAGGACGTTCTTTCGATTGAAGGCGGATATGATCAGCACGAGCGGCGCGGAGTTTTTCGAGGGCCCGAGCACCGGCCCGATCGGCATCACCGAAGTATAGGACGGATCGGACGATCGGCGGCAGGGCGACAGCGGGCAGGCGTTCGGCGCTGGCAGCGGCCCAGTCCGGCACGGCGAACAGGGCGCGAGCCGACAGCCCACTTTCCAGACCTTCGGCCACTGCGGCGGGACCGCAGCGGATCGCGGCGACGAGCGCGGTGCCGATCATCCGGCGCCACCAGCTCGGCTTTGCGCGGGGGCGCGGCGGTAGATAGCGCAGCGTCGGCGGCAGCTGCTCGGCCGCGAGCCCGCGGGCCTCGAGATAGGCTTCGGCCGGCGTTGCGGCGAGCGGCTGGGCCTGCCGCCAGATTGCGCGGGCGAGATCGGCCGACGTGTTCGCACCTGGCCTGGTGGGCGGCTGAACGGCGCCGGCGGCTTTCCGAGGACGGCGGCGGTGACCCGGGGTGTGGCAGCTAGCCCGGCCAAACAGCACACCGGAAACATTCACGGCCCCCAGAGCGTTCTGGGCTGGCACTACTATCCGAGAGGCCTCGATGCGATTAGCCCCGCGTCGGGGCCTTTCGTTTTTTGGAAGCTTGTAAGCGGACGCCGGCTGAGTTGGATTTTGGATGGACGCTGCGCGCCACTATCGGATCTCCAATTCTTGATCGCCTGAGCCGAAATCTCGGCGGAGTCCTTGATGCCGGTTTGCGCAACCTTAATGACGGTCTTCGCGATCATCTCCGTCAACGGATCATCACCGTCCCGGACCGAGAGCATACGTAGTGTTTGCTCGTAAGCTTTTACAATGAGATTAGCGTCCCTCGGCGCCATGGCATCGATCTGCAAGCGGAGGTAGGTGGACACTTCTTGGCCTCTCCGCCCGGTGCGACAAGTTGTCATGGGGACTGTTGTTGGGAAATGCAGAAACGCGGTCTGGCAGAGAGATCGGGTGAGCTTACGGCATTCGGTACGCGAAGGGGCCGGGCTTCAGAGTATTCTTCGGCGGCGGTCCCATGGTCAGCCAAACAGCAAGACCCAACAGAGCCGAAGCCTGGCCTAATAGTCGAAACGGTGGATGCAAAGACTGCCCCTGTGGCCGCATCCTCACCGAAGAGGTTGTGGCAGAGTTCGATGCGTCGCAATGCTACTTTGCAGAACGTGCGGCCGGGGCGACTGCGCTGCATTAGCAGCTTCTCCGCAAACGATGCATTGTTCTACGTTCAGGTTCCTCCTCACGTCAGTGACGGGTCGCCGGCAAAAAGCCGGTGGCCCGTTTCAAGTTCAGGGAACCATGAGGGCGGCCGCGACGTCGAAGGCAAACACGCAGGCGACGGCCAAACTCATGAGCGTGATTGCGACGGGCCTAGGCATAACGGTTCACTCGCGACCGCTTTCTCGGCTTGAATTGTCCGATCAGACGGTCGCCGTCCCATAGTTCGATCTGATAATCGTCAGCGTAGGTTTTAGCGCGCTCCTTGGCGGCTTCATCGTCACAACAAAGCAAGTCTAGGCGATTGGCGATGTGGCCATCGGGACCGAGAATGTATGCGGTGTAGTTGCGCATGGTCACGGTCTCGTGGAGCCGGGTTCCGGCACTAACGGTTTTTGGAACCATTTGTTCTTGAAATGCTTAGAGCTGCTGGAACCCTGTTTTCGGAAGTTCCCCGGAGGAGGTACCTGCCTTTTTTAGACAGTGGTCCAATTAAAACTCAGCGCCTAAGACGACCTGTTCTTCCGTCTGGTAAGGCAGCGGAATGAGGTCGTAATGCTTCCGCCCCAAGAACGTACCGGACACCGGCTGCTTCAATAGCTCAACCGATCGTTCCGTGATCTCACGATGTCTCATCCAAAGGTGAGCGATGTCGGCCTCCAAGTCTCGGGGGCGAAAAACGGTCATCCTCTCTTGCAGCATCGTCTCCCTCCCATTCTGAGACGAACAGTGCTTTCCGACGGATTTGTCGGAGGAGCAGCCATTGATATTTAGTGGTTCTCCCACGATGGGTAAAGCGACGGGGGTACGCGCGACCGCGACTCTTGCGCATTTTGACCGGGGTGTTTTTGCCCTTTGCTTCCTCGCCCCGTAAACGATGCGTGACTGGTGTAAATCACCGCGCCCGGGGTCCGCCGGCGTAAACGCATCGGCGGTCGTTTACCGGGCCAGCAAACGACTCGCCGAGCACAGCCTGATGCAGCGCACGGAATGTTTCCGTAGTTCTCCGTGCGTGAACGAAGTTTCAGAAGCGCGGCCGGACCGCCAATCGTTAATGCCTCGCAGATGACACGGAGGCATAACGAATGGCCGACAACCGCATGTTGACCTTGCCTCCTATTAGCGCGAGCGAGCCGAAGAAACGCGCCACCAAAGTCGAAGGCTTTTCGATCAGCAAAGAGCAGAGGGTAGAGCTGCTCAAGGTAGCACTTGAGTATGATCAACTCGCTCAACATGCAGAGCAATGGCAACATGACCTGAACAAGCCGCCGATCGCCGAGATGGCAGAGCCGCAATCTCCTGTGCAATGATTGAAGCATGGACCTGCGGCTTATCCGGCAGTACTTGAAGGAAGCAGAATGCCATGTGGCGCAGAGTGATAGGCATATCGCGCGCCAGGTCGAGATCATCGACGAGATTAGCCGCGCCGGCGGATCGGTTCATCTAGCGCTTGATCTGCTCGCAACGTATCGTGCGCTCCGCGCGTCGCAGGTTGCTCACCGCGACATAATTCGTAGAGAGCTAGAGCGGTAAGGCCGCATCAGTGTATCCGTCCGGTGAAGCTTTCAATTACCCATAATTGTTGCCTCGATTGCGGCTCCAAGTTCGATGTCGGTCAGCCGCGATAGTCCGCGCCAGATCACGGTATTTCCTGGAGGCGGATCGTTGGCTCGGGCTAAATATCCTCCGAGCCGCGCGATCTTGACGACATAGTGCGAGAGCGTGCTTCGTCGAGAGCAATCACCACCCCTGTCTTTCACCAAATGATCAAGAAGCCTGATTTCGGGATCCGTCAGCGCCGTTTGCGGTACGGCATTCGGCGAGGAGCGATTGAGCATCGTCATCCAGAAGACGCGC
>NZ_JAGKJL010000074.1:0-37723 GCF_020329495.1 Bradyrhizobium australafricanum | reverse complement strand
GTCAACGTGACGCGCTGCGGCAAAAACATGCTTGCTGCAGCGCGTCACAATTCGGAAGTATCGGTATGCACTCAATTTCCGGTGCTCCCTGCGTGTGCAGGAACGCACTTCATAGGTTTGCATTGATCTGTTGTTATTTAGATTGTTGAGTGAGGCCGATCATGCGTCCGCTTTCTGGAATGATCGCGATTGCAACAGTCCCGACGTTGATCGCAATTCAGGCTACCCCTGCTGTCGCGCAGTCCTTCGACGACAGGTGGTCTGTCATTCCAAAGGCTCATGCAGAGCCCGCTCCTGAGAGACCTGACCAGACAAAGAAGGATGAGCCGCAAGTGCAACCACCGAGCGGACAAGAGCCGACAAGTGAGACGGAGGTTCGCTCTG
Organism: Bradyrhizobium australafricanum; assembly: GCF_020329495.1. NCBI lineage: Bacteria > Pseudomonadati > Pseudomonadota > Alphaproteobacteria > Hyphomicrobiales > Nitrobacteraceae > Bradyrhizobium > Bradyrhizobium australafricanum. Next base: position 37,339 of record NZ_JAGKJL010000074.1, on the reverse strand, counting down.
GGACTCGATCTTTCAATCGAGTGTTTTCCGGAAAAGCCTCGTTCTACTCATACCCGAAAGGAAAAACAGCCAGCGGTTCTCGGTTCAATCGGGATGCGCTGACAGCAGCGCATCGCAGCCTGTCGTTCGGCACGAGAGTTCGCGTCACTGATCTTACAAGCAGGAAATCTGTGGTGGTTCGAATCACCGACCGCGGACCAAGGGTTCGCGATCGCGTCCTCGACCTTTCACTTGGCGCCGCGCGCAGCTTGGGCATTACGGATCGTGGCGTGGTCCAGGTTCATGCTAAAGTGCTTTAATAGGCGGAATAACGTTTATGCGGCGCCGGGATCGATGAGATTGTCGGGACGTGGCTGCGCGCAATGCGTTGGCGGTTGAGCATCGGCGGCGGGCTGATTGGCGCAAACGCGAATGGCGGCGAGCCGGTTTCGCGCTGAATTTGATCATCTCAATGTCCGCGCCGTTGTCATATAATGCTCAAGATCGGATGGTGTAGTCGGTGATGTGTTTGATCGGAAGGCGCGGCGGATGTACCCTCGCCAGATGATCTAATGGCCCCGGCGTGAAAGCGTCGGGGCCATTGGCTTTGCGGCGCGGCACAAGCGGAGGGGCCTAGCGGTTCCCAGCGACTTCGGGCCGAGTAGCGCCACCAGCGAAGCGGAACGCTGGTAACTGTCGCGCGTTTAAGCTCGTGTGCGAGAAAATTTCGCATTTCGCTTTCTTCCTCAACGCAAGCAGGTATTTGAAGCCGGTTGCCGACCGGTTTTCCTCATCTCTACAATCGCCGCTTCCTGCAGATGTGCAGCCACTATCTGGTTGATCCGGTCGCCTGCACGCCAGCGTCGGGCTGGGAGAAGGGGCAGGTCGAGAACCAGGTCGGGCTGGTCAGGGAACGCTTCTTCACGCCGCGGCTACGGTTCAAAACCTCGACGAGTTAAACGCCTGGCTGCTCGACGAATGCATCGCCTACGCCAAGGCTTATCGCCATCCAGAGCTGGTCGATCAGACGATCTGGGAAGTGTTCGAAGCCTGCCTGGTGCGCTTCGACAACAACAAGTACTCGGTCGCGGCCAGCGCGGTCGGGCGCCCGGTCGAGGTCCAAGCCTATGCCGATCGCATCGTGATCCGTCAGGATGGAAGAATCGTTGCAGAGCGCCCACGATCCTTCGGCCGCGGCGAGACGACCTACGATCCCTGGCACTATGTGCCGGTGCTGGCTCGCAAACCCGGCGCCTTGCGCAACGGCGCTCCCTTCAAGGACTGGGTGCTGCCGGCCGCAATCGAGCGGATCCGGCGCAGGCTTGCCGGCACCGATGATGGCAATCGGCAGATGGTCGACATCCTCAACGCGGTGCTGACTGACGGTCTGCCGGCGGTGGAACCGCCTGTGCCGAAGCGCTCGGTCATGGCGTCCATTCCGCCGATGTCGTGCTCAACATCCTGGCCCGTCAACGTGAACCCGCCCCACCGGCCAACATTATGACACCGGCCGCACTGACGCTCCGTCATGCACCGATCGCCGATTGTGCCCGCTACGACAATCTCCGGAGGACCATCTGATGGAACGAACCCAAATCTTCGACCTCATGGGCGAACTCAAGCTCTACGGCATGAAGGCTGCCTTCGACGAGATCATGGCAACTGCCGTCAAGCGGCAGCACGAACCTCAGCGCATTGTCGGCGAGCTGCTCAACGCCGAGATCAACGAGAAGCAAGCTAGGTCGATCAAATAACTTGGCTTCCGCGGCGCACTGAAAGCGGCCCCAACCACAGGGGGGCCGCCAATCCGAACGATACGGGTTTTCCTCTGGCAGTCGGGGGGCACTTTGGCTGACCAGAAGCGCTAATTAGACGCTGATCTCCTCTCGATGGTTCCTTGCCTGGCGCGTCTTCGTCTCACCCTTGCGAAGGATGTCGAGCTTCGCCGAGCTAGCCGGGGCCATCGGAGCTACATTGTGCCGACGCGCTCGACGAGATGGGCCCGTGAGGGCGAGGAGGCAAACCCCTCAGCGAAATATTGCGTTTCGTGGGCAACCAGCCCGTCGCGGAATTCCATGATGCTCACCACGTAGGACGGTTTGTCGTCATAGGTGAGGAGGTACTCTGTGATCCAGAGATCGCCGCCGCCGATCATGCGATGGATCGTGAATCGCTTCTTATTCGGCTGGACCGTGCGGCTTTCCTGAATGCTGCGCCGGCCACGGATCCGCTCACCCGACTGCGGATAATCGAGCACCGCATCCGTGGCGTAGATCTCATGCTCGCGCTCGAAATCGCTCGCATCTGACGCCTCCCAGTGGCGCTGCAGCGCCGTGCGTACCGCTCGATCGTCCATCGCAATCTCCCGGCTGTGCCCCGCGCGTTACTTCGCAACGTTCTGGCCGCGGTGGCAAGGGGAATGTGGCGCCGCCGCCACGGTGATGCGAGAGCGACTTCGTCATTCCCGACTAGGCAATTGCACAACTGAGGGCTCACGAAACGCACGATGGCAGGTTCGATCCCTGTCCTCACCTCCAACTTCGCGTCACGTACTCGGTGGCACCGGAAAGAGGGTGGCCGAAGCTGTCCACGGTGGCCTCGGCGGCGCCTTCGGGCTCGAGGAGATCACGCCGCAGGACGACGGGCTGGTGGATTATCTAAGCTATGAAGGCAAACGGGTTCGGATTGTGTTTGTATTCGATGCCCTTGGCAAGATTTCGCATATGCGGTGCACCCCGTCCTCGCGGTGATGACGCGTCCTCATCGCGCAACATGGTTCTGGAGTGGAATCCGGCAACGCACGATGGTCTGGCCTTGCTCGCGCACCAGCTGCAGCGTTCCGTCGAGCGCGCGCACCCGTTCGTGCATGCCGGTCAGGCCTCTCCCAAAGTTCAGGTCCGGCGGCAGGCCAATGCCGTCGTCCGAAATCTCGAGCTGGATTTGATCGCCGTTGACGGTCGCCGCGACGCCCATCGTGGTCGCGTGAGCGTGCCGGAGCGCATTAGTCACTCCCTCCTGGATAACGCGGTACGCGGTTTGCGAGAGCAGGGCATCGAGCTCATCCAGGCGATCGTCGAGCCGGGATGTCACGCGGAGGCCGGGCGCTTGGGATCGGGCGTTTCGCAGCAACGTCTGTACGCTTGCGGCTAATCCAAGATCCGCGACATAAAGCGGGCTCAGTCCCTCCAGGACGCGCCTGTTCGCCTGTTGCAAGGCTTCGGCTGCGCTGAGGATGCCATGCGCCGGCGAACCCGGCTCGGGCGGGCCCTCCGCCTCGGGATCCGACAGCGCGGTAGCGTTGGCGCGGATCGCGAACAGAAGCGGGCCCATCTCGTCATGTAGCTCCCGGGCGAGCTCGCGGCGCTCCTCGTCCTGCACGGCGACGATCTTGCGCAGCAGGTTCCGATTGTCTTGGCTAAGCCGCCTCAGCGTCACTGCAAGCTGATTGGCTTCCGCACAGCTCTTGCGGATCTCCGGAGGGCCGGCCTGCGGAATGGCGGCATCATAATCGCCGTTTCGCATCCGGGTCAGTCCGGCGCCGAGTTGAGCCAGCGGCCGAAGCGCCGCGCCGGTCGTGAAATAGGCGCTCAGCGCGGCGAGCAGCATCAGCGCCGAGCTCGACGAGACGATCGCAACGAAGCCTGCCCATTTCTCCTCGATGTCCGGCGACAGATCGGGACTGAAGACGATGTCCCCGACATGCGTCGCTCCGATCCTGATCGGATGCGTGGAGCCGAGCTCCGGAACCTCGAGCAGGGCAGTGAACCACGCGGGAATGTTGCCGTGGTGGCGGTCCGCCGCGCTGCGCTGCGGCCGCGTTCCAGGCAGCACGAATGCGATGGTCTCGGACCTCCCGAGCTTGTCCGCGAATGCGTCGAGGGTTTGCGGCGGATTGCCGGCGACTGCGAGCGCGGCATTCAGCGCATTGGCCACCAGCTCGGCGGAGCGCGCGGCCTGGGCGTTCTCATTCTCGAACTGCTCGGGGGAGACGATCTGCAGGGCGAGGCCGCCGAGCAGCAAGGCGCCGACCACCATCGCGGCCATCGGCAGCAACAGCCGGGCACGAAGTGAGAGGTGGTTCCAGAATCTGTTCCAGAGTCTTGCCACGTCGGGCTCCGTTCAGCGATTCTTCTCTTTCAATTTCCGCGCGAAGTTCTATCAAAGGCAGGGGAGAGAATGATGCACGATACGTCCAAATCGTCCATGAGAGTGTTGATCGTCGACGATCACCCGGTGGTGGTGTCGGGCTGCCGGTCCCTGTTTGCTTCCGATAAGACAGTGAAGATCGAGGAGGCCGCCGATGCCAAGGCCGGCCTGCGCGCCTTTACCCAGAAGCGGCCGGACGTAACCGTGATCGACATCAAGCTTCCCGATGTCTCCGGATTCGAGCTGCTGCGCAGGATACGGAAAGACGACCCGGTCGCTCGGATCATCATGTTCAGCATGAACGACGATCCCGCTTTCGTGGTGCGAGCGGTGGAGATGGGGGCGCAAGGCTATGTCTCCAAGAGCGACGATCCGCGCCTGTTCGTCAAGGCGGTGCGCAAGGTCGCGGCAGGCGAGCGGTTCATTTCGCCGCATCTCGCGGAGGCGATCGCGTTCGCCGGCGCCGCGATCAAGGCCAGCCCCGCCTCGCAGATGTCGGCGCGGGAGCTGGAGATCTTGCGGTTGCTCGGCCGCGGCGACAAGATCGTCGAAGTCGCATCAGCGCTAGGCATCTCCTACAAGACTGTCGCCAATGCCACGTCGCTGCTCAAGCAGAAGCTCGGCGCGAAGAACCACTCAGACCTGGTACGGATCGCCGTCGAAATGGAACTTGGCTGATCCTTGCATAAATTGAACTGGTCGCGTGCAGTGACGCGGACAATTCTTCATTGTCGTACGCCAGGCGGCATTCATCAGGCCAAATCGAAGCGACGAACGCACCGGTAGCGGCAATCTTCAAGCAAGAGCTTCACGGCTCACCAGTTCGGGAACGACCAGCCCTGCCATCCCGGCTCGCGATAGCTCGCGAAGCGCTGACCGCGCTGTGCAAGTCGCTGGCGTCTCTCGCGCTGCGCCTGCCGGGTGGGCTTTGCGTGTCGCGCGCTGCGCTCGGGGCGCGTCGGCGGAGCTGCCCGCGACGCATCAACCTGCGCAACCGTCGCGGGCGGCGCAGCGGGGACCGGCGCCGCGACAGCCGCCGAAGCTGTGGGGGCAGGCGCGGCGGCAGGGAGCGGGGTGCTGGTGTCCATGCGTATCGCCTCCGGCCATTTGTGCTGCGAGCGAATGCGGATGATTGTGCGATTGATGTCGTTGCGAGCGACGGTGACTGGCGCCGGGGCTGAAAAATACCAGTCGGTGAGAAGCAGCAGGCCGAGCAGCGTCGCGCCTGTGAACAGAAAGTACCGGACCAGAGGCATCAACAACCTTCACCGCAATCCCGGACCGCATATCGGCACCGGCGCCGATTAACGGGAGAAAATGGCAAACGTTCCTCGCCGATCGCATGGGCTGAAACATGAAGCCGCCCGCGGCGGCCCCATCACGTCGTCGGTACGCTCACCAGGTCACCCAGGTACGGCCGCGCCAAATAGCCCGCGTTTTTCGTGCTCGAGGAAGCTCGCGCGGCCCCAGCGCCAATTGTCGTGAACCACGACGCGGCATTCACGCGGATAATCATAGATCTCATGGGTGTGCCCGCACATCCGCCCAGCGCACGCGATCGCCGCCGATGCGCTGATCGCGGACACGGCCAGGAAGCCGGCGCCAAGGATGGCGCTGCGGCCGTCTTGCCGAGCCGTCTCATTTCATATCTCCTCAGGTCGGAACCATTGCCGCTGCGCCAACATCCGGTTTTGCTGCCGTCCTTTTTGGTCGGGAAAAATATGCAAATGGTTGGGAACGGTTTGCCTCGGCGGCAGTTGATGATCTGCTTAAACGAGCACAATCAACTTCCCCAAAGGCTCCGGCGCGGTTCCCCGGCTGCGCCGGAGCTAATTATTGTGCCGGGTCGCGGCGAGCAGGAAAGCGCGCCGACCGCGCCTTTGACGCGCAAGGGATTTTGATCAAGCAATCAGCCGGCTGCACTGCCTCACACCGCAATGGTTGCCGAGTCTGACCGAGCTGAGGCGGATTGCCAGCGCTAAAATGGAGCGCGCACCTGCTGCGCGGCGAGCATCGCCGGACTCTTTGCCGCCCTCGATTGCACGAACAGGCTCGATGTCACGATCAGTGCAAGCGAGAACAATGCCACCACCGACATGCATGCGACCTGACCGCCAGCGCCCATCTCAGCCACTCCGTGTTTTGCCTCGGACGGTGAACGTGGCAGAAACCGGTTCGTTCCTGATGTCGGGAAAAATCGGCAACATGCGGGCGGCTGCCGCCGGCGCGGGTGGCGGCCGGCTGATGAAACCCGTCGCATGCGGCAGCCGCGAATCGACAGCGTCCGCCTCGGCGCGGCTCCTGATCGGCACGACACTCGCCTAGTATGCGATAGCTTAGCCTTCGCCTGCGGCGCGCTTCTCGGCCGCTCGGGTGGCAAGGATCGTGGTCACCGCCCGGGCGCGCGCCAGCTCCTTGGTTCGCCTTCCGCTTATCCTGGAGCGGCAAGCCAGCGGTCCTTTCCTTTTGGGCGGCAAATGCAAGGGCGCCATGGTGGCGTTCGAAGCCGCTCGCCGACTGATGGCCACCGGAAACAATGTTCGTATGGTCGCGATGATCAACCCGCCGACGGTCAATGCCGTCCGGCGACCCGAGCGACCGTCAAGCTGATTAAGCCGATCGTCTCGCGCTACTTTTTACGCAGGAGTTTTGACGGCGCCATATCTTCTGGCATCGCTCGAGGTCTCCGCAGCGTTTTACTCCGCCGAACACGAGGGACGCAATTGACGGCGCCTCTGTTCTCAACTCGAAGTGTCCAAGTGCCTTGGGGGCTGCATGACTGTCGGTGCGAAGCGGCTGGTTGATCACCTGCGGCGGAGAATCGACGCGCTAGCTGCGTGCCTTCGTCACAAGAAATCCACCGTCTATGACACTGTTCGCGCCGTCGACCGGCTTTTGCGGAGCCGTGCTTAGGGGCCATGATGGCCAGATCATCGCGCTGAATCGGATCCGCGATCACGCGCGGGCGAAAGCTTTCTGATCGGCCTTTCGAGCGCTTCTCCACCAAAGGTCGAAGATTCGGAGAAAATTGGAAACTTTTGCCATCGCGCTGAGTTGGCAGCGACTGGATGCGGTCGCTTGGAGCGTGAGGATGGTCGACGAAGTCACGGTGAGAAGGGCGGCAGAGACGGCCTGGATCGTGTACCGGGCGGCGCACCCTGACGTTGACGTTCACGACAGCCGCCGCTGCCTGCTCGAGCGCTATTTGCACAGGAGACGGGAAGAGCGAGAGAGCGATGCCGAAGATCTCGCCAGCTTCGGGATAGCCTACTTGCACCAGCCTCCCGAAGACGAAGGTTGACGGGCGTGAAGATGTTCGTCGCGCGGATGGTCTGCGAAAGCACAAAGCCCAGTTGGACGCTGCTAGCGATTTCATACCTCAGCTCCGCGGTCGTTGTGATTGCCGTGCAGTCCGTGGTCGGGGCCTAACATGCGGATCGCCCAGCTTGCTCCATTGGCCGAGAGCGTTCCGCCGAAGCTCTATGGCGGCACGGAGCGCGTGATCGCCTGGCTTGTCGACGAACTGGTCGAGCTCGGACACGACGTCACCCTGTTCGCGAGCGGGGATTCGAAGACAAAGGGAAAGCTCCATCCTGTCTGGCCGCGTGCGCTGCGCCTGGGGCGAAGGGGAACGGATCCGAACGCCGCATGCGCGCTGCTGATCGAAGCCATCGCCGATCGCGCGGGCGATTTCGACGTGATCCACTCCCACGTCGACTGGTTGCCTCTTCCGGTGCTAAGCCGGACCGGCGTGCCGTTCCTGACGACAATGCACGGCCGGCTCGACCTTCCCGGGCTGTCCGATGTGATCGGGGCTTTCCCAAACGCGGCCTTCGTCGCGATTTCCGACGACCAGCGTCGACCACTTCCGGATGCGAACTGGATCGCGACGATCCAGCATGGGCTGCCCAATGATCTGTTTAGGCCGTGCTGCGAACGTGGTTCGTACCTGGCCTTCCTCGGGCGGCTGACGGCGGACAAGGGACCGGAGGCCGCCATACGCATCGCACGCGCCGCGCGGACGCCGCTGCGGATAGCGGCCAAGATACCGCGCGCGGAGACGGCCTACTTCAAGAAGAAGCTCGAGCCGAACATCGATGGCGGGGAGATCCAACTTGTCGGCGAAGTGGACGAAATCGGGAAGCAGCCGTTCCTCGCCGGGGCCGCCGCGTTGCTGTTTCCGATCGCGTGGCCGGAGCCGTTCGGGCTCGTCATGATCGAAGCGATGGCGTGCGGGACACCTGTGATTGCCTACCGAGCCGGCTCGGTGCCCGAAGTGGTGGAAGACGGCGTCACCGGCTTTATCGTGGATAACGAGGAGCAGGCGATCAGGGCAGTGAACGAACTGGGCCGGCTGGACAGAAGAGTGGTCCGCGCCCGGTTCGAGGAGCGCTTCGCCGCAAGTCGGATGGTGAAGGAGTACGAACGCCGATATCGCGAGCTGCTCGGCCGCGGAGGACGCGAAGGATTCGAGACGGGGTCAACCATATCGCGCCCGGAAGTCGGCACGGCTTCGGAGTCTCTTCGTTGAGTCGCCGATCAGGAGGCTCGCATGAAAACCATTCTTTGCACGGCGGCTTTTGTTCTTCTCGCGACGGCCGGCCCTTGCGGACGAAGTGCCTCCTCCACAGCCGGAGGAGCAGGCCGGCGACTCCGCAAAGCAAGCGGAAGACTGTTCGAATGAGGTTTGGCAGCTTTGCCTTCACTCCCAAGGCAAGGGAATTGTCGTCCGGCTCGTGAGCACCGAACATCGTTAGTGGACCGGATCCTGACCCCCATCAAGCATGGGTAGAATCCTTTGCGCCCCGTTTCGACTGAAAGGAGCGATCAGGAACAAGTGGCAATCGCGGGCGTTGGGGCCCGGCATCTTGAACGGGTGCGGCTCACGTTGGAGGAGATAATCGATGAAAAGCTTTCTTGCCGTCGCTCTGCTTGGCACTGCCGTGATCGGCGGCGGCGCGTTCGCGCAATCCACCCAGCCCGCCGATCGCGCCGCGCCGGCGGTCACGGCCCAGCCGGCCGATACGAAGATGGCGCTCAAGGGAAATTGGCGCGCTTCGAAGCTGATAGGCCTGAACGTCTATAACGAGGCCAACGAGAAGCTCGGAGACATCAACGAGCTGCTCGTCGACAAGAGCGGCAAGATCAACGCGGTGGTGATCGGTATCGGCGGCTTTCTGGGCATGGGCGAGCACGACATCGCCGTCTCGATGGACAAGCTGAAGTTCGTCGAAGAGCCGGTCCGGACCAGCTCGAGCAGCACGTCGACCAACTCGCGCGACACCACCACGGGCGCGGCTTCGACGAATACGACGAACCGCAACGCGAACGATTGGGTCCCGGACCACGCGGTCATGAGCGGCAACAAGGAGCAATTGAAGGCGCTCCCGCAGTTCAAATACTCGGACTATAATTAGTGCGGCGAGAACTCACGGAAAAAGGGCCCCCGCTGGGCCCTTTTTTCTGCCGGGCCCAATGGTCCAAAAAAACTCGCCCGGTTTGCGGGCGAGCCTTTCATGCGGACCGTTCGCTCAGTGCATGTGAACTATCCAATAGCCGACGCCGCCAACAACGAGCACGGGGGAACGGCCCATAAAGTCAGTACAAGCATTTTCTCCTCCAATGGCCTTCAGAACGTTTTCGCGAGGCCGGCTCGGCCCTGCGATGGCCGTTTACTGTTCGGTGCAGACCTTGGTGGTCTTCACGGCGGACTCGGCTTCCGTCTTGGTCTTGTAGACGCCGTCGCCCACGACCGTCGTCGTGGTCGTCGTCGGCTTGGTGTCGACAACGGTGCACTTTTTGGTCGTTGCATCACGAACGATGTAGAACTCGGCGGCGCTGGCGGCCTGGGTGCCGAGGGCGAAGGCGGCGAGGCCGCCGCACACGATCAGCTTCTTCATTGACTCCTCCAATGGCTTCTAAGTAGTCACTGCCAACGGGCAGGCGGGCGCGAAGTTCCGTTTCTTCCCGGCAGTCGGAAGGCACACCGCTCATGTCGCGAGACTGATTTCTCGCGGCGAGAAGAATTTCCGCCGGCGCCGTCTCAGCCGATTTGCCGAAACTTCCCGTTCTGGAACCTGGCCCTTCGTCCGGTGTTGTTCGGCGACCAATTAGGAGGATTTCAGATGAACAAGCGTTTATTGTTGGCTACGACCGCCGCAGTTGCGCTCGCGACTTCGGCTCTCGCACAATCTTCTCCGAGCACGTCGAGCTCCAATCCGTCGGCTACGCAGCGTCAACAGGATTCCACGTCGACGCCGCCGTCCTCTTCGACGTCGACACCGTCGTCCAACTCCGCTCCGGGATCCGCGCAGACCAACCCTTCGACGAATGCGGCGCAGACGCAGCCTCCGCCAGCGACCGGCCAGAGCGCTGCAGGCCAAACGTCCAACTCCGGTACGGGCACCAACACCACGCAGGCGCCCACGTCGAACAACTCTACCAACCAGGCGCAGACGAGCCAGCCCTCCAACCAGACTAATCCGCCTTCGAACCAGGCGCAGACCAATCCGCCTGCGAACAATCAGACACAGAGCGCGAACCCACCGGCTTCGGGCACCAATCAGGCTCAGTCTCCGACGGGTAGCAATCCGACCACCACGGCCCAGCAGCCGAACAGCCAGCAGAACACGGCCAATCGCTCGTCGAGCACGAACGTGAACGCGTCCGTGAACATCAACAATCAGCAGCAGACCCGGATCAGCACGTCGATTTCACACCTGAATGTGCAACCGCTCAACAACGTGAATTTCTCGTTGTCGATCGGCACGGCCGTGCCGCGCGATGTACATCTGCAGCCGCTGCCTGCGGAGGTCGTCGAGATCGTGCCCCAGTACCGGGGCTACAACTTCGTGCTGGTGAGGGACGAGATCGTGATCGTGGAGCCCTCCAGCTACAAGATCGTCGCGGTCCTGCCGTACTCGGGCCGCTCCACGGCGGCCGCGCCGGCGCGCACCGAACAGCGCAAGACGACCTTCAGCGACAAGGACCGCGAGGTCATCCGCAAGCACGCCAAAGCGCGGCCGGTCGAGCGCGAGCGTCGCACCACCACCGGCAGCTCGGTTCGTACCGAGATCCGCACCGGAGAGCGCGTGCCGGAAGGCGTGGAGATCGAAGCGTTTCCCGAAGAGGTCTATCGGGATGCTCCGACCCTTCGCGAGTACCGGTACATCAACCGGGACAGCCGGACCTACATCGTCGAACCCCATGAACGTCGCATCATCGAAGAGATCGACTGATCTCGCCAAGGAAGGAGAATATCCATGAAGAACATCGCGCTTGGAGCTCTCGCCGCGACCTTGATGGCGTCGTCTGCGAGTGCGGCACCTCTTGCACCTGCAGCCATCGCGTCGACTGAGGCTGCGGGCATCGAGCAAGTCCGTCTTGTCTGTAACGAGTATGGCCGCTGCTACCGGACCCGCGGTCCCCGCTATGTCCAACGCTACTACGGCGGAGACGACGGCTACGTGGTCCGCCGCAGCTACGGCTATTACAATGGTCCAGGCTACTACGATCGCGGCTACGGCTACTACGGCGGTGGCCCAAGCATCGGTTTCAGCTTCGGCACCCGGAGCTGGTGAACTAGAAATGGGGCCGCTCTCTGAGCGGCCCTTTCGCCGTCGATTACGTTTTCGCGGTGATGAGATGTCTGCTATTGCGAAGCTCCTGGGACAGAAAGAGCAATTACCGGCGCGGCTCGAAGCCGGTCTCGGCCCGAACGAGCGAGCCGAAATCCAGGCGCTCGCTCCTCGCCAAAATCGAGACTGCGCTGAAGTTGCTCGGCACCCAGGATTCCGCCGCTGCAGGCGAAGAAAGACGGCGCGTGTCGTGGTTTGCCTAGTTGTTCATCACTCGCTCTTCCACCAAGCGCTCGCGGCAGATATCCTAGGAAGCAGGACGCGCTTTGATCTCTGGCTGGCAGCGGCACATGTCCTCGCCAAGCGATACAGATAAAACCAATGACGCTGCCCGCCGACGGCGGAGAAGGAGCAATTCATTGCTGCTTGTCCTGGCCGTTGGATTTCTAGTCTTTGGCGCCGCAGCGGGCGCACTGTATTATGCGCTGCGGCCGGAAGTTCTCCGGATCGCAGTTGGACCTCCCGGAAGCGATGATCACAAAGTAGTTGAGGCGATGGCCGATGCCTTCTCCAGCGAAAGCAGAACTGTCAAGCTGTCCCCGATCAAAGCCGACGGGGCGGTCGAATCCCTCGCGTTGCTTCGTGCTGGAAAGGCCGACCTTGCGGTCGGTCGCGGCGACCTGGATATGCCCGCCGACGCGCAGACCGTCGCCACGCTGCGTAAGAACTTCGTTGTGCTGTGGGCGCCTTCCGGACTTGCGGGCAAGGCCTCCAAAAGAAAGCACGCGCCGAAAATCAAGGAGATCGCCGATCTCGCAGGGCATCGTGTCGGCGTAATCGGGCGGACCCCGGCGAATGCTGCTTTCCTGCGGGTTATCCTTAGCGCCTCCGGCGTGCAGGCGGACAAGGTCGCGATTATGCACTTTGGAACGGACCACATCGAGGAGCTGGCACGCGACCCGACCCTCGATGCATTCATGGCGGTCGGTCCCCTCGATAGCAAAATCACCTCCGACGCCATCGCTGCAACGACCCGCGTGCGAGGCGCGCCGAAGTTTCTCGCGATCGAGACATCGGAAGCCATCGCCCTGAAGCACCCGCGGTTTGAATCCGAGGAAATTCCGCCCGGCGTCTTCAATGCCGATCCGGCTTGGCCTGATGACAAGGTTGAGACGGTCAGCGTCAGCCATCTGATCGTGGCGCGAAAGACATTGTCTGAAGCGACGGTGGCGGCCTTTTTCCGGCAATTATTCGCTGTCCGTCAGGCGATTGCCAGACAAGTGCCGGGGGCTGCACACATTACCAAGCCTGACACCGAGAAAGATGCCGAGCTGCCCGTGCACCGGGGAGCGGCGGCCGTCATCGAAGGTAACGAACGCAGCTTTCTTGACAGATACGGCGACTACTTCTGGTTCGCTCTCCTGCTCCTCTCCGCGATCGGTTCGGCCGGCGCCTGGTTGCGTCGCTATTTGAATCGGGACGAAAGGGAGGAAAACACCAGCCATCGCAACAGGCTCCTGGCCATGGTTTCCAGCGCGCGGACCGCGGAAACCAACCAGGAACTGCTAGCCCTGCAGCGCGAGGTTGACGCAATCATCGCGGAAACGCTCGAAAGTTACGATGATGCCGCCATCGAAGAAGAAGAGCTGGCAGCCTTTGGCCTGGTGCTTGAACTGTTGAACCATGCCATCGTCGAAAGGCGAGCTGCGTTGCAACGAGGTCCCCTTGAACCGGTTCGAGGCGCGGCAGTGGGTCACAGCCTTCCGCCTCGGGGATAAGGTCTCGTATGAGAAAACTGCACCTTGGGAAAATGATTCTGCGGCTGCCTTCATTCGATACCTTGAAAAGTGGACAGTACGCGAACTCGGGCGTGTGCACGTCACCAGCGGATTAGTGGGCCAGCGCGTCCGGACGAAGCTGGAACTGGACCACCAGGGGGCTCGATAGCGTGGCGTCCGTCGCTCCCGGATGTGGCGCGTCGATAGCCTCGATATGAAACGATGTGCGGTTGCCGGAAGCCACCCGAACAGCCTTTCCAGCCCGCTGCGGGATCATCGATCCGCCCATCGATCTGCTTGTCAAAGAACCCATCGGATAGGGCACGCGCCACGGCGCAGCTCGAGATCGGCGCGAACGATATCGGCCGTATCGTCAAAAGTGCGAATGGGCCCGAGGGCGGTGTGTGGGTCATCGCCGAAACCAAAGATCTCGGCACGTGATTACGGAGCATCGTATCCGTCGTCGTTGGCGTATGGTCCGTCTTAGTACCCGGCGCCATAGTACCCTGGACCGTAGTCATAGTAGCCCGGACCCGGTTCCCAGGCATACGCCGAGGAAGCAAGCTCTCCGATGACCGCGCCGGCGATCACGCCTCCGGTCGCCCCACCATTGCAAACTTCCTCATCGGATCATTCCTTTCTCGTTTCTTTCCCGGCTCGACAACGGGAAAACCAGGCATTGGTTGCTGGTTGTCCGCAATGCCTCGGCGCCGGGGCCCGCGCAACAGCTTGACCGAAGGCAGGTTCAATCCGCACTGCGGTGCGGCCACTTTCTGAGCTTGCCGAGCCGGATCTCGAGTGTAGACTTTGCTGGATATTGGGGCGCTAAACACTTTTGAATTTGGCGCCCATGTGATTGTGATTGCGTTACAATCTTTTTCCTTTGGGGGCCTCATGTTCGATCCGGCAATGACCGCGCTTCTGCGTATCGTCCTCGACGAGGTCTGCGAAGACGTGTCGCGCTATGAGACCGGCGCACGCACCCACGTAGCTTTAAGTATTTTGGAAGCCGCGACGAATGGCGACACCTCGCCCGAGCGGCTGAGGCAGGTCGGCCGCGAGGCTCTTCACGGCGCGCCGACGATGTGGCGATAGCGGGCGGGAGCGGGTGGCGTGAACTTCCAGGTCGCGGTTCTGAAGATCCTGGTGAGCTATCCCGACGGATTCGCCGTCATGCCGGACCTCAAGCGCGACCTGGCGGTCCTTGCGACGAGCGGACGGGACTGGGGCGAGCGGACGAAGCGCTTGGCCGCACGCATGCCGGATCTCGACATCTTCTCGTAAGGACTGGTGGAGCGTGAACGGCGGTTGGCGCATCACAGAGAAAGGCCGCGCGGTGCTGGAGCTCATGGAAGCCCGGCCTTCCGACGTAGAGCTGCGAAGCGAGGCACCCCGGGCCGAGTCTTCGCCTGCAGCGCCCAGACCTCCGCTTCCTGGCTTAATCCGGGAGGGCTGGACCCAACGGCGTCAGCGGCGTCGACCCGTCCGGGAGCGGGCGCGGGCGAAGGCTTTCTGACTCCGCCACGGGCCGCCGTACTGCCGGCGCTTCGGGGAATTCGAAGACTTTCATCACCGTGCTGCGCACCGGCCCACAATCGCAAGGTGGGAGCGGCGCGCCGTGCGTCGTTCCGCTGTGGCAGGAATCCTAGACCCGGGGGTAGGCGTTGCGGTCGCGTCCCGGCCGAATGCTGCCAGAGGGCGAGAACGACGGCACCGAGGCTTCAGCCAAGGAACGGAGCCATGGTCGTCCGGTTGACTTCTGAAGACAAACTTCAGGAGGTCAACATGGCCATGGAAGATCGCGAGACGTTCAGCTTGATCGGAAGTGACAAGGTCGAGGGCACCAACGTGTACGGGGCCGACGGCGAAAAGGCCGGCTACATCGAACGCGTCATGATCGACAAGATCAGCGGCAAGGTATCCTACGCGGTGCTGAGCTTCGGCGGTCTGCTCGGCGTCGGTGATGATCACTATCCGCTGCCGTGGCAGGCACTGAAATACGACACCAACCTTGGCGGCTACGTCACCGGCATCACCCACGACCAGCTCCGCGGCGCTCCCAAATATGCCGATGAGAGCAGTTGGAACTGGAGTGACCCCGCGACCACGCGGGCGGTGAATGCCTATTACGGTGTGCCGGTGGCTTGAGGCGGCACTCGGGGCCACGACCCTGCCGTTACGCGAGACCCACCCGCCTTTCCGCCTTGGTCCCGATGGAGACTTAAAAGTGAGTGCTGCAATTCGCGTTCTGGTCGTGGACGATGAAGCTCTGATCTGCAGCTTCATCGAGGACGCCTTGTGCGACGGCGGTTTCGAGGCTTGCTCGGTCCATTCGGGGGAGGTGGCCCTATCCACCTTTCGCGATGGGCGAGAGGGGTGTCGGGCGTTGCTGACGGACGTCAACCTGGGTAGCGGCATCAGCGGATGGGAGCTGGCGCGGCAGATCAGGGAAATCACGCCTGGCTTTCCTGTCATCTACATGACGAGCGCCAGCGCGCCAGACTGGAAATCGCAGAGTGTCGATGGCAGCGTCCTAATCGAGAAGCCCTTTACGCCCGCGCAATTGGCTGCGGCCGTCTCGCAGCTACTCGATACCGGCCTCTCGCCGGGTTGAACCGGGATCATTGTGAGCTTCCGATCCTTCGATCGAGCCCGCAGATGGTGGCTATGCCGTGAGGGCACTGGCGATCGGGGCCCAACCTCGCCAAGAAGCCGCGCAAGGCATCAAGCGGGCAGAAGGAAATGATGCCGATCAAGGCAAGAAGGCCGCGAATGAGGCCCCAGTGAAAAGCTCAGGCCGCAGGGGAAGTCTGCCTGTGTCACGGGCCCCATGGAACGAACGGGCTTACCGCGCGTCGAATCACTTCCCCCCGGCGCACTCCCCCTAAGGCTTCGCCGGGAGAAAGCCTGCCCATCAGGGTTGGCGGTCCTGATGCACATTATTGGGCGAGGACCCTCGGAGGCAATGAGCAATGAGCAATCGCATATCGGAGCGGAGAATGCCGACCCCGACCGAAGGAGAAGCTCGAAAGGTCTTTAGTGACGCGGATGCCAAAGTGGCGGTGTCGAGTATGAACGCGCCCAGCAGGCGTTCCATGCGAACCGGGAGTGCCTGAAGGCGGAACGATTGGCCCGCGAGGCGGCAGCGAGACATCTAAGGCCTGAACAGCCAGAAAGTCTGAAGATCCGCAAGGTCCGATTCGGCTTGCGATGATGCAGCGACGGTGGGAACACTGTGCATGAGCAACTGAACGGCAAGCCCGCGGTTGGGATCCAATGAACAGGCTTTACCCCCTGGTTCTGGAGCACCGGCTTCCAAGCCCGGTCCGGTACGGCATCTCCGCCTGCATCATGGTGGTGTGCGCCGTGCTGCAGACGGCGCTGCAGACTCAGACCGGGGCGCCTGGATATTTCCTGCTATTGCCCGGCGTTTTTCTCTCGGGCCTGATCTTCGATCGCGGCTCTGGAATATTCGCGGCCTTCATCGCTATCGGCGTGGGCGCCTACCTCAGCTACGCAGGTGGCTTCGGCATCGATTTCCTCGCGACGAATGCACTGTTCGCGATCACCGCCGCCGGGACAGCCATCGTCGCCGAATTTCAGCGCGCGGAACTCCGACGCGTCATGCAGGCGGACAAGACCAAGACCTTGCTGCTGCAGGAGATGGCGCACCGGACGAAAAACAATCTCGCAATCCTTGGCGGCATGATCCGGCTGGAGGCAAGGCACGGCGGGCCGGAGGTCGCGGCTGCGCTGGAAGCCACCGCCCGCAGGGTGCAGGTGATGGCGGAGGTCTACGACCATCTTGCGCTCAAGGAGGACTCGCGCTCGGTCAACATGCGCTACTTCCTAAATGACGTGGTTGAGAAGGTCTTCCAGTCCTTGGCTCCATCTGGGCCGGTTGCCTTCCAGGTGGTCTGCGAGGACATTCTCCTGCCGAACAACCACGCGCTTGCGATCGGCATGATCACGAACGAATTGGTCACGAACTCGCTGAAGTATGCTTTTCCTGGCGAGAGGCCAGGAAACGTCGTTGTTTCTTTGTCGAAAGGAGACGGCATCGAGCTGTCGGCGTCCGATAATGGCATTGGCCTGCGGGAGGGAGCAGAGCCGGGCGGACTGGGCTCCCGCATCGTGCACCTGCTCACTCAGCAGCTCGAGGGCGAAATCACATACGAACGGCTGGACCCGGGTCTGCGCGTCCAGGTGCGGGCGCATCCGCGTTAGCATTCCTTATCGCTAGGGACAGGTCCATCTGAACGGGAGTTGGCATTGCGTCAGGGCCGCCGACGCACCAAGTCCTTCTTGAACCTGCCGTTCGGGCAACGGAGGAAGACCTAATGTCGACAGTCGCAAAGCAGCTTACTCGAAAGCAGGCTCCTGCAGCGACTCGAAAATGATCCTGGACCGAACGAGCGCAAGGAAATGGAGGCGCTGCTCGCCCAGCTCGAGACAGCGCTGACGCTACTTAATTCCGATGATGTCGAGGACGGCGAGTAGCTTCGGCAGCGTTTTTAATCAGGCTTTCTTGGAGCCTACTTGGCCTTGCCGCTTTCTCCTTGCGAGTGAAGACGTGCGGCAGGCTCTCACTAAGTTTCGCGAACCGGAGGAGCTTCGATGAAAGCGACGGCGCTCGCCATCGTCTTTTCAATCGCTGCCTCGGCTGCCTCGATGGTCTCGGCGCAACCTATAAGGTGGACGACTTATACCATTCCGCAGACCGGCACCTCGGTCGACTTCCCTTCCTCGATCTTTACGGAAGAAGCGGGCTTGCCAGATGGATACGCGCAACGGTTCCGATCGCTGACGCGCCGACCTGACGATCCAGGCCGCTGCCAACGTCGGGAATGATTCACCCGGTGCTTTCCTCGCGAAAAAGCATCCGCCCGCCCGCATTCAGTACAAGCGAGTGACACCGCGGGTATTCGCAGTGTCCAGCTACAAGGGCGACAAGATCTGGTATAACCGCTGCAACTTCTCCGGCCGGTTTGTGCATTGCGTGCTGATCAATTACCCGACGAGCGAAGAGCGCGACTGGCACGACATCGTTACGCGCATCAGCCTCTCCCTGCGTGGAAGCTAGGCATTTCTGAGTTTTCGCGAGCCATTGGACTCCCGTGCGTGTGCCACGATGCACTCGCAACTCGATGTCACCGTTAGATGGCGCGGATCTCGACAGAATTCAGTACCCCGTCAAAGTAATAACGAGCAGACTGAAGCATCGATACTCCCTTCGGCCAGATTGGTGATTTTGTAAGGCCTGTTATCTCATAGACTCGGGCCCGCCGCCCCAATCAGCGTCGGGCTCCTTGTGCCGCGCCACGGCTTCATTGACCTTCTGACGTTCAAGCCGATCCTCGGGTGAGAGTTCAGAGACGGAGAGCCAGGTTTCGACCGGGATCGCCAGCTCGCTTTTCAGCGGCTTCCGAGCCCATTCCCACCATTGGTCAAATGCGTCCTTCATCGCATCAACTCGAACAGTTCGAGGACATCTGCCAGCCGCAGCTTGGCACCCTTCGGCATGTGCTGGAGGAGCAAGTGTCTGGTGTCTGCGGCAATCTCGTCCCGCTTGAGCGGGTCGTACTCAGCGCGGAACGCCTGCATCTTGGCCGCGTGCCGGGCGATCTCGGGCGGGATTTCGAGCGGCTTCCGGGTATCATGAGCCGGGTTTGCGACTCGCCAGCCGCTCCGCTAGAATCTCAGCTTGTTCTTTTGTCAGCTTCTCGGCAAATGCCCCGTTTTTTCTGTCTGGGCTGGTCCTTTGAGTTCGCTATCGTAGACCATTCAGCCATTGCCACCTTTCCGAACGAGGAACCGACCTCGCATCGGGCGTCCGATAAATTCCATTGCAACCACCACCTGTGAAATTAACCCGCTGATTAGGGTCGCAGATCGCGGCCGGCAGTCATTTCACTAAATGAGGTTGGGGCTCTCAGGCCGCCAGGCGAATTGAAACGGCCCCAACCTGGGGACCGCCAACCCGAACGATACGGGTTTTCTTCCAGCGGTCGAGGGGGCGCCTGGACCGGCTGGGGGCCTTCAGCCGACCCGTTGCCAAGCCGATCGTTCCTATCATCTGATCGAGGACCATAGACCACCGGAGGTGCGAGCATGAAATTGGACAGACGGCTAAGACCGAATCTGCGATGTCATCGGCGTTCCATCATGAAAAGGGTTGCCTCGGGCGAGGACGTCGGAGTCCAGGCCACGTCGTTGTTGCGTCTGTGCCTCGGATCGATGGGAATGACCCCAGCTTACGCTACCAAGGTCAGCTGGGCGCCGAACGAAGAACTGGACGATTTAGACTAACAATTTGTTGCGCTGACGCATCAGGGGCCGGGGATCCTCACTCGCTGCAGGAAATCCTTTGACGGATCACTGATGGCCCGTTTTGCTGCGGCCCATTATGTTTGACGCAGCGATTGCACTACTTGTTCTTGTAAGTGTCGGCATACTCATCGCTCACGCGATTGATGCATTTAGGTGGTCATGACTGTCGATTAGCCGTCTCAAGCGACACGCCAAGGATAAACGCCTTCGCAATAACTGCGCTCTTGGTGCGCTTTAGCTTCTTCGCGATCTTCGCTGCACCTTGCTTCTGCTTTGCCATCGCCTTTAGGTCGCGAACGTTTTCTGTCGTCCATTTGCGGCGGATTGTTTTTCCATTCTTAGCCAAGTCGGCGCTCCTTCAACTGAGGGGCGCCGTTTAGCATATAGCGCGATGAGCGCAAGCAGCCATCACGCATCTCTCTTTTACTTGAAAGCAAACGTTGATTGATCCCAGCAATCTACCGCCCGAACTAACCGAACCGCCGCACAATGCGCCTGGCTGGTTCGCGTTTCGACCAGCAAAGATCTGGTGCAAAATTGACGGCAAGTGGTTGTCGATCGCTGACGCGCAAAACTTGATTGACGATAGGAAATCTCATTGACCGCACTTACCTGTCACCACGTTCAGCGCGAGCATCGCCACGATCCTGACGGCGACCGGCGCTCTCGTCGAGCGCGAAGCCGGCGAAGGTGAGCGTTTCGCGTTGGACGCAGGTTTTCTTGACCCAGTCGCGGCCGCGCGTTCCAGTCGGATAAACAAGCATTGCCGGCTCCGAATAACTGGGCTGTTCGTACACGATCGAGCGTAGGCCTGAATATTTTTCTCGGAGCAAGGGCTTAGATGACCGGCCTCGCGGCTCGGCACGGATCTAATGGGTCGTGGGCGCGGATATAGTCCCAATGACGCGCATGTCTTCTTTCCGCACGGTCACGCAGCGTCCTGTCTCGGCAGCGATCTTTCGGGCGGCTCGCATCGCGGAATCTTCGTCCGTCAGTTCGAGCAGAATGATGCTGCCTGTTCCTGAAAATGCATCAGGATTTAAAAGTTCGATGATGAACAACGGTCCCCTCTGGACGATCATTTTCACCTTGCATTTGCAGCGGCCTTGACGCATCGCAATTGCGCAGGATCATCCGATCTCGCGCGAATCCGGTTCGTCAGCGCCTGCGCTATGAACTCGGCTTGTTGCTTGGTCAGCTTCTCGGCAAAGGGGCCATCTTTTTCTATCTGTGCCGGCCCTTTGAGTTCGCTGTCGTAGACCATCCAGCCAATGCTTCCTTGCCGAACGAGGAATCGGCCTCGCATCGGGCGTCCAATAAATTCCATTGCAACCATCCACCAATGAAGCGCCAACTCGTCGATTAGGTCGCAGGATGCAGTGCTCGGCATTGAACTATGTGAATCGTTGCGATCAACTTTGGACAAGGACCGCTCGCTTTCCGCAGCGAACTGAAACGGCCCCACCAGGGGGCCGCCAACCCGAGAGATACGGGTTTTCTTCCAGGCAGTCGGGGGGCACCTTGGCTGACCAGAAGCGCCAATTAGACGCTCTTGTCCTCTCGACGGTTCCTTGCCTACTGCGCATATTTTGGGAGAAAGTGGCAGTCGCACAGGGGCGTGCTAGCAATAGCTCCGTCGGGTCGCGCCCCGGCAATATCGGACGACTAGGCCTCAGCAACGGCGTTTGGCGCTGGGGCCTTTTTGCGGTTACCTA
Source organism: Bradyrhizobium australafricanum (assembly GCF_020329495.1). Classification (NCBI taxonomy): domain Bacteria; kingdom Pseudomonadati; phylum Pseudomonadota; class Alphaproteobacteria; order Hyphomicrobiales; family Nitrobacteraceae; genus Bradyrhizobium; species Bradyrhizobium australafricanum. Next base: position 15,814 of record NZ_JAGKJL010000074.1, on the reverse strand, counting down.
ACGGGGCCATCGAATTGCTAGGAAGTCGCCGTCTCGCCAGACGAGCTAACCCGTTTCGGGAAGTACGAAACTTCGGCTAGCTGAGGCTCTTTTCGTTCAAGAGGTAAAAAGCATGCAGGTGCCGGAACTTTCGTTGCCAGCATGATCCAGTGAACCTGCCGCCAACAACACAGGCCGGAATCAGGTAACGGCTCCAGCACCGGCCTCCCGGGCCCCAGAGATGCTGGGGCGGTTCTCACGATTAAGGGGTAATCCAAGGTGCCGTCGGCGTTTGCCGCTTCTCCCGGTAATATGCATTGCGCTCTCGGACATGAGCGCGCGTGCGGACGGCTCTGGCGCGCACGCTAGCCCCGCAAAGCGCCGGAGCCGTCTCACGGCCGCGACGGGTGCTGTCCTACATGAGATGGATCACCGGCTCATAGCGGTCCAGATGCGCTGGACCGAGGCTGGGGTCAATAACCGGCTCGCGGTGATCGCCAACAGAGCCAGACGGGCCGAGCGCCCTCAGCCAAGCGCAGGCCATAGCGCCCTCGCTGAGGGCATTTTCTTGGGCCAAGAAAAAAGTCCGGCGCGAGCAAGGGCGGCTTTCCCTTGGCGGATGCGAAAATGAAAGAGGCCGCCAACTGAGGCGGCCGTAGCCCAAATTGGGTCATTCTGCCATTTGGTCGCTCCAGATGCGTTCGCCGCATTTGCATTCCATGAGCCGCACGGTTTTCCCGCCGACAGGATCGAGGAAGGCACGGACGAGTTCGGGGATGTCAGAGCATCTGGGGCACTGCTGCTGCCAGTTCATGGCTTTGTGTCCTCCAAGGGTGCTGGGGCCGTTTCTTTAGGACACAAGGTGCCTACGCACTTCTCCGGCGGCCATATTGAGCGCCGGGATGTGCTCGGCGGCAAGCTGTCGTTGAATAAGACTAACAGCCTGGTCCGTCGGGCACGGGTCTCAATCCGTGCACAAAATCGCGCGATGAGACCGGCACACGCACCCACGTAGCTTCAAGTATTTTGGAAGCCGCGACGAATGGCGATACCTCGCCCGAGCGGCTGAAGCAGGTCGGCCGCGAGGCTCTTCACGGCGCGCCGACGATGTGGCGATAGCGGGCGGGAGCGGGTGGCGTGAACTTCCAGGTCGCGGTTCTGAAGATCCTGGTGAGCTATCCCGACGGATTCGCCGTCATGCCGGACCTCAAGCGCGACCTGGCGGTCCTTGCGACGAGCGGACGGGACTGGGGCGAGCGGACGAAGCGCTTGGCCGCACGCATGCCGGATCTCGACATCTTCTCGCAAGGACTGGTGGAGCGCCTGAACGGCGGTTGGCGCATCACAGAGAAGGGCCGCGCGGGGCTGGAGCTCATGGAAGCCGCCCGGCCTTCCGACGTAGAGCTGCGAAGCGAGGCACCCCGGGCCGAGTCTTCGCCTGCAGCGCCCAGACCTCCGCTTCCTGGCTCAACCCGCGAGGGCTAGACCCAACGGCGTCTGCGGCGTCGACTCGCCCGGGAGCAGGCGCGGGCCAAGGCGAAGGAGGCGGCTGCGAAGAAGCCCGCGGCCCGGCCGCATCGGAAGTCCGCCTGACGCCGGAGTAGGAGAGCCGCATTGCGAGCGGTACGCCCTGGTGACGTTTATTGCATCGGACAGCTTGGAACCTGCTTGAAGAGGTCAGACCTGTGCGAAGCCACCGTCAACGAACAGTTCGGCGCCATTCACGAAGGAGCTCTTGTCGGATGCCAGGAATAGAACTGCCTCGGCGATCTCGCTCGGCAGCCCTACCCTTCCAACCGGTGCTACATCGCTGTGACCTTTCAAGAAGCCAGCCATCTGGTCTTCGGTCATGCCGAAACCGTCGTAGGCCGGCGTCGGCACCGTACCTGGGCTCACGACGTTTACGCGAATTTTCCTATCTCTCAGATCGACGCTCCAGCCGCGTGCAAACGACCTGATCGCGGCCTTGCTCGCTGCGTACACGCTGAACGCCGGAATTCCCTTTATGGCCGCGATCGAAGCGTTCAGCACGATCACAGATCCCTCGCCCATGAGGGGCAGGGCCTTCTGTACGGTGAACAGGGTTCCACGCACGTTAACGCCAAAAGTCTTGTCGAAGTGGGCCTCGGTTATCGTCCCTAAAGGGGCGAATTCGCCTAGGCCAGCATTCGCGAAGAGAATATCCAAGCGGCCCTTGACCTCCTTGATCTCCTTGAAGAGGCCATCAACATCGCCGAGGTTAGCAATATCGCCCCTAATGCCCTTGGCGTTCGATCCGATCGCTGCGACAGCTTTCTCGAGTTCTGCCTGTCGCCTTCCTGTAATGAAGACAAACGCACCTTCCTTCGCGAACAGCTTGGCAGTTTCTAACCCGATGCCGCTGCTACCTCCGGTTATCAGTGCGATCTTCCCTGACAATCGATCCATGTGTTTCCCTCAAAGCGGTCGACTTCCCGCTGTCCAACCTCGCGACGCGAACGTCGCGCTGGAGAGCACGTGCACCATCGACATCGATCGGTCACACGCCTTCGTAGACCAGTCGGGTGAAGAAGGCGGGGTCGATGACGAAGTTGCCGAACTTGGCGTCGAAGGCGGCGGTCGGTTTGGCCGCGACCGTCTCGTCGCGCGAGCGCCCCTGCTTCTTGAGTGCGGCTACGTTGTCGCGGATGCCCGCCAGCATGTCGCGGAATTCGCGGAGCTCGGCCCTCGTGCCGAGCGCCTTGCCGTGGCCGGCGATGATGATGGTCTCCTCATTGGTCGCCGCGAGATTGGCATCGGAGGCTGCGATCATCCCGTCGATGCTGCCGCCGGTCGAATAGTCGATGAACGGATAGATGCCGTTCCAGAACGTATCGCCTAGATGCGCGACATTCGCTTCGGGAAACCTCACGGAGATGTCGCTGTCGGTATGCGCCGGACCGTAGTGTTTGAGGGCGATCGTCGAGCCATTGAGCTTGAGGCTGCGCTCGTCGGCGAACGTTTCGGTCGGAAGTGCAGCCGGCGGCAGCGCGAGGAAATTGTAGTCCCATTCCTCCACGCGCTGCACCTGGGACAGGTATTTGCGCGTGTTGTCCTGGGCGATGATCTTCGCGCCGGCCGCGTTGAGCCAGGCGTTGCCGTCGGTATGGTCGAAATGCCAATGGGTGTTGATCAGGTGCGTGATCGGCTCGGCGCCGAGTTCGGCAAGGGCCTTCGTCATTTGCGGGCGGGAGACCGCGATGCCGGCGTCGATCAGCACCTTGCCATCGGGACCCGTCAGCACGGCTACGGTCCCGCCGGAGCCTTCCAGCGCACAGATGTTGCCGCGCAGCTTGTGCGTGACGATCGTCGCCGAGGCGGCGCTGTCCTTGATCAGGCTGACGATGCCGCGCGCCTCGGCGAAGGCTTGGCGCGGCGTCAGCCAGGCTCCCGCGGCCGCGGAGGCCGCGCCTCCGATGCAGCACAGACAGAAGCCGCGCCGCGATATGGAATGTTGTCTCGAGATCATGGTGGCCTCAGCTCTCGATGAACCCGAGAAGATCGGCGTTGATGGTCTCGGCCTGCGTTGTCGGCATGCCGTGAGGGAAGCCCTCGTACGTCTTGAGCGTGCCGTTCTTCAGAAGCTTGGCGGACAGCGGTCCGGCATCGGCGTAAGGAACGATCTGATCGTCCTCGCTGTGCATCACCAGTACCGGGATGGTGATCTTCCGCAGGTCGGCGGTGAAATTGGTCTGCGAGAATGCAACGATGCCGTCGTAGTGGGCCTTGGCGCCGCCCATCATGCCCTGGCGCCACCAGTTCTGGATGATCGCCTCCGAGGGCTTCGCGCCCGGTCGGTTGTAGTTGTAGAAAGGTCCCGCCGCCACGGCGCGGTAAAACTCGGAGCGGTTCGTGGCGAGCTGCGCCTGGAAGTCGTCGAACACTTCCTTCGGAAGGCCGCCCGGATTGGCGTCGGTCCTCACCATCAGCGGCGGCACTGCGCTGATGATGGCTGCCTTGGCGACGCGGTTCTCGCCGTGACGCGCGAGGTAGCGCACCACTTCGCCGCCGCCCGTCGAATGACCGACATGGATCGCGTTCTGCAGTTCGAGCTGACCCGTGACCGCCGCGAGGTCGTCCGCGTAGTGGTCCATGTCGTGACCATCGCCGACCTGGGAGGAGCGGCCATGGCCGCGCCTGTCGTGGGCGATGACGCGATAGCCCTTACCGAGGAAGAAGAGCAGTTGCGCGTCCCAGTCGTCGGCCGATAGCGGCCAGCCGTGACTGAAGACGATCGGCTGTCCCTTGCCCCAATCTTTGTAGAAGATCTCGACGCCATCTTTGGTCGTGACGGTGCTCATCGTTGAACTCCCGTTTTCTGCGGCCGATCGGACCGGACTTCTTGACGGGTACCGCGTTGCAGCGCGGTCGCGCAGCCCCTAAGATCGAGAAGGAACTTCTCAAAGTTCGGAAAGGTGAGCTTCCGTGGACCGCCTGGAGGCGATGTCGGTGATCATCGCGGTGACCGAGACGGGCAGCATCTCGGCCGCTTCGCGTCGCCTTAAAACTCCGGTGGCGACGGTCAGCCGCAAAGTCGCCGAGCTGGAAGCCCGGCTGAATGCCCAATTGTTTCGACGCACATCCCGGCGGATGACGCTGACCGATGCCGGACGGTCTTATATCGACGTCTGCAAGCGTATAATCGAGCAGGTCGACGACGCCGAGCGGGAGGTATCTGGGGAGTACCGAATTCCTAAGGGGGGCTTGGCCGTGACGGCGCCGTGGGGTCTCGGCCATACGCATCTGGTGCCGTTGGCCATCGAGTTCCTCCAGGCCTACCCTGAGATCTCGCTGCGGCTGATGTTGACCGATCGCATAGTGAATACGACCGAGGAGGACATCGATATCGCGATCCGGGTCGGGGCGCTGCCCGACAGCGGCATGATCGCGACCCGGATCGGTTCGATCCGCATCGTCATTTGCGGAAGCCCTTCATACCTCGAGGCGCGGGGCCGTCCGCGGCAGCTCGCCGACCTGGCCGACCACGATTGCGTCACCATCGACGATCGCGTTGCGCCGTCTGTCTGGCGCTTCCTGCGAGGCAGTCGAGCCAAGATAGCCCCGATCAAGTCGCGGCTGTGCGTCAACACCTCGGAAGCAGCCGTGCTGGCCGCGATCGCTGGCGCCGGATTGACACGGGTGATGTCGTACAAGATGGACGCCGCAAAGCAGGCTGGAACGCTTGCCATCGTGCTCGACGACTTCGAACCTGAGCCGCTTCCCGTCCATATCGTCTATTCTCCGCGAAAGCCCGTTCCGATGAAGCTACGAGCATTCCTGAATTGGATGACGCCGCGCCTCAAGACGCGACTGGCGCTGGACTGACCTTCCGGCCGCAAGCTCAGCCGCCTGCGGCCTCTTTCGCGGGAACCGGGATGTCCTGGAGGCGGTTGGAGCAGGGCCGATATCTTCGGAGGAGTGACCCGCATGGACATGAAAGAAGCCTCGGCGATGACGGAAGCCTCCGGGCTGATCGACGAGCAGGATGGCAACGATAGGATTTCCCGAGCGCGCCGGCGACCTCTCCAGCAGCCTTCGCAGGACGTCGCGTTGCGCTGGGCCGAGCGGCTGCGAGAGGTGGCGGTGAAGGCACCGTTGCAGTCGCTGTTCGTTGCATTCCTGCTCGGCATCTGGGTCGCGCGCAGGCGGTAGGAGAGCCGCGAGCCGGCACGCTTGATGGCCAGGAAGCTCAAGACCTTTCAGACCTCGTTGGGCTTCTACGATCTCGCGATCGCAGCACCCTCGATGAAGGCGGCGCTCAAAGCGTGGGGCGCCGGCAGTAATCTCTTTCATCAGCGCGTCGCCAAGGAGTCGGACGATCCGGACGTGGTCGCCGCGACCATCTCCAAGCCTGGCGTGGTGCTGAAGCGACCGGCCGGATCGAACGGGCGCTTCGGCAAGCACTCGGACCTGCCGTCCTATCTCGGGTCCGGCGAGGACGGGGCTCGGCGGGAGAGGCGTCGGGTGAAGCCGGCGAAGCGACCCACTCCCAAGGCCGCTCCCAAGATCCGCGATCGGGACGCTCGGAGGGCTGCCGCCGATTTCGAGAAGGAGCAGAAGCGCCGCGAAGCCGAGCGCCGGCGCGAGGACGCCGCACGAGAAAAGGATCGCGAACGGCGCGAGAAGTCGACGGCGAAAGCGCAGGCCGCGCTGGACAGGGCCGAGCGTAAGTACGCGGAGACCGCCGCGGCCATCCAGGCCGAGGTCGAGGCTCTCGAGAAGCGTTCGCGGGCCGAGGACGACCGGTGGGAAAAGGAAAGAGAACGCTGCACGCCGCGCTGCGGCGCTGGCGCGAGTAGCCTGCCAAGGGGCGCTCAATCTTCGGAATATGGAGCTCGCGCGAGGTGCAGCGCGGCGTCAATGCCGCCTTCCAGGATCTGCTCCGCATAGGCAGCATCTGGCACCGCCCGTGCGAACTGAAGGGTTCCGACCATGAGCCCGAAGATGGCCGTCGCGCGGCGACGGCTCGTCTCGGCATCCGTAATCGGAAGCAGCGCGGCCAGCGCCGAGACGTAGCTCCGCAGTCCCTTCTCATAGGCCTTTCGAGTAGGCAGGGGTTGCCGGGCGATTTCCGGAAGCAACGCCGCCGAGGGGCACCCTTCCGCCGGATTTCCGAGGTGGACGCGCTTGAGGTAGCTCCGGATCAAAGCCTCAAGGTCCGCGCCGCGCTGTCGATCTCCGTCGAGACGATCCTGCTGGTCGGCGAGTGCGCTCGCCAGCGCTTCGCGGACGAGCGCCTCCTTGGACTCGAAATGGGGAGAGAACGCCCCTTTAGTCAGACCGGCCTCGCTCATGATCCCGCCGATTCCGGCGGCAGCGACGCCGTCTCGGCGAATGCACTTTGATGCTACATCGACGATATGCCGTCGCGTCGCCGCCTTGTGACCTTTCTCGAAACGCATTGGTTGTTCCCGTTTATCGGCCCTAAGCGCTAGTCTCTCCAAACGCCTTCGACTCGGCTCGCGAGATTCAAAAGCGCACGGTCGCCTCCTAAGGGAGCGTCCAGCTCAAGGCCGATCGGCAGCCCACCGCGAGACAAGCCAACAGGAAGGCTGATACCCGGCAGCCCCACGCTGCTCGCCGACACGGTGTGATTCGCCAAAGCGAGGTAGCTGACTTCCTGTCCCGCAATATGGACTGTCGCCTGCTCCTCGATCAAAGGTGCCGGGCACGGCGTCGTCGGCTGCAGGATCGCCTGCGCCCCTTGGGCGACGAACGCCTTGTCGATGCGGCGCCGGATTTCCGGGCGGCTCACGTTGAGCGCGGTCTGGTAGGCTTCTGCCGACGTAGCGCCCCCACCGCCCGGCAATACGATATGCCCCCATGCTTGGTGAAGCTGGGGCTTTAGACCCGAGTAGATCGCCTCGAAAGTGGTCGGAATGTCGTGCTGGCGCAGGAATTCCGAAATCGCGCCCATCGTCTCATGAGCGAAGATGCCCCATGTCGCGGTTTGGATGAGGGCATTGAAATCGTCGCCGAGATCGACCTCAACGACTTCGGCGCCGGCGTCCTGCAGCCGCCGAACCACCTCGCGGAAGCGGGCCTCGACTTCCACGTTCACCAGATCGAGAAACTGTCGCGGCGCGAAGGCCAGCCGGACTCCCTTCAGGTCGAAGCCGCCGTTGGAGAGCTCCGCGGCCTGTTCATCGGTCACGACCTGATCGACGAGAGCGCAGTCCTCGACGCTGCGCGCGAACACGCCCGTGGTATCGAGCGTATGGGAGATCGGCGCGACTCCGCCGCGCGGCCATCGGCCGGTCGTCGGCTTGAACCCCACCACGCCGCAGAACGATGCAGGCACCCGAATTGATCCGACAGTATCGCCCCCGAGGGATGCGGGTACGATGTTGGCGGCGACGGAGGTGGCGGAGCCGCTCGACGATCCACCCGACACGCGATCGCGGGCGTGCGGGTTCTTCACTTGGCCAAAGCGCGCGTTGTGGCCGGTCAAGCCATAGGACATCTCAACCAGGTTGTTCTTGCCGAAGACCAGGGCGCCCGCGTCCTTGATGGCGAGAACGGCGTCCGCGTCTTCGTGGGGCACGAAGTTCGCGAGCCCTTCCAGACCAAGACTTGTTGAAAGCCCTCTCGTTAGATAGCTGTCCTTTACTCCGATCGGCACGCCCAGAAGCGGGGCCGCCGACCCGGTGGCACGCGCCTTATCTGCTTCCCGCGCGGACGCGAGCAGGGTGGCCTCGTCGATGGTGATGAAGGCATTTAAGTCAGCAAGGGTCCTGGCGCGCTGCAAAAGTGCAGCGGTGTAGGCCTCCGACGTGATGTCGCCGTTGCGGACTGCGGCGGCAGCCGCTGCAAGCCCGAGCGAGGTCAGGTCGGCGGTTTCCCGGAGAGCGGGTCGGCGTAAAGCGGCGGTCGTGTGGTCCATGGAATCCTCCAAAAGAGCGGAGAGGGGGCATCTCGTCGCCCCAGAGCGATCGAAATTACGGGCATAATATTAAATTACGATCGTACTGCAATAGGTGCGCGGACACATGAGCGTGAGGGCCGGAAAAGGGAAGAGAACGACTGCAGGCCGCTCTGGGGGGACTGAATCAGGCAAGGCTGCATTAACCATCCCGATTCCTTGCGCAAAAAAATCGCGCCGGGGTCTTGAAACTTTTTCCGGGCTTCCAAATTTTTTCGACGTCGCCATCGCGGCGGCCGGGACGCCTTCGGGTCCCGCGACTTGAGTCGGGCGCCGGACGGTGTCCGGAGCCTGCTCGTACCCATCTTGCTCCAAGGAGGATTTGGATATGAGGTATGATTGGACTCCCCTCTGGAGGTCGACCATCGGGTTCGACCGCCTTTTCGACGTTCTCGATGAGGTCCAGCGGACCGCCGACGAGACCTATCCCCCCTACAACATCGAACGTCTCGACGAGAACCGCTTCCAGATCTCGGTCGCGCTCGCCGGCTTCATGCCGGAAGAGGTCGCGTTGACGGTCGAGCAGAACGTGCTCACGCTCGAAGGTCGCAAGAGCGAGAAGGAGGAGAGGACCTTCCTGCATCGCGGCATCTCGGCGCGCAACTTCAAGCGCCAGTTCACGCTCGCCGACCACGTCGAGGTCAAGGGCGCCCGCTTCGAGAACGGCCTGCTCGTCATCGACCTGCAGCGGGAGATCCCCGAGGCGATGAAGCCGCGCCGCATCGAGATCAACGGCGTCGCCCCGAGCAACGTGACCCAGATCGAAGCCAAGGCCGCCTGAACCGGACTAGACGGCCAGGATCGATCCGAGCCGCGCGGGAAATCCCGCGCGGCAATCCTTCAACTCGTCTTCGAAATGGATGGAGGCAGCCATGCGGCCGACGACTGCTCTTCACGACAATATAGTCGATCTAGATGCTCTGCTTCATCCCGGCATTGTGTTCGAACATCCCCGGGACGTGGTCTCCGATCCGACCCTCAGTCTTTCCGAGAAGCGCGCCGTCCTGGCGTCATGGGCTTCCGACGCTTCCGCGATCGCGTCGTGCCCCTCGCTGCGGGCACCCGACGGGCTGAAGGCGCCGGTCACCATCGACGAGATCCTGGAGGCGCTCTGCGCGCTGGATGAAGGACCGCGGAATCCCCCTGGCGGCAAGCCGATGCGGCTGCGGCCGCTCGAGCGGACCGCGGCCTAGGAGACGAACGAGTGACGAAGATGCTTGATGAGAAACTTGCCCGCATCCGTGCACCGCAACAACATCCACCGCTACCGCAGCCTGCTGGCGACACGGCTGTCGGTCATCCGGCGCCAGTTCATCGACCTGCGCCTGTCGGAGGAGAGCTCGGCGCTGGAGGCGTTGACGTCCTAGACGTTTCCCATCGCGCTCACCATGTCCCCGAGTCAACGCCTCGCGCCTTGCGACATAAGCGCGCTTCGTGCGGCGGAGATGGCGAATATAGTGACCCTCCCGCATGAATTCGGCGGTCGCGAGCTGCACTGCCGGCCCCGGAGCCGGCGCCAGACAGGCTGCAACTTCCGCGAAAGCTCAAGCCCGGTCTGGGTGATACGCTCGCACTTTCGATCGAAGTCAGCCCGATGACCGCCAGCAGTGGCCGTCAATTGGTGAGATCCTTTCAATCGAAGTCGGGGGCGGCGTCCGCAAACGGCGAGCGCAAACGCGATTCGCAGTCAACGGTAAAAGAAGGATCGCGTGCCGGCAGTCCCGTCGGACGGTAGCCACGCTTGCGCTTCTGGCAAAGCAGATTGAGAAACAACGCAACCGCTTCCCTTTCGGTCGTGAAAGTATGCGCCATTCTCTGTCCGCGCGATCCGATGCGACCCCAGCGACGCGTCAGGCAAATTTCGCCGAACAGCGTCAACTCGATCGACATGGCGTAGAACCCGGGCCATGTTCTTCGAGACGTCTTGCCGTTCAACGTAGGACCGATAGGGCTGGGCGATCATGACGACAGAATCGCGCATGGGCGAATCCACGTCCAATTCAACTTATGAATCGGTCCCTGTACATCGATTCATATTGTTGAAGGATGAAGGGTTGGCGAGGCGCCTACGGCGCGGTTCTCGCCCAGTGCCGAGTTGACACGCGTGCCACATGTCATCGAGAGAACACGGTAGAGCCGCGTTCTTTTGGACAAGGGATCCACACTACGGCGAAACATCGCCGTGCCGTGCCGTTTCGGCTAACCGGGCCGGACCTGGTGCGCCCGTCAAAGCAGCTAAGCCGGTGCGTCGTGAGGCGGCGCGAGCGGATGGGTGCCGATGTCTCACGGCGCGCCGCTTAAACCAGCAAGTTTTCAGTGCCGCCAGCCCCGCTTGTCGAACGTGGTCCGAAAATCCTTCGGCAGGCACGGCATCTCGCCTCCGTTCGCCTTGTTGCAGGCCGGGCAGGGTGCGCCGGCGCCCCCGCAGGTGCTGGCTCTCTCGCCCTGCCATGGCCGGTCCGGGTGGTTCTCGCAAACCCAGCGGGGGCCGTCGCAGATGGGGCAGTCGTCGCTCACGACAGGGCGTCCATGACCCGCTTGGAGACTAGGCCCTCGAGGCCCATCAGACAGGCCTGGCGATAGAGGTCCGGACCGATCTCGCCCTGCTCGAAGTCGGACAGGAAGATCCCGTCGATACGGCGAGCTAGGATACGGGCGAGGTTGGTTTTGCGCAGGTGCAGCGGCAGCTTGCGGAGGTCGTCGCCCTCGAGCGCGAGGATGTCGAAGGCATAGAGCTGCACCTCGTTGTCATGCCGGCGCGAGTGCAGGCCGTTGAAGTCGCTCCGGACATCGATGCCGAGCAGCATGGCTTCGCCATCGATCACAAACCGCTGACAACGGTTGCGAAGCGCCGCCTCGGCGATGAGCGGAAAACGGGTGCTCCAATCATGGCCTTTGCGGGTGAACAGCCGCACGCGGTTGCCATCGCGCTGGACGATCAGGCGGTAGCCATCGTGCTTGATCTCATGTAGCCAGGCGGTGCCGCTGGGCACAGCCTGGCCCGCGCTTGGGATACATGGCTGGAACAGCCGGACGGGCACGTCAGCCCGCTTTGCGGCGCGCCTTGGCCGGCGCCTTCTTCGCCCTGGTGGATTTTGGGCGCCGGCTTGCCGCCGCTCTGGATGCTCTGCTTCAAGGCGTCCATCAGGTTGAACACATTGCTCGGTGAGGGTTTTCGCGTCGCCGCGATCGGCTGGCCCTTGCGCTTCTGGTCGAGCAGTTCCTGCAACGCCTGCTCGTAGTGGTCTTCGAACTTGTCGGGCTCGAAATGGCCCGACTTCTGCTCGACGATATGCTTGGCGAGATCCAGCATATCCTTCGTGATCTTCACGTCTTGGATGTCCTCGAAATATTCGGCTGAATCGCGCACCTCATAGGGATAGCGCAGCAGCATGCCCATCAGTCCATTGTCGCGCGCCTCGAGCGAAATGACGTGCTCGCGGTTGGTCAGAACCACGCGGGCGAGAGCGACTTTATCGAGCGATCTGATGGTTTCGCGGATGACGGCATAGGCGTCGTGGCCGACCTTGCCATCGGGGACGATGTAGTAGGGCCGCACGAGATACAGATCGTCGATCTCGCTCCTGGGCACGAACTCGTCGATCTCGATGGTGCGCGTCGATTCCAGCGCGATGTTCTCGAGCTCGTCCTTGCTGATCTCGAGGTATCGGTCGGTGTCGACCTTGTAGCCCTTGATGATGTCGTCGGACGAAACCTCTTCGCCGGTGTCGGCGTCGACCTTCAGATATTTGATCCGGTGGCCGGTTTTCTTGTTGATCTGATTGAAACTGATCTTGTCGGATTCAGTGGTCGCCGGAAACAGCGCGATGGGGCACGTCACCAGGGATAACCGCAGAAAGCCCTTCCAATTGGCGCGCGGGGCCATACTCAAAACTCCACCTACACTGAATGGTATCAATATAGGACGCCGGCCAGCGAAGGGGAGTCTCGGCTAGCAGTCGGGACAGGTCTCGCCGATCCCGCGCAGGACTTCGTCGATCGCGGCCTGGCATTCTTCCGGCGTGGCGCCCGGAAAGGGCTGGTTCCACGCCGCTTCACGCGCCCGGTTCCGCGCATCCGGGTCGGCGCGATCGAGCACATGGCCGTGGTGTTCGCACTCTCGCACCGCATGATGTTCGATCAGCATGCCAAGCGCCCAGCCCTGGAGGCTGCGATAGGCGGGGCGGCTGGCCTGCAGCGGCAGGCGACGTTGGGCAGTGGTCTTCATGATTGGGTCTCGAATCAATCGACACCGCCAATTATAGCATCCGCGTCAACCGAGCCTTCGCCGAGGCAGCACTTATGCCCGCTATGCAGGTTAGGAACCGACGCGGGTGAATCGCTGTTCCCGATTTGCCGCACAGGAGCTGCGGCCTGATTTGGAGGCCTGAATGGCAAACAAAGCGAAGAAGCAGACCGCGCGCGGTCGCAAGCAGGACCGTGCGCGCGTCGCCGGCGGGCAGCATTTCGAGGTGCGCTATGAGGCGAAGAAGAGCGGCAAGTCGGCAGCGTCGGTAAAGAAGGCCGTCAAGAAGGTCGGCACCGGCCGCAAGCGTGTGGAGCGGCGCCTTGGCGCCGCGACCACGAAGAAACGGGCACGTTAGGAACGGTCCTTTTGTTGAGGACATTGGCAATTACCGTTCGCGGCAGAACGGCATTGGCCGAAAAGCCCTTGCCCGCGCCCGCTCAAGGGCAAATGCCTCGATACTTCTTTCACGTTCGACACGATACCATCAATCGCGATGATGAGGGCGAAGAGCTGCCGACGCCACGCTGCCTGGTAAGAGGCAACGGTCATGGCTGGACGGATGCTGCAGGACGTTGACGGGAAGCTCAAGCCAGGACGAGACTGGGAGATGGAAGTCACCGACGAGTTTTCGCAGCCGCTTTTCCGCTGGGTCATTTCCGCTCAACAGCCGCGATGACGAGCGCGGTCTTGGGACCGAACCAGCGACCGGCGCTGGATGTTTTCACAGGCGCCGGAGATCGCTACTCCCGGAGGGCTCGGGGGCAGAGACGCGGGAGCTAGCAAACTGAGTCTTGCGATTTTAGTTCGTTCCCTGGCTTTCCTCACCGGGCGATTGTAGGCCGGGCGACTGAATCCACTCGCTGATATGAGCGCCGGTCTCAGCTTGCCGCGCTCGTTTCAACAGTGCTTCTTTCTCGACACCTGCCGGCATCGCCTTGGCTCGGTCTCGCAGCTCTTTGGCGTGGCCTTCTAGCCGCTCTTCAAGCGTTTCGGTCTGTACGACGCGACGTCGGATCAGTCCCATGAGCTTTTCCTCCATCAGGAGCCGGAGGGGCAACGGATTGAGGCTGGGATAGTTGCGGCTTAGGCCGCTCAGCATTAAAGCATCCGGGAGCAACTTATTTATTTTTGATTCACGTAAGTTAATTGACTGGCTCACGCTTTGATTCGATGGTCCAAGCACTGGGCAGGCTGTTTCATCAAGGTCAATTTACAGCCCAGAGGGGCCGTCTATTACCCGCAGCGGCGGTTCGGCGTGAGAATGAGGAACGGCCTCAGCACCACTTCCAAGGGTGCTGGGGCCGTTTCTTTTCGCCGCGCAGAGGCCCGCCAATTGAGGCGTTCTTACTCGCTGTTGTCTCGGTGCGCCTTGATCTCTGCGCGGGCGCTGGCGCTGTCATGAATGGATTGCCGCAGTTCTGCCAGCTGCGCGTCGCGCTGATCGGTGAGTAATTTTCGTTGTATGCGCAGCGTGTGGCTATCTTCGATAGCAAGTTGAGAGCGCGCGAACAGTGGATCGATCATCGTCATCCTTACAACGGCGTCTCTGTTCCCGCCCTGTCATGGGATAAGCCCGATTTTCCATCGTTGGTTCCATATCTGCTTTCCTCTTGAGGAAAGGGCTCATGGGTTTTGCGGCCCACAAACGTATCCGGCACCGGCTCATTGAGGAGTTTGAGCGAGTGCTGGATCAACTCGCGTGCATAACCGGCGAGCTTTTCAAACCACATTTGCTCATGATGATAGTTGCGCTGTTCGGCCATAGCCGCGCTCCCTGTTGTGCAGGCGGGAGCGCTATCGGTCTCTCAGCCACCGACGCCTACGGGCAGAGCCTCGGTCGGTGATGAGGGTAAGCTACCTCAGGACGTAACGGTTCAACATTGAACTTAATGCTTGGGTCGAAACGGCAAATGCCGCGCGTTGGCCCTGCTCGGCAAAGTATCGCGGTCGGTTCTCTTAGGAACAGGTTTGCCGCACTCCAGTTATGAGTTCGGGTGAACGTGCCCCCGACGTCGCCCGGAGAGTCCACTCTAATCTCGCTGGGGCCCCTGTCGGCACTGTTGTGTGCAGTAATCAGGCAACTCGGCCCGGCGCTCGCCTCACCGCGCTGCTGCAAATGATTCGATGACCGACGTCACACATTTGATTCCAGGTCGCTTCTATTGGGTCCTTGTGCGCTCAAGCATGAAAAATCCCGAGTGGCAGCCGGCACGTTTCACCGGCGCTGCTTGCCGAGGCGACAGCGTGAAGTGGGACTTCATCGGCTTCAATAGCGACGTCGGTCATCATTTCGTCGAGGTCGTCGACCTCGGCCCAGAACTGCTGACCTAAACGCTCGTGTTAAGATGCCTAGGAAGCCTAGCGACAGCCCTGCTATCGATCCGCTGCGCGGTTTCCCCATTTCTGTACAACCGTTGCGGCCCTGTCCCTTCTGCGGCGGTTCGGAAGTTTGGATCCACAGCGACATCGACCCAAAATTTGTAGTCTGCAAGAAATGTTCAGCTTTCGGTCCCAATGCGCCGACCGTTAGGCAGGCGGCCGAGCGTTGGAACAAACGAACCACCCCCTAAAGCCGAGAGACCGCGGAAGCGGCGTTTCGGGACCTCTTGGTTAGAGTGGTTTCCTTGGCCCCAGCTTGTACCCTTCGCTGGGGCCTCTTTGTGCTCATCAGACAGGCCGTCCGAACCGAAATAGGAGTGGCCCCGACAACCTTGGGAGCCTGCGGAGGCCGATGTCGGGGCCACTTGCCAGTCCCGCGTCGGGATTTGGCCCCACAATGATTCTACAAGTTTCCGGACCTCGCAAGCAGGATTCCCCCGCTGTCTCTGCGGAGAGGTCTTTGCCTGGCTGTCAAACGCCATCCGGAACTGCCCCCTTTGCGTCATGAAGAACTGCCCCCACCCTCGGGTTCATGATGTTGGTTGAAGGTTGGCTCCGCCGCTGACGGGACGGAGGGAGGCGGAGCCGACCGGAGGGCCGTCAGCGGCGGGCGGCTTGATGAGGCCGCTCTTGCGCTTGGCGCGGAGCCGGTAGCTGTCGCCGCGGATGGTCAGCACGTGGCTGTGATGCAAGAGCCGGTCGAGGATCGCGGTGGCGACCACCGGGTCGGCGAACACGGTGCCCCATTCGGCAACGCTGCGGTTCGA
>NZ_JAGKJL010000073.1:0-40597 GCF_020329495.1 Bradyrhizobium australafricanum | reverse complement strand
AGACTTTCGCCTTCGCCGCGGCCTTCTTGGATTCGATCTTGTCGCCCATCGCGGCGATGGCGCCGGGGTTCGGACCGATGAAGACGATGCCGGCGGCTTCCAGCGCGCGCGGAAACGCCTCGCGCTCGGACAGGAAGCCGTAGCCGGGATGCACCGCCTGCGCGCCGGTCTTGCGGCAGGCCTCGACGATCTTGTCGATCAAAAGATAGCTCTCGGCCGCAGCGGGCGGTCCGATCAGCACGGCCTCATCGGCCATCTCGACATGCAGCGCGTCGCGGTCGGCCTCGGAATAGACGGCAACCGTCTCAATCCCCATACGGCGCGCAGTCTTGATGACCCGGCAGGCGATCTCGCCGCGGTTGGCGATCAGGATTCGTTTGAACATGCTCTTCTTGCTTGGGCTTTTTCGGACTTCGAATTGTCCATTTGGCAGGATTCCTCCCCGCGCAATCTGGCACGGGCGATTGGGCGTAACCACTCCGTTGGTACAGCAAATTACCCCGGAGGCAACGGTCTAATGCAGACCCTGCCCGCTGCCCGGCCAGTCCATGGTCAGTCCTTGGCGGTAGCCCGATCGATATTTCAGCCCGAATAGGTCTTGAAGCGGCCATGCGAATGAGCCTTCGCGACGGCCTTCATCAGCTCGCTGACCTCGCTCTCCAGGAATTCATTGGCCACGATCAGCGCCCGGATAGTGGCACGCAGATTCCCCCCGCAGGCGGAAATGGCCTGATCGACAGCGGCTTCCAGCCCGTCATCGTCGTCAGATTCGGGCCGTGCAGACATCATGGGGTATCCGGGATTCAGGTGGTGCATCATGTTCCCATTTTGTTCCCATCAAGTCAATTGGATCTTTGATCGGGCGCGGCCTCCTGGGCCGTCTTTCTCTTCCGCCGCCAGCGCGCGAGGCATTGCAGGCTCCAAATGCCGGTGACGATTTCGGCGGAGGACGTTGATAACGAAACTCGCCCATGCGCATCCCTTCAATGGCAATTGTCCGGCCGTTCTACGTCGCGGAATGCCGATCGGGACGTGACGGTGCGCACGCCCCCACTCGCCAACAGTCCTTGGTTGGATCGTACCGGCTTGTGCTAGAAGTTCGGCTGCCCGCCAAAGATCTGAAGTTGAGAAAATGCGGTTTCGAAATCCGGTCGCCACGACGCTTCTCCTGGCCTTCCTGTCTGCAACCACCAGCCTGACTGCAACCGCAGGCCCTACGGCGTCAGCGGTCATCAAGGACGCCGGCACCATTCAGCTCGGCAACACGACCTATCGGCTCGACGGCATCGACGCGCCGGCGGTCGATCAGCTCTGCATCGACGAGCACGCCGACGCCTGGACCTGCGGGATCGAGGCGCGCGACCAGCTGACCAGGCTGATCGGCGGCAAGCCAATTCACTGCGACGATATCGGCGTCGATCCGACCTTCAAGAAACGCCGCCTCGGCGTCTGCAAGATCGAGGGCGATCCGACCAGCCTCAGCCAGGTGCTGGTCCAGAAGGGCTACGCTCTCAATGTCGAAAACTCGGCCACTGGCCGATTCAAGTCGGATGAAGCCACCGCCAAGGACAGCCGCGCCGGGCTCTGGAAGGGCTGCTTCGTGGCGCCACGCGATTTTCGTACGGCCAGGAAGGACGGCGCCCTGCTCGGCAACGCCTGCCCCGCCGACCGCGACCAGCAGATCCGCAACGCGCTCTTCCCCGACGACCTGCCGATGCCGGCCAGCTGCAACATCAAGGGCAAGTACGCCGTGCGCGCCCGCGTCACCGGCAATGTCGGCATCTACCACCTGCAGGCGTGCCGCAGTTACCCGGGCCTCGGCAATCCGGATCGCTGGTTCTGCTCCGAGGAGGATGCGCAGGCGGCCGGGTTCCGCCGGGCCTATAATTGCCGGCCGCCGAAAGCCAAGTGAAGAGCTCGTGGATTGCATCGTCATTCCGGGGCGCGAAGCGAACCCGGAATCTCGAGATTCCGGGTTCGACGCTTCGCATCGCCCCGGAATGACTCGGCCTAACGATTGCCGTAAATCAAGCTGGCAAAGCCGCCGCGTCCTGTGTGAAACTGCACCGAGAGGTTGCCGGCGCGTATGACCCCATCTGATCCCGCTGATGTGCTTCCCGAAGCTGCGGCAGCCGAACGGCTGCGGCAGCATCTTGAGGAGATCGCGCGCGAACGCGATCGCGCCCATCGCGAGCTCCAGGAGCGCGAGGCGGAGCTGGCGCGGATCCAGCGCATCGCGCGGGTCGGCGGGCTAGAGATCGATTTCCGCGACGGCGTGCGCAACCGCCGCTCTCCCGAATATCTCCTGGTGCATGGGTTGCCACCCGAAGAGGTCAACGAGACCTATGAGAACTGGGTCGCGCGCATCCACCCCGAGGATCGCGAGCGCACGATCCGGCACCTGTTCGGCGTGCTCAAGGCCGGCGGCGAAGACTACACGGCCGAATACCGCATCATCCGCCCGAACGACGGCGAGAGCCGCTGGATCCGCGTCGTCGCCAAGATCGAGCGCGACCGCAGCGGCCGTGCGCTGCGGCTGGTCGGCGCCGATCTCGACGTCACCGATCAGATGCTGGCACAGGAGACCCTGCGCGAGAGCGAAGAGCGCTTCCGCCTGATCGCCGACAGCGCGCCGGTGCCGATCTGGGTGACCAAGCTCGACCGCACCCGCTCCTTTGCCAACCAGGCCTATCTCGACTTCCTTGGACTGCCGTTTGAGGAAGCGATCGTGTTCGACTGGCGCAAGGCGCTGCATCCGGATGACCTGCCGCAAATCCTGCAGGAGCAGATCACCGGCGAGCTCTCGCTGAAGCCATTCGTGCTCGAGGCCCGCTATCGGAACGCCGCAGGCGATTGGCGCTGGCTGCGCTCGGAATCGCAGCCGCGCTGGGACCCGAACGGCAAGCACATCGGCTTCATCGGCGTCGCCCACGACATCACGGCGGCCAAGGAAGCCGAGATCGAGCTGCGCAAGCTCAACGAGTCGCTGGAGCGGCGCATCCTGGAGCGCACCGCGCAGCTCGAATCCCGCGAAGCGCAGACGCGCGCGATCCTGGAAACCAGCCATCAATACCAGATGCTGCTCAACCGCGATGGCGGCCTGCTCTACACCAACCAGACGGCGCTGGCCGGCATCTGTACCGATGCCGCCGACGTCGTCGGCAAGCCGTTCTGGGACACGCCGTGGTTCGCCGCGACCGAGGGCATGCCGCGCGTGATCCAGAATGCCTTCGCGACCGTGATGCGCGGCGAGGAAGTCAAGATCGAGATGCAGCTGCGCCTGCCGATCGGCGAACGCTATTTCGATTTCGCGATGCGGCCGCTGCAGGACCAGCACGGCACCATCGTCGGCGCCGTGCCGGAGGCCGTCGATATCACCGAACGGCGCCGCGGCGAGGAAGCACTGCGGCAGTCGCAGAAGATGGAAGCGGTCGGCCAGCTCACCGGCGGCGTCGCGCACGATTTCAACAACCTGCTCACCATCATCCGCTCCGCGACCGACTTCCTGCGCCGCCGCGATCTGCCGGATGACCGGCGCCGCCGCTATATCGATGCGATCTCCGAGACCGTGGAGCGGGCCTCCAAGCTCACCGCCCAGCTATTGGCATTCGCGCGCAGGCAACCGCTCAATCCGGAAGTGTTCAATGTCGGCACGCAGGTCGACAGCGTGACGCAGCTGATCCGCCCGCTGGTCGGCGCGCGGATCCACATCGAGGTCAGGATCGAGGATCCCGACTGCTTTGCGATCGCCGACATCGGCCAGTTCGAGACCGCGCTACTCAATCTCGCGGTCAACGCCCGCGATGCCATGAGCGGCGAAGGCCAGCTGACGATCGGCGTCCGGAAGGTCAAGAATATCCCCGCCCTGCGCGCCCAGGCCTCGCGCAGCGGCGATTTCGTTACGGTCTCGATCCAGGACACCGGCACCGGCATCTCGCCGGAAAATCTCGACGCGATCTTCGAGCCGTTCTTCACGACCAAGGAGGTCGGCAAAGGAACGGGTCTCGGATTGAGCCAGGCCTTCGGCTTCGTCAAGCAATCCGACGGCGACATCGAGGTCACCTCTACGCCCGGGCACGGTGCGACCTTCACCATCTATCTGCCGCACGCGATGCGCCCGGCGGACGCCAAGGTCGCAGCCCGCGCGGGCACCGAGCAGGCTTCGATCGGGCGCGGCTATCGCGTCCTCGTGGTGGAGGACAACGACGATGTCGGCCAGTTCTCCACCGAGCTGCTCGAGGATCTCGGCTATTCGGTCAAGCGCGCGGCCAATGCCAAGGCCGCGCTCTCGATCCTCTCGGAGAACGAATTTGCCGCCGACCTGGTGTTCTCCGACGTGATCATGCCGGGCATGAACGGCGTCGAGCTCGCCGGACTCATCCGCGATCGCTTTCCCGGCCTGCCGGTGGTGCTGACCAGCGGCTACAGCAATGTGCTCGCCGAGAACGCGCACAGCGGCTTCGAGCTGATCCAGAAACCCTATTCGGTCGAGGCGCTGTCACGGACGCTCCGCAAGGCGATCGCCGAGCAGCGGGCGACCGCTTCCAAGCCCTGATCCTGCTGCCGGCCGCGCTCTACTGGATCACGACATGCGCGACGCCGAGCTGAAGGATGCCGAGCGCGCGGGCCGCCGTGGTCGACACATCGATGATCCGTCCACGAACGAACGGGCCGCGGTCGTTGACGCGGCACCGGATCGATTTTCCCAGATACGAGACGGTGATCATGCTGCCGAATGGCCGCTTGCGATGCGCGCAGGTCATCTCGCCACTCCTGCCGATGCCACGATAATAGGACGCAAGGCCACTCTCTGCGTTTGCCATGCATGAGGCAAACAGCAGCATGGCCGCGGACGTTGCTGCGGTTTTCATTAATCGCCTGCCGGTCGAGCCCCGCAAGGGAACGCGGTTCCAGGGGTTCGGTTCCGATCCTCAGCGTCGGCAAATCGATTTTTAGGAACTTTTCGGCGGAAAGCGTCAGGCGGTCGCGGCTGGATCGATCAGGGCAATGCCGAGCTCGGCCCGCTTCCGCCGGCGAAGCCTGGCAGGGGCTTCGGTGACCACAACCTCCAGTGTCGGCCGAACGATGCCGGCAAGCAGATGGCCGCCGCGCGTCGATCCATCCGACAGTCCGAGCACGATGTGAATATGCAGGCTGGCCTTGCCGTCGTCGCCGGTCGCGATATCGCCGATCGCGCACAGCACCTCGCATTGCTCGTTGATCTCGATCTTCCGATAGCTCTTGGATGCGAAATCGAACCAGCCGACGGTTGCCCGCTCGAACGCGCCGATCGCGGTGAGCGATGCCGCCGTCACCTTCGCATCATTGGCGAACTTCGTCAGCGCGCCGAACGCTTCCTCGCCGCTATCGAGCACGACGACGTGAACCTGCGCGCTGGGCGCATCGGACACGACCTTGCTTTTCATGGACCGCCTCGCCTCTCAAGAGCTTCCACTCTCAATCGGAGACGGCGACGATTGTTCCTGACGGACCGGATCGACAGGCGCTCAGGCGGCGACGCAATCGGCCGCGAGCAGCGTCCGCAGGTCCCGCGCAGGAACCGGCCTGCTGAACAGGTAGCCCTGCATCTGCGTGCAGCCGAGCATTTGCACGGTGTCGCGCTGCTGATCGGTCTCGACGCCCTCGGCAGTGGTGATCATGTTGCGGTCGGCTGCGATCGAAACCACGGCGCGGATGATCGAGGCCGAGCCGCTGTTGCGGGTCACTTCCTTGACGAAGCTGCGGTCGATCTTGATCTTGTCGAACGGGAAGCGTTGCAGATATTGCAGCGACGAGTATCCGGTGCCGAAATCGTCGAGCGCGATGTGGACACCGAGCGCGCGGAGCTGGCCGAGCGTGACCAGCGCCGCATCGTCGTCGGCGATCAGCACCGCCTCGGTGATCTCGAGCTCGAGCCGGCGCGGATCGAGCCCGCTCTCGGCAAGTGCATTCGCAACCTTCAGCGCCAGCGTCTCCGACTTGAACTGGATCGGCGAGACGTTGACCGCGACGCGCACATGCGCCGGCCAGGCTGCCGCCTCGGTGCAGGCGGTGCGCAACACCCACTGCCCGATCTCCTCGATCAGCCCGGTCTCCTCGGCAACCGGTATGAACTCCGCCGGCGAGATCATGCCGCGCACGGGATGCCGCCAGCGCAGCAACGCCTCGCAGCCGGTCACCTCGTCGCTGCGCAGGTCGACCAGCGGCTGGTAGTGCAGCTCGAAGCCGCCCTCGGCCAGCGCGATACGCAAATCGGCCTCCAGCGCGCGGCGCAGATTGGCTTGCGCCTCCATCGCCGGATCGAAGAAGCGATGGGTCCTGCGGCCCGCCGCCTTGGCGGCGTACATCGCAAGGTCGGCACATTTGAGGAGGCGAAACAGATCGGAGCCGTGACGCGGGGCGATCGCAATGCCGATGCTGGCGTCGCTCGACAAATGATGGCCGAGGCAGTCGAACGGCGTGCGCAGCGACTGATAGATGCGTGCGACCAGGTCGCCGACGTCGTCGTCCGAGGTGATGTCGTGCTGGACGACCGCGAACTCGTCGCCGCCGAGCCGCGCGATGAAGTCGTTCGACCCGACCGACTGGCGCAACTTCTCGGCCACGCGCCGCAGAAACTCATCGCCGATCAGATGGCCCAGCGTGTCGTTAATCCGCTTGAACTCGTCGATATCGATGTAATGGATGGCGAACTCGCGCGTGGCGGCCTCGAGCAGCAGGCCTTCCGCGTGGCGCTGGAACAGCGTCCGGTTCGGCAGATTGGTGAGCGCATCGTAATGCGCGAGATACTCGATCCGCGCCTGCGCACGCCGCCCGTCGGTGACGTCCTCGAGAGTGGTGGCCCAGCCGCCGTCGGGCGCACGCTTGTAGATCAGGCGGATGCTGCGATCATCCGGCGTCATGATCACGGAGTCCCGGACCTCATCGCCCTTCGGATTGGTGAAGCGGGCGCAGTACTCGTCGACGTCGCCGACAAACGAGCCGATCGCCTGGCGATGCAGGATCAGGTCGCGCAGATGGCAGCCTGGCCTGGCGACATCAGGCGAGAGGCCGAACATATCGATATATTGCTGGTTGCAGATCACGAGCCGCGCCGAGGCGTCGAACAGCAGCAGCCCCTGCGTCATGGTATTGATGGCGGTGTCGAGGTGCTGGCTCTTCTCGGACAGCCTGCGGCTTGCCGCATCGTGCTGCCGCTGCAACTGACGGACGATCAGGAAGACCGCGAAGCTGATGATCAATACTGCCAACACGGCTGCGCAGAATTGCAGTTTGGTCTGGGTGCGCCAGTCCTCCAGCGCGCTCGATGTCTTCGTGGTAGCGAGGATCAGGATTGGAAAATGCGACAGCGATCTGACCGCACCGACGTTCTCCTCGCCCGAAGCGCCAACGAACCGTCCCGAGGTGTTGCCGCCAAAGCTGATGACCTTCTGGAACACCGGCAGGTTGATGATGTTGCTGCCGATCACGCTGGCATCCTGCGGATAGCGCGCGATGATGGTGCCGTCGCGGTGGATCATCGAAATCACGGTGTCGCCGCTCAGTGCCAGCGAGGCGACGAAATCCTCGAAATGGCTCGGCTCGACGCCGCGGCTCGCGAAGCCGATGATCTCGCCGTTGCGCCCGGTGATCTTGCGCGCAAAGATCGTGGTCCAGTTGCCGGTCACCTTGCTCATTGCGGGCTCGACGATCACGGGTGAGGTCGGCCGCCCCGAAGTGAACTCGTGGAAATAGCGCCGGTCCGCAACGCTGATGTCGGGCACCGGCCACATCTCGGATGAGTTGATCAGCCATCCCTTGGCGTTGAACAGATTGAGCCCGCCGACATGCGGCAGCGCCGCCAGCCGCGTGCGCAGCATCTCGTGCGCGCTCAGGAGTGACATGTTCTTTTCGAACTGATCGGCGGTCTCGACCTGCTCGGCCCGCAGGTAATTCACGATGTCGTCGTGGACATGCTGGAGATCTGTAAGCTGCTGGTCGAAATGCCGCGACAGCAGCAGCGCAGTGTTGTTGAGCTCGCGCTCGGACATCTCCAGCGCGCGCTCGCGAAACTGCAGCGCGAGATAGCCGGTGCCAAGCGTGATGGCGAGCACCAGCAGCGCGGCGCTCAAGACGAGCCACTGAATCGCGCCCATCCTGCTGGCGCGCAACACACCCTTGATCGACAGCCGCCGGTATTCCGGCACGCTGCTCGCTGAGACAACCGACATTTTCCTGCCCCTGTGGATGCCCTTGTACGGGAACACAACCCAAGGGGTGGTTAGGAAAATCAGTTATCGGACGGTTAAGGCCAACGTGGACTCGCGCAGAGCCGGCCCCTCGGCCGCTCCATACTCACGAGCTGCAGCAAGCCGAAGCCTCCGGCGGCGCGGCCTTGGGCTGCGGTGCGCAACACGCGCTCAGTTTGTCTTCCTGCTTCTCGTGCGCCACTCGCGCGGTCCGCTCGCCGGTGCCGTCGCCATAGACGATGCTCTCACCGGTCGTATGGAACGTCTCCCAGGCGATCCCCGCGGGATCGTCGATCCACGACTTCTCGGACTTGGCATAGCAGCACACCGTCTGGCCCTGCTCGATGACCTCGCCGCCGGCCTTGCGCAGCCGTCCGTACACCTCGCCGAGCTCTTCAGCGCTCTCGACCTGAATGCCAAGATGGTCGAGGCCCGGGTCGCGGCCGCGGCTCGAGATCGCGAAATTGACGCGGGGATCGTCGAGCATCCATTTGGCATAGTCTGATTTCACGACCGTCGGCTCGGCCCCGAACAGCGCCGAGTAGAAGCCGACCGATTGCGGGATATCCTTGACCGCGACGTGAACATGCATGCGCTTCATGGGGCAGTCCTTTCCGGGCGGCGACGCTGGATGGATATTCCATCCCAAGCATGCTCAGATATCAACAGCGTTACAACAGGAGTTCTGCTGCGGAATGGATGCGCTGACGCTGTTCGGGTTATTCGCCGTGACGATGATGCTCGTCTGCTATGCGGCCGAAGATCGCAGCCCCTGGTTCATCCTGGCCTTCGCTGTCTCCTGCGCGCTCGGCTCGGCCTACGGTTTCCTGCAGGGCGCCTGGCCGTTCGGCCTCGTCGAAGCGATCTGGGCGGTCGTCGCGGCGCGCCGATGGCTGCTGCGCCGAACCGCAGACAGCGCGTAACGTTATAGTATCCACGGCCAGTCTGTCGCGGACCCGAACTTGAATGCGCGCGGGCACGGCGCTAAGTAGGCCCCATGGACGCTTCGCGCACCATGATTCAGTCTTCTCCTGACGCAACGGGATCGCGCCGCTGGCGCAGCCTGCTTGCGGGACTGATTTCGCTTGCGCTGGTGCTGTCGTTCTTCCACGGCTGGACCTCCGACGGCGATACCGACGCGGCTCCCGGCTTCTCGATCGCGCAGCCGATCAACGACGCCAGCGCCGGCGGCAAGACTCCGGCGCATCCCGCCTCGCCTCACAGCGACCATTGCCTGACGCACGTCGCCTCCGTGGCTCCGCAGGAGACCGCGTTCCCGATCGCCTATGCGCCGCACAGCTACGGCGACGCCAGCATCGGGCTGCCGGCTTCGGCCGATCGCCTCTCTCCTTTCAAGCCACCCCGCGCCTGATCCGGTCGACATGACCGGCCGTGCGCTGCTGCCATTCGGCCGCGCACGCTTCCGCACAGATCGATGTCGCGACGGCGCAGGGCCATCGGCCTGCGCTGCGGAGAGGCGCATATGAAACGGGTTGTTCTATTTTTCGCCGGCGTGGCCGCCGGCATTGCACTGGTCGTTGCGGCGGCCGGATGGATCGGCTGGCCGATCAGGTTCCCGGCCGCGACGCAGGAGACTGCGACCACAGACACAAAGACCGAGGCCCGGCACGAGGCCCCCGGACATATCGAGCTAAGTGAAGACCAGGTTCGCGAAGCCGGCATCACGTTCGCGCAAGCCAGCGGCGGCATGCTGAAGCGGCATTTCCTTGCGCCGGGATCGCTGATCCCCGATGCGGATCACATCGGCCGAGTATCGGTGCGCGTGCTCGCGACGGTCACGGAACTGCGCAAGCGCCTCGGCGACGTCGTCGAGAAGGGCGAGATCGTCGCCGCGATCGAAAGCCGCGAGGTGGCCGACGCCAAGAGCGAATACCTCGCCGCACGGCTCACCAACGATCTGCAGCAGACCCTCTACGCACGGCAGAAGACGCTGGTCGAGACCCGCATCGTGTCGGAAAACGAATTCCTGCGCACGCGGCTGACCGCGAACGACGCCCAGATCAAGCTCGACGGCGCCCGGCAGAAGCTGTTTGCGCTTGGCCTCTCGGAAAGCGAGATCGCCGACCTGCCGAACCAGCCCGCGGAGAGCCTGCGGACGCAGTTCTTGCGCGCGCCGATCAGCGGCCGGGTGTCCGAACGGCGTGTCGACCTCGGCGGATTGATCGGGCGCGAGGGCCAGGAGAGCGAGCTCTATGTCATCGTCAATCTCGATGACATCTGGGTCGATTTGGCGGTTTCCCCCGAAGACATCGGCGCGGTCCGCGAAGGTGTTTCGGTGAAAATCCGCGCCATCGGCACCGAAGATGAAGCCAATGCCGGTGTGATCTTCGTCAGCCCCCTGCTCGACCGCGAGACCCGCAACGCGCGCGTGATCGCGACCATGCCCAACAAGGACCACCGCTGGAAGCCGGGCACCTTTGTCACCGCGGAAGTCCCGCTGTCAGGCGCGCCGTCGACCGTGATCGTCTCGAAGAAGGCGCTTCAAACCATCAAGGGGACGCCGACCGTGTTCGTGCGCGATGCCGACGGCTTCGAGGCAAGATCGGTGCGGACCGGCCGCGAGGACGACGACGATATCGAGATCGTTGCCGGCCTCACAGCCGGCGAGACCATCGCGGTGCAGAACACCTTCACGCTGAAAGCGGAGTTCGAGAAGGACGAGGCGGAGCACGGCCATGATTGAGCGCATCATCGGTCTTGCGATCCAACGGCGCTGGGTAGTCGTCACATTGGCGGCGATCCTGATGGTCCTCGGCGGCCTTGCGCTGACCAGGCTGCCGATCGACGCGGTGCCCGACATCACCAACAAGCAGGTCCAGATCAACACCGTGGCCCCGGCGCTGTCGCCGGCGGAAATCGAGAAGCAGATCACCTTCCCGATCGAGACAGCCCTGGCCGGCGCGCCCGGCCTCGAGAGCACGCGCTCGCTCTCCCGCAACGGCTTCTCCCAGATCACGGCGGTGTTCAGCGAGGCCACCGACATCTATTTCGCCCGCCAGCAGGTCAGCGAGCGCCTGACCGAGGTCCGCGCGCGCCTGCCGCAAGGCATCGAGCCGCGGATCGGCCCGACCTCGACCGGCCTTGGCGAAATCTACATGTGGACCGTCCATTATTCCGGGCAGAAAGTGCAGGCCGACGGCGCGCCGGGCCTGCAAAGCGACGGCCGCTTCCTGACGGCGGACGGCCAGCTGCTGCAGAGCGAGGTCGAGAAGGATGCCTATCTGCGCACCGTACAGGACTGGATCATCAAGCCGCAGATCAAGATGGTGCCTGGCGTCGCCGGCGTCGATACGATCGGTGGATACCTCAAGCAGTATCAGGTCCATCCCGATGCGGCGAAGCTGATTGCGCTCGGTCTCACCTTCGCCGACGTTGCCAAGGCGATCGAGACCAACAATGTCAGCCGCGGTGCGCGCTATATCGAGCGCAACGGCGAAGGCTTCGTCGTGCGCTCCGGCGGCCGGCTCGAGAACATCGAAGAGCTCGGCGCCGTCGTCGTCACCACCCGCGGCGGGGTCCCGGTCCGGATCCGCGACCTCGCCACGCTTTCGATCGGCGGCGAGACGCGCACCGGCAGCGCCAGCGAGAACGGCCGCGAGGTCGTGGTCGGCACCGCGCTGATGCTGATCGGCGCCAACAGCCGCACCGTGTCGGCCGCGGTCGACGCCAAACTGCGGACAATCATGCCATCCCTGCCGGCCGGCATCGAGGTCAAGACGGTGCTGGATCGCACCCAGCTGGTTGATGCAACGATCGGCACCGTAGCGCGCAACCTCAGCGAAGGCGCATTGCTCGTGATCGCCGTGCTGTTCGTGCTGCTCGGCAATTTCCGCGCGGCATTGATCACGGCGCTGGTGATCCCGGTCGCGATGCTGATGACCGCGATCGGCATGTGGCAGGGCCGCATCAGCGCCAATCTGATGAGCCTTGGCGCGCTGGATTTCGGCCTGATCGTCGACGGCGCCGTGATCATCACCGAAAACAGCTTGCGTCACCTCGCCGAGAAGCAGCATGCGCTCGGCCGCGTGCTGACGCGCGATGAACGGCTGGCGACGGTGCGGGCCTCCGCGGTCGAAATGGTCCAGCCAAGCCTCTACGGCCAGGCCATCATTCTCCTGGTCTATGTGCCGCTGCTGACCTTCACCGGTGTCGAAGGCAAGATGTTCGAGCCGATGGCGCTGACCGTGATCCTTGCGCTCGCGGCCGCCTTCGTGCTGTCGCTGACACTGGTTCCGGCGCTGATCGCGATCGGCATCACCGGCCGCGTGCAGGAGCAGGAAAACCGGCTCGTTGCCGCACTGAAGCGCTGCTACAGCCCGCTGCTCCGGCGTGCGGTTGCAACGCCTATCCCGGTCATCGCGGTGGCGGTCGTGCTGTTCGCCGCCGCCCTGTTCGGGTTCTTCCGCCTCGGCCAGGAATTCATCCCCTCGCTCGACGAGAAGAACATCGCCATGCACGCGCTCAGGATTCCGAGCACGGCGCTGTCGCAGTCGCAGGCGATGCAGCTGTCGGTCGAGAAGACCGTCAGCCGCTTTCCGCAGGTGTCGTTCGTCTTCTCCAAGACCGGCACCGCGGAGGTGGCGAGCGATCCGATGCCGCCGAACGCGTCCGACACCTTCATCATCCTGAAGCCGCGCGAGCAGTGGCCGGATCCATCGCTGACCAAGGAGCAACTGATCGAGGACATCTCGAAGGCGGTTGGCCGGCTGCCCGGCAACGTCTATGAATTCACCCAGCCGATCCAGATGCGCTTCAACGAGCTGCTCGCCGGCGTTCGCGGCGACATCGCGGTCAAGGTGTTCGGTGACGAGTTCGGGCCGATGCAGAAAGCCGCCAACCAGATTGCATCAGCGCTGCGCAGCGTGCGCGGCGCGACCGACGTCAAGGTCGAACAGGCCGGCGGCCTGCCGGTGCTCGAGATCAAGGTCGACAAGGCGGCGATCGCCCGGCGCGGCCTCAGCGTCTCTGCCGTGCAGGACGTGATCGGCGCCGCGGTCGGCGGGCAGGATGCCGGCGTCGTCTACGAAGGCGACCGCAGCTTCGACATCGTGGTGCGATTGCCGGAGAGCGTGCGCTCCGATCTCGAGGCGCTGAGCAATTTGCCGGTCGCGTTGCCGAAGGCGACGCCGAGTTCACCGGTGCAGAGCCTGCCGCTCAACCGCGTCGCCCAGTTCTCCTTCACCGAAGGGCCAAACCAGATCAGCCGCGAAAACGGCAAGCGCCGCATTGTGGTGACGGCCAATGTTCGCGGCCGCGATCTCGGCTCGGTGGTCGAGGAAGCCCAGGCAAAAGTCACGCAATCGGTGCAGCTACCGCCGGGCTATTGGATGACCTGGGGCGGCCAATCCGAGAATCTCGCCGCAGCGCGCCAGCGCCTGGCCATCGTGGTGCCGGCCTGTTTTGCGATGATCTTCCTGTTGCTGCTGGCGGCGATGGGCTCGGCCCGCGATGCGCTGCTGGTGTTCAGCGCGGTGCCTCTGGCGCTCACCGGCGGCATCGCCGCACTTTGGCTGCGCGGCATGCCGTTCTCGATCTCGGCGGCGGTCGGCTTCATCGCACTGTCGGGCGTTGCGGTGCTGAACGGGCTCGTGATGCTGAGCTTTATCAGGCAGTTGCGCGAGCGCGGCGTGCCGATGCGGGAAGCCATCGAGCAAGGCGCCCTCACCCGCTTCCGCCCCGTGGTGATGACCGCCTTGGTGGCCTCGCTCGGCTTCGTGCCGATGGCATTCGCCACCGGCACCGGTGCCGAGGTGCAGAAGCCGCTCGCCACCGTCGTGATCGGCGGCCTGATCAGCGCGACCCTGCTGACGCTCGCCGTGCTGCCGGCGCTCTATGCCCGGTACGGGCATGCCGGCAGCGCTGCGCGCAATGAGAGAACCGCGATTCAACCCGCGGAATGACGGTGTGTTGACCGGCGTTCCGCAGGAAAAATCCGGCCGTTACAGCGCCGAGCAGGCGCTGTAACATTTCTATCATATGGCAAAACTAAACGAAGACTGCGGCGGGCTGCCGCGGGGCTTCATCAGGGGGAATAACACTATGCGTCGTGCCATTACCTTACTGTCCGCGAGCATGATCGCGCTTTCGGCGGGCGCCGCCTCGGCGCAGAACGCCAAGCCCCGCAACCTGATCCTGTTCGTCCCCGACGGCCTGCGCGGCGGCATCGTGACGCCGGAGACGGCACCGGCCATGGCCGAGATCCGCGACAAGGGCGTCAATTTCAAGAATTCGCACTCGCTGTTCCCGACCTTCACGATGGCTAACAGCTCGGCGCTGTCGACCGGCCATTATCTCGGCGACACCGGCACCTTCTCCAACACGATCTATACCGGCTACACCTCGGTGCCCGCCGGCGACACCGTGGTCCCCTTCATCGAGAACGACGCGGTGCTCGCCGATGTCGACGATCACTTCAACGGCGACTACCTCAACGAGGAGACGCTGCTGAAGCTGGCCCGCGGCCAGGGTTTCAGCACCGCCGCCATCGGCAAGGTCGGCCCGACCCTGCTGTTCGACCACACCGATCGCGGCAAGAACACGATCGTGATCGACGATTCCACCGGCGGCAAGACCGGCGTGCCGCTCTCCGACGAGATGAAGGAGGCGCTGACCAAAGCGGGCCTGCCGCTCGCCACCCCGAGCCGCGGCGACAACGCCAAGGCGGGCGATGCCAAGACGCCCGGCACAACGGTCGCCAACGTGGCGCAGCAGGCCTACATGGCCGACGTCGCGACCAAGGTGGTGCTGCCGATGTTCAAGGCGCGCAACAAGCCGTTCGTGCTGGTATTCTGGTCGCGCGATCCGGACGGCAGCCAGCACAACACCGGCGACAGCCTCAACACCATCACCCCCGGCATCAACGGCCCGACCTCGATGGCCGGCATCAAGAACGCCGACAATAACCTCGCGCAGCTGCGCAAGGCGCTCGACGAGCTCGGGCTTTCCGCCGACACCAACATCATGGTCTCCTCCGACCACGGCTTCTCGACGATCTCGAAGGAGAGCAAGACCAGCCCCTCGGCCAAGATCGCCTACAGCGACACGCCGAAGGATTTCCTGCCGATGGGCTTCTTGGCGATCGACCTCGCCAAGGCGCTGGACCTGCCGCTGTTCGATCCCAACGACAAGAACGCGAAGGTTGCCGACAATGCCCACCCGAAGGCCGGCAACGGCGTGCTCGGCCAGGATCCGGCCAAGCCTGACGTCGTGATCGCGACCAATGGCGGCTCGGATCTGATCTATCTGCCGAACCGCGACAAGAAGCTCGCCGACCGCGTCATCAAGGCGCTGCTCGAGCAGGACTATGTCAGCGGCCTGTTTGTCGACGACAAGCTCGGCACTTTCCCCGGCACGCTGCCGATGTCGAACCTCAATCTGAAGGGCAAGGCGGTGACGCCGAACCCGTCGATCGTGGTCAATTTCCGCTCCTGGTCGAGCGGCTGCGAGATCCCGACCAACTGCTCGGTGCAGGTTGCCGATACCGTGCTGCGCCAGGGCCAGGGCATGCATGGCAGCTTCAGCCGCGGCGACACCTTCAACTTCGCCGCGGCGATCGGCCCCGACTTCAAGGCGGGCTATGTCGATCCGCTGCCGGTCAGCAACGCCGATGTCGGCATGACCGCGGCCCAGCTGCTCGGCCTGCGCGCGCCGAACAATGGCGGCTTGATCGGCCGGGTGATGTCGGAGGCGCTGCCGAACGGCATCGTGCCGAAGATGGCCGAGGGCACCATCATGTCGAAGAAGCCGTCGGCCAACGGCCTGCGCACCGTGCTGAAATTCCAACGCGTGCTCTCGACCCGCTATTTCGACGTCGCCGGGTTTCCGGGGCGGACGCTCGGGCTCGAGGAAACCAGCGGCAAACAGAAAACGGCGGGGAAGTAATCCCCGCCGCTCTCGTCGAATTCCAGTCGCGCGGGATGATGGCTTACATCATCCCGATGTCGAACACGTTGGGGAGCTGCGCCGCGAGCGGCAGCGCGGTCGCGCCGACCAGCGTCGCCACCATCGCCGCGAGCGCGCGTCCGGTGCGGCGCTGACCGCGCATCTGGCCCGCGATCCACTCCAGAACCTTGGTGTCCATCTTGGCGCCCTGCCTCGGCGCCCAGCGATCGATCTCGGTGTCGGGCGACAGCGCCACCGTGCGCGGCGGCACCGGCAGGCCGGACTCGGAGGCGGCATGGTGGGCGATCGCCTTGGCGAGCAGATCGTCGAACCGGCCGCCATCGCTGCGCTCGGCGGCGGCCTCGTTGATCGCGAACAGCGCCTCGATCTCGGCCCGGCTGACCGGCTGATGCTCGACCGCGGCCGCCGTCAGGATGCGCGCGCACCAGGCAGCGTCATCGGCATCGAGCGACCGGGAGAAATGGATGCGGCCCTTGGTGGTCGGGCCTTCGCCGGTGATCACGCCGTCGCGCACGATGGTGAGCGCATGGGCGGCAGTCTTGCGGCAGGACGGATGCAACGCACCGCTGAGAGGCTCAGCGGTCTTGGTACTTGGGGTAGACATTGTGGGAGCTTTCAATTCCTATCTCAGGCCAGCTTTTCCATGCGGGCGTAAACG
Organism: Bradyrhizobium australafricanum; assembly: GCF_020329495.1. Classification (NCBI taxonomy): domain Bacteria; kingdom Pseudomonadati; phylum Pseudomonadota; class Alphaproteobacteria; order Hyphomicrobiales; family Nitrobacteraceae; genus Bradyrhizobium; species Bradyrhizobium australafricanum. Next base: position 23,788 of record NZ_JAGKJL010000073.1, on the reverse strand, counting down.
AGTGGTTAATGATTCGGAACTTGCGTTCCGAGATTTTTAGATGGTTGCTATTTGGTCGCTTTAAACGTCGTCACGGTTCAGTCCTATAGCAGCCAGGGCCGGCGTGATGACTGCGATAAGCGGCATTATCTGGGCATTTCCAAGCCTTTGTGCCGCAGCTGATATTTCGCCGCAGGGATCCGGATCAAAACAAGTTGCTTGGAATTCCACCCTCAAGGAGAAATGTTTCACCTTTTTTCAGAACCCGTTCACTTAAGCCTTATCCCGTCCTATACTGGAACAGACAGCCTCAAATACAAATTCAATCGCAACTTCAAAGAGATGAGGTAAAATCATGGCACTTCAGATTGGCGCCGTCGCCCCCGACTTCGAAGCCGAGACCACCGAAGGAAAGATCAAGTTCCATGACTGGATCGGCAACAGCTGGGCGCTTTTGTTCTCCCATCCCAAGGACTTCACCCCGGTCTGCACCACCGAGCTCGGTGCGCTCGCCCGCCTGAAGCCTGAGTTCGACAAGCGCGGCGTCAAGCTGATGGGCTTGTCGGTCGACCCGGTGGACCGCCACGCCAAATGGTCCGACGACATCAAGGAAACCCAGGGCGCGGCGCCGAACTATCCGATGATCGGCGACACCGATTTCAACGTGTCGAAGCTCTACGACATGCTGCCGGCCTCGACCTCGGGCGATCCCCTCACCCGCACCCCTGCCGACAACCAGACCGTCCGCAACGTGTTCGTGATCGGACCGGACAAGAAGATCAAGCTGGTGATGGTCTATCCGATGACCACCGGCCGGAATTTCCAGGAGATCCTGCGCTCGATCGACTCGCTCCAGATGACCGCCAAGCACCGCGTCGCCACCCCTGCCGACTGGAAGCAGGGCGAGGACGTGATCATCGCGGGCTCGGTCAGCGACGACGAGGCCAAGACGATCTACCCGCAGGGCTGGAAGGCGCCGAAGCCTTACATCCGCATCGTGCCGCAGCCGAAGTAACGGCAGGCTCACTGCGTCCGGGTGACCCGCGCACAGCCGATCATCGTCTGGTTTCGCGACGATCTGCGGCTGTCGGATCACCCGGCGTTGCATGAGGCGGCGGCAAGCGGCGCGCCGGTCGTCGGCCTCTATGTGCGTGACGAAGAGAGCCGTGCATTGATGCCGCCGGCCGTACGTCGGCTCGGGGGTGCGACGCGCTGGTGGCTGGCGCAGTCGTTGCGCGCACTCGGCAAAAGCCTCACCATGGCAGGCGGATCGCTGGTGCTGCGCACCGGACCGGCCGCGTCGGTGATCGCCACGGTGGCGCGCGAAATCGGCGCACGCGCCGTATTCTGGAACGACATCGCGCAGGCACCGCATCAGGCCGTTGCCAGAGAAGTCGAAGCCGCGCTCGCAAGTGACGGCATCGACTCGCAAATTTTCCGCGGCGATCTGCTCGTCGAACCGAAGGCGATCCGCAACAAGGACAACCGGGGCTTGCGCGTGTTCACGCCGTTCTGGCGGCGCGTCCAAGGCCTCGGCGATCCGCCAAGGCCGTTGCCGGCGCCGAAGAGACTCACATCCATCGGCGGCATCGCGAGCGACGCCCTCGATGACTGGGGTCTCGAACCGACACGGCCGGATTGGGCCGGCGGCCTGCGCGAGACCTGGACACCGGGTGAAGCAGCGGCGCAGGCGCGGCTGAAGCGATTCCTCGATGAGGGGATCATCGGTTACGCCGACGACCGCGATCGGCCCGACCGCGACGGCACCTCGCGCCTGTCGCCACATCTGCGCTTCGGCGAGATCAGCCCGCGGCAGGTGTGGCACGCGGCCCGCTTCGCCGCCGCGGAAGACTCGCGCCTTGCCGGCGACATCGGCAAGTTCCTCAGCGAGCTCGGCTGGCGCGAATTCTGCCGCCATCTGCTGTTCGACGTCCCCGATATGGCGGATCGGAACTTGCAGGAGCTGTTCGATGCCTTTCGGTGGAGGCGCAACGCTCTTGCCTTGGAGGCGTGGCAGCGCGGACTCACCGGCTATCCGATCGTCGATGCCGGCATGCGCGAGCTCTGGCACAGCGGCGTGATGCACAACCGGGTGCGGATGGTGGCGGCCTCGTTCCTGGTCAAGCACCTCTTGATCGACTGGCGCACAGGCGAACAATGGTTCTGGGATACGCTGGTCGATGCCGATGCCGGCTCCAATCCCGCCAACTGGCAATGGGTCGCGGGCTGCGGCGCTGACGCCGCGCCCTATTTCCGCGTCTTCAATCCGGTCCTGCAGGGCGAGAAATTCGATCCCGACGGCGGCTATGTCAGGCGCTGGGTGCCGGAGCTCGCGCAGCTCTCCAACGAGCTGATCCATCAGCCCTGGACAGCGACACCGATCGAGCTGGCGAGCGCCGACATCGAACTCGGCAAGACGTACCCGCCGCCGATCGTTGATCACAAGCAGGGGCGCGAACGCGCGCTTGCAGCTTACGCGAAGATCCGTCGCAAAGACTAAGCGCGGCGATTGACCAGCAGCACCGCCGCGGCGCAGGCGGCCATGCCGGCAATGGCGACATGATCCAGCCGTTCGTCGAACAGGACGTAGGCCATCAGCGCGGTCACCGCCGGCACCAGATAGAACAGGCTCGCGACCGAGGTCGCGGCGTGGTGACGGATCAGCCAGTACAACAGCCCGATCGAACCGATCGACAGCGCGAACACCAGCCAGGCCAGCGCCAGCACGAACTCGCCGGTCCAATGCACCACATTGGTCTCGAACACAAAGGCGCCGATGCCGAAGAAGATCGTCACCGCGATGTACTGCACCAGATTGCCGGCGCGCCAGTCGATCCGGTTGCAATAGCGCCGTTGATAGAGCGTGCCCAAGGTGATGCTGATCAGCGAGACGCCGGAGGCGAGCCAGCCCCACCCCGCCTCGCCCGTCATCGGCCGGTTGTGCAGGATCAAGACGACGCCGGCGAGGCCGAGCACCAACCCGCCCCATTGCAGCGGCGTGACGCGCTCGCCCAGCCAGCGGTTGGCAATCGTCGAGGTCAGGATCGGCTGCAGGCCCGGGATCAAGGCCGAGAGCCCCGCCGGAACCGAATGCGCGATCGCAATCGCGGTGCCGCCGAGGTAGAAGCCGTGCACCAGGATGCCGGCGACCGCGCTGTGGAGAATGCCAGTCCGGTCCGGCCAGTTCGGCCGCGCGATCGCGGCGATGACCGCCATCACCACCACCACGAACGCCATCCGGATCGCCAGATAGGTCAGCGGCTCCGCATTGTTGATGACGTATTTGGTGCCGATGAATCCGGTGCTCCACAGCACGACAAAGATCGCCGGCGCCAGACGAGCGGCAGTTTCCTCGAAGCTCTTGTTCATTGCAGGCTGTCATTGCCTGAAGACGAGGCAGCCAGCAATCGTGAATTTAAGAGGGTGGCGGCGAGCCCGCGGCTTTAAGCAGGTGGCGCCTCACCCACAGTGTCGTCCCTGCGAAAGTGTTCGGTCCCGTGTGATTGGCGAGGGCCTGGATTGGCGCCAGGTAGCCGAGGCATTTGAGGCGGGTCCGATTGTAGTCGTGGACGAACCTGGCGATGAAGGCGTCGCGGTCGGCGTGGTTGACAAAGGTACGGCGCGCGCTGCCCCGTTTGTCACTCTGACCTTGCAGACGCTCGCGGACCCAACGCCTGTCGCTGCCAATCACGACGATTTGTCCTCAGGGATGCCATGCGCGTTTATCGGATGCGACATGTCGCCCTCGCCGATACGCTTCGGTAGAATCTCGCAGCCGTCGGTCGCGGCACGTTCCGGATTGCACTGGAATCTACCGTCGCCGAATACCGGCGGCCAAAAACACTGCACAAGAAGAGCCGGCCACGAGCCGGACAAGAAGAAAAACAATGGATCAAGTGGCGTTGGTCGTCGTTCGGGCGGTCGAGAGCGGAGCGACGACGACGAAAGATATTATCGGCGTGACCAGATTATCGCGCCTCAAGGTCGAGCGTGCACTGAGCACGCTGGAGAAGCAGAAGCTGCTCCTCCGCGACCGGCAGGGCTCGTGGGCCCTAGGCTTTCCCGTGGCTCCGACGGTCAGGCAATGCGGATCATGCACCCTCTGCTGCAAGGTGCTTGAGGTGACCGATCTCAGCAAGCCGGTGAATACGGTCTGCAACCACATCCTGGCGGGCGGCGGATGCGAGATCTACCACGAGCGTCCCCGGCAGTGCCGGTCATTCAGCTGTGCCTGGCTGCAAGGCCACCTCGATGATGATTGGTTTCCGGAGACCGCGGGCATGGTGCCGCATTTCGGGCTCGACGCGCTGAATGTGCAGGTCGACCTCGATGATCCCGACCGCTGGCGCGAGGAACCTTATTTCAGCAAGCTGTGCGAACTTTCGTTGAAGGGCCTCAGGGTAAGTGAAGGGCGGCCGTATGCCACCCTCGTCATCGTCGGTCAGGACCGCTACCTGCTGCTCGGGCGGACCATCGTGCCCGATCCAACGCTGTTCGGCACCGCCTTCGTGCCGATTACGCTCGACACCTTCCGCTACTGGAAGGCAACATCGCTTGAGCATCTGCAGCGGTTGAACGATCGGGTCATGGAGATCCAGCGCATCCAGCAGGAGTTCGGCCATTGCGCCATCCCTGACGACGACGATCCCTCCCCGCCTTACCGGCCGGCTCTTCTCCAACGGTCGAAGGAACTGGGCGTGATACGCACGACGTGACGACAGCCGGACACAGCGCAGGTCAGTTCGTCATCTGAGGTGATACTTCCTGCCGTTGGTATTCGGGTCTGTGTTGTCGCTTGTCGAGAACATCAAGGCCGGGCCGAAGTAACTCCAGGTGTCCCGGTAAAATGCGAATCGGCCGGCACCTTTGTCGATGATCTCTTGCTGGGCGGTGTTCGCGGGGCCGAGAAGCCGGTCGTCTTCGTACAATCGGGCAGTCTCGAGCGTGCCGTCCACGTATTTGACGGGGATGAGATACGCATATCCCTTGTAAAGACGGAAGGCGCCACGCAACAGGTTCCTGTCGATCGGACTCGGAGGAACCAGAAAAAGGAATGCGCTCGACGCCAAGGCAAAGAGCGTCGATCCGATCGCGATGCGCGTGCTGGCAGATGTCCTCAACAATACTTTTCCCTTGGCTCTTGCTTGCGAGGCCTCCCGCCTTCTCTAGCGCGCGCCTGCGGCGCAGACAACCGACCGCCCGCCGCCACGCCTTGTGGCGAGCCGAATCTGGCTCGCGGTATTTCCGCATCGAACGACAATCAGATTGTCGCCGCGCGGCCGGCCGATCGGCCCAGGACTGCCATCAGCATCGCCGCGACGGCGCAGCATGCGAGCCCAACCTCCCAGCGTCCGGTCGCATCATGGGCAAGTCCGGCGAGCGGCGGGCCCGCGGCGGCGAGCGAATAGCCGAGGCACTGCGCCATGCCCGACAGCGCTGCCGCCTGGTGGCTGTGCGAGGTTCGCAAGCTGACGAATGTCAAGCCGAGGATGAAGGCTGCACCCGCCCCGAAGCCGAACAGCGCGACCCACAGCATTGCGAGCGCCGGAAGCTGCCACAATCCCAGCAGCGAGACGCAGGTCGCAAGCGACACGGCAATCGCAATCCCGCGCTGGTCCTTCATGCGCCGGACCATCGGCCCGAGGATCAGGCCGGGAAGCGCGGTCGCCAATTGCAGCACACCGTGCAGCGTACCCGCCGTCGCCGCCGGGTAGCCTGCCTGCACGAGGATGGCGGGCAACCATCCGACGATGATGTAGAACACCAGCGAGGTCAGGCCGAGGAAGCCAGTCACCTGCCAGGCGAGCAGCGAGTACCAGATGCGCCCGCGATGCGGCGGCGAGGCCGGCTCGACCGTCGGGGCCGCGTGAGTCCCCAGCTGGGGTGCCCAGGCTATCAGCGCCACCACCGGAAAGATCAGCGTGCTCGCAAGCGAGAAATGCCAGTTCGATCCCGGCAATTGCGCAAGCGGGATGGCCACGACAGATGCGAGCGCCTGGGCCAATGCGGACGTGATCGCGTAAGCGCCGGTCAGGCTGGCGATACGGGTCGGAAAGTCCCGCTTGAGCAGGCTCGGCAGCAGCACATTTCCAACGGCGATTCCGGCACCAATGGTGGCGGTGCCCGCGAACAGCGCCCAGACCGGACCGGACGAGCGCAGCGCGATCCCGGCCGCGATGACAAGCAGCGCACCGAACAGCGACCGCTCGATGCCCCATTCGCGCCCGAGCACAGCTGCAACAGGTGAGATCGCGGCGAACGCCAGCAAGGGCAGCGTCGTCAGGATTCCGGCCTCCGCCGCGCTGATCCCGCTGGTCTCACTGATCATGCCGAGCATCGGCGCGACGCCGGTAATGGGCGCGCGGAGCGTCGAGGCGATCAGCAGGATCCCCGTCAACAACAGCCCCTGCCCGCCCAGCGTGCGCATCGGCGCAATCATCGTCATCGCATGCTCCTGCCCATCTGCATGCGCCAAGCTATCGACTTGGCTGTCGGAAGAATTTACATATCTGTTCTATCGATCGCTAAATTCGGTCACTCGACGAGTTTTCAGCTCCGTTATGGGCTTTCAACTTCGCTATCCCTGGCCGGACCTTGATCCGGATGACGTCGCGGCGGCGGCCATCGCCGTGCGCCTCGACGTCACCGAAAACAAGGTCGAGGCGGCCGAGCATGCGCACCAGAAGGGACAGCTCGTCTTCGCGCTCGGCGGCGACGTGATGTGCCGCGTTCCGAACGGGTTGTGGATGGTGCCGCCGCATTGCGGCGTCTGGCTTCCCGGCGGCACGCGCCACGCCAATATCGCAACCGCCAATGCACGAATCTTCTTCGTCTTCATCGAGCCCGGTGCGGCCGACCTGCCCGACCGCTGCTGCACATTGTCGATCTCACCCTTGCTGCGAGAGCTGATCATCGCGCTTTCCGACCGTATGCAGCAGGACCACGGCACTGAAACCCTCGTTGCGCAATTGCTGCTGAGCGAATTGCCGCGCATGCCGCTGCAGCAGCTGCATCTGCCGATCTCGCCCGAGCCACGCTTGCGACGGATCGCGGCAGCGCTCGCCGACGATCCGGCCGATCGCCGCACGATGGCCGAATGGGCCGAACGCGTGGCGCTGAGCGAGAGCAGTCTCGCGCGTCTCATCCTGAGGGAAACCGGCCTGACATTCGGACGCTGGCGTCAGCAACTGCATTTGATCGTCGCGTTGCGCGAACTCTCCGCCGGCGCGAGCGTTCAGCAGGTCTCGTCCGAACTCGGTTATGAATCCGTCACAGCCTTCATCACCATGTTCAAGAAGGCGCTCGGCAAGCCACCGGCGAAATATCTCAGCGATATCATGCAAGGGAGCGGCTCGGCGTTCGCGGCTGGCGGGCGAATTTAGGAACACCGGTCGGCAACGGACGTTTTCGACATATCGGGCCAACGACAAGCGAGCCGCCTGCGCCAAGCCAATGCAGCGAGGATGCCAGATGCCCTACGCCCTGTTCGATCGCGACAGACAGATCGACAAGGCTTTTCCGACGGAGAAGCAAGCGTGGGAACATGCACTGATCTGCGGACTGATCTTCGACGTTCCGGTGGCGGATGAAGCGCCGGGCCAGGTGCTGCCGGCCGGCTATCACATGAAGCGAATTCCCGGCGACAGCGAAGTCTTCGAACCGGCGCCCGAATGGAAGTTACCGAACGAAATTTCGTGATCGGCCCGCGGCAGGGTTGCCGGTTGCGATCGTGACGTTGCGCGATAAGTAACGCCGAACCAGACCAACAATTCAGGATGAGCGCATGGCCGAAACCGGCAAGATTTTTCACGTTCGCTGCGTCGACAACACGTTGCAGCGGGACACGCTCTCGCTCGGACGCGTCTACGAGGTGACAAAGGATATCGAACGTGACGGCTATTACGAGCTCAGCGGATTGGGCCGCTTCAGCCGGTCCAGATTCGAGGTCGTCGAGACGAACGACGACACGGCCGAAGTCCGGCAGACGTCTCGATCAAAATAGACAGGAGAACGCGATGCCCAGAGGCGACAAGTCGAGTTATACCGACAAGCAGAAGCGGCAGGCCGAGCATATCGAGGAAGGCTACGAGACGCGTGGCGTTCCGGATCGCGAGGCCGAGCGGCGCGCATGGGCGACCGTCAACAAGGAGACCCACGGCGGCAAGAAGAGCGGCTCCGGCCGCGGCACGCGCGAGGATCATTCCCCGTCGCGCAAGGGCGGCAAGCTCGGCGGCAAGGCCGCCGCGAGCCGCCCCCGCGCGGAGCGGTCGCGCTCGGCGAAAAAGGCGGCACGCACCCGCAAACGCCGGGCCGCCTGACCGGCGCGGGCGTCACCTACAGACAGGAAGGCAACACCGCACGCCCGACCATGATCCGGGAAAATGCGCAGCGATTTTCCGAGAAATCATGCTCAAACAATGAGCTAGAGCGCGATGACAACGGCACCCGATCTCATCGCGCGTTAGGCGACGGCTCGCAAATGCGTGATCGGGCGCCACCACCGATTGCCTTCATTTCGGCACCTATCGGGAACAGGCTGTCGGCCCAGGAAGCAAAAGCGAAGCAAAGGCGGCCACCGCAGGGGGGTGCCTGCAATTGACGTATCGGTCCCATAGCAGCTGGCAGGACGTGGATCTGCGCAATCTCGTCCGGGTCATATCGGCCTGCACCCTCGGGCTTTGGGCATTTGCGGCCGGCCTCCTGATCGGGACCTTCCTGCTTTGATGGATCAGCGCGGCACGCGCCGCCTTCCTACCCGCCGCTCAAGTGATGCGCGGCGACGAACAGGACGAGCGCACTAAGCACCAATGCCGATGTAGCGCCGGCAACGCTACGCGCGAGCTCAGCCTTCGAAAGATTGGATCTGGTTGCCATTGCAGCCTCCCGTTCGCGCGAGCTGAGCCACAGCCGCTCCGGCGGTCAGCCTCATGGAGACATTCGCATCACCAGGATGAACGCATCATGAGCAAAACGAACCGCCGGCGCCTCTGTTCCAAAATCTGACCGAGGGGATCGCTTTCGGAACCCGGGCGTTGACCGCATGCGGCAAGCCGGCCGAGCCGCGCCGGAATTGGAAATCGGAGATGCCATGGTGATCCGCTGGGGGCGGCTTCAACCGGCGATTTGGGCGACCGTCATCCTGCTCGTGAGCATCACGGCAGCCGACGCTGCCGGCGACAAGGCGAGCAAGCCATCCGAGTTCATCCTGCTCGTCCAGATCGCGCTCCTGATCGCGGTCGGGCGCGGTCTCGGCGAATTGATGCAGCGGATCGGCCAGCCCTCCGTGATCGGCGAACTGCTAGGCGGCCTGTTGCTCGGACCATCGCTGTTCGGCTGGTTGTGGCCGTCGGCGCACGGCGTGATCTTTCCGCCGTCCGGCGAGCAGAAGGCGCTGATCGATGGCATTGCGCAGGTCGGCATCCTGCTCCTGTTGCTGCTGACGGGCATGGACACCGACCTCAAGCTGGTGCGAAAGGTCGGCCGCGCCGCGATCACGATCTCGGTGGCGGGCATCGCGGTGCCGTTTGTCTGCGGCTTCGTGCTCGGCGAATTCCTTCCCGACGACCTGCTGCCGTATCCCGAAGCGCGGCTGATCGCATCGCTGTTTCTCGGTACGGCGCTGTCGATCTCCTCGGTGAAGATCGTCGCCGTAGTGGTGCGCGAAATGAACTTCATGCGCCGCAATGTCGGCCAGATCATCGTCGCCAGCGCGATCATCGACGACACCCTCGGCTGGATCATCATCGCTGTCATCTTCAGCCTTGCCTCGCGCGGCAGCCTCGACATCCTCTCGGTCGCGCAGGCGCTGTTCGGCACCCTCGCCTTCCTCGCGGTCAGCTTCACGATCGGCCGGCGGCTGGTGTTCCGGCTGATCCGCTGGGCCAACGACAATCTGGTCTCTTCGGCGGCGGTGATCACCGTGATCCTGCTGTTGATGAGCGGGATGGCGATGATCACGCATCTGATCGGCGTGCACACCGTGCTCGGCGCCTTCATCGCCGGCGTGCTGGTCGGGGAATCCCCGATCCTGACCCGGCAGATCGACGAGCGGCTGCGCGGGCTGATCTCGAGCCTGTTCATGCCGGTATTCTTCGGGCTCGCCGGCCTCAGCGCCGACCTCACGGTGTTGAAGGATCCGTCGGTGCTGGGGCTGACCGCGGCGCTGGTGCTGATTGCGAGCATCGGCAAGTTCGGCGGCGCCTTTGCCGGCGGTGCGCTCGGCGGGCTGACCCGGCAGGAATCCTATGCGCTGGCGAGCGGCATGAATGCGCGCGGCTCGACCGAGGTGATCATCGCCACCATCGGCCTGTCGATGGGGGTGCTGAGCCAGACCATGTTCTCGATGATCGTGACCATGGCGATCCTGACCACGATGGCGATGCCGCCGATGCTGCGCAGCGCGCTGGCGCGGCTACCGCTCGGCCAGGACGAGAAGGAGCGGCTGGAGCGCGAGGAATATGAGCAGCGCGGCTTCGTCGCCAATCTCGAGCGGCTGCTGCTCGCGGTCGACGAGAGCAGCAACGCGACATTCGCCGCGCATCTCGCCGGCCAGCTCGCCGGCGGGCGCGGTCTGCCGATCACGGTGCTGCATGTCGGCGCCAACGCCAAGCTGCAGGAGAAGAACCGTGCCGATGAGGAGAGCCCCGAGGCGGCGGTCATCAACGCGGCCAAGGCGAGCGCCGAAGCCGATGCCGACGGCGGCGGCGGCGGCAATGTCGACGTCATCAGCCGCGCCCGCGAGGAGACGGCGGCGGAGGCGATCGCCGAGGAAGCCAAAAAAGGTTTCGACCTGCTGGTGGTCGGCATGGACGCGGTCGCCGGTCCCGACGGCGGCTTCGACCGGCGGCTCGACGACCTGACCTCCGGCTTCGACGGCCCGCTGGCGATCGCGGCCGCCAAGGGCATCCACGAGAAGGAGCCGACGGCGAATGCGCGGAAGATCCTGGTGCCGGTCTCGGGCAGCAACGTCTCGCGGCGCGGAGCCGAGGTCGCGATCGCGCTGGCGCGCCTCTCAAGCGAGCCGCTGCAGGTGGTCTACGTCTCGACCACGCGCGACAAGGGCGCCCGCCGCACCAGCCCCAGCATGTCGCTCGCGCATGAGGAGGCGATCCTGAAGGACATCGCGGCGACCGCGGCGCGCTATGACATCAACGTGACGACGCGGCTGCGCGCTAATACCGCACCTGAGATCGCGATCCTGCAGGAGATCGCGTCAAGCCGGGCCGACCTTGTCGTGATCGGCGTCGACCGCATCCAGGGCGACAGGCTGAATTTCGGCAGCATCGCCGCGGCCGTGCTCGGCAAGTCGAAGGCGTCCGTGCTGCTGGTGTCGGATGGCAACGTCAGGCCCAAGACTTGAATTCCCAAGACCTGAACCCCAGGACTTGAAGGCCCAAAACCTGGAACAAGGAGCGCGTCCGCGCCTACCACTCTTCCGGACAGGGATCGACGATCTTCCAGAGATCGACCCCGTTCTTGATCTTCTTCATCTCGGTGGTGAGCCCGCCATTGCGGCGGATCCAGTCCTTCACCGTATCGGGGTAGTAGGACATCAGGTCGGAGGTGCCCTCGAGGCTGGTGACCTTGATGCCGAAGGTGAAGGCCTTGTCGTAATAGGCCTGGTGGAAGCCGATGCTGGCCCGCGGCGTAACGCAGATCTTGTTCAGTGGCACGATGCCGAACACCAGCGTGCAGGCCGAGTTGCAGATGCCGTCGATCACGACGCGCTCGCGGCGCTCGCGGATCTGCTTGTACTTGGCCTTGTACTCCTCGACATAGCCGCCATGGTCGCGCGTGATGTGCAGCACCGCCCGCGCGGGCGTCGCGGCCAGAACCGAGAGCAGCAAGGCGACAAGGGGCGTGATGCGCATGGATCGTTCGAAACCGCGGGAAAGGCCGGGCCCGGGCGGACCTGACCGCAAGACTCTGGCCGGACTGTGTTGGCAATCCGTTAAGCATCCGCAAAAAGGCAAAATTTGGCGCGCTGTGGCTGATTTCCCGCAGCTTTTGGCCCCGATTCCGGGTTAAATGGACCCCGGGGCGGCCCACAATGCCGATTCCCGTAAATGACCGGAGGCCGCCCATGACCAAGACCAAGCTTTTCGCCGCCCTCGCTCTGGCCGTGATGGCCCTGACCCCGGCGGCTGCGGCCGACCTCACGGCCCATCCGCGCCACCACCGGCATCACCACCACGCCCATTGGGGCCTGCCCTACCACATCAGCTATCTGCACAATTACGGCCCCGGCCCGACTGCCGGCAGCTTCGCCTATTACGACGGCTCCCCGCGCAACAAGTGCTACCAGAGCGCGGCCGCCTATATCGGCCAGGACCACCGCCGGCATCCCTGCTTCTGACGGCTATAAGGGAGACGGCGGGACGTGCCGGCACCGCTGGGTGCCGCGCTCCGTGCCTGCCTGCTGGCCCTCGCCACCCAAGTCTGATAATCGACCCGCAACGCGCTCGTAGCTCAGCTGGATAGAGCATCGGATTTCGATTCCGAGGGTCGGGAGTTCGAATCTCTCCGAGCGCGCCAAGCCCGCTTTTGCCGCCCTTCGCTCATCGTCGCCGGCGGCCTCCACCGACCAACTAAGCGCCTGTTTTACATCTCGTTTTCGCGTCGCCGAGCGTCGTCGGCCGTCGCTCGTCGTCGCCGGCGATCAAGCGCCGGAACGCCCCTTTTGCTGCCCCTCGATCTGAGTTAGAATCTCCCATCGCCGAAAGGCGCGTTATTTTGCGAGGGACAGGAGTTCGAATCTCCCATGCAGATTCCAACCGAAAAACCGGAGATCACCGCAAAGAACTACCTCTCCGTCGGTCCTGGCGAGTACCCGTGCGGCAACAACCTCTACCTGATCGTCACCCCCAGCGGCGGCCGGCGCTGGGCGTTCCGTTACCAGCGCAATGGCATCGTCAGAAAGATGGGTTTCGGCTCGGCCAAAGCTGCAGGCCTCAAGCCCTCAGAGGCCAAGGACAGGGCGATCGACGCCCTGCGGCTTCTTGCCAAAGGGACCGATCCGCGAGATCAACGCGACGAGGAAAGACGCCGCGAGCAAGGATCGCGTCTGTTTGGTGAATTCGCCGAGGAATGGCGGCAGACTTATGAGACCGGCCTGAAACACAAAGCTGCGCGCAACAAGCTTCGGCGCATCGTACAGGTTACCTGCCAACCGCTGCACAAGCTGCAACTCGACCAGATTGAAACCGAACATGTTAGCGGAGTCCTGCGGAAGGTCTGGCATCAGCGCGAGGTCTCTCGCGATGCACGCCAGCGGATCAAAAAGATTCTGGACGCGGCGATAGCGCTGAATCTACGGCCGAAACACAACCCGGCGGACTGGGACAGCCGACTGAAGCCGATTATGCCGAAGCAGCGAAAGCGGGGCACCGTCCGCGGCAGTCATAAGGCCATGGATTACCATGATCTGCCGGTATTCATGCAGAAGCTCAACGCTGATCCCGATCAAAGCGCGCGGGCGCTCGAGGTCGCAATCCTCACGCTGGCTCGAACCAATGAGGTGCAGAACATGCGCTGGCCGCAACTCGATCTCGAAGGCGGGCTTTGGGATCTGAACACGCTTGATACCAAAAACGAACGGCCCAAACGGACGCCGATGCCCCGACAGACCTTAGCCTATCTGCGCGAGGCTTATCAGAGCCGCGTTAGTGACGAGTTCGTATTTCCAGGTCGCAGCCTAAAGCAGCCGATCTCAAATATGACCATGCTCATACATCTGAAGGAGATCACCGGAGACGAAACACTGACGGTCCACGGCTTCCGGACCACGTTCCGGACCTGGGCACAGGAGGAAACCGACTTCGAGGAGGAGATCGTCGAGCATTGCCTACATCACATCACCGGCGATGATGCTGAAAAAGCCTATAAGCGCGGTGAGGCGCTCAAGAAGCGTCGTGTCGTGATGCAGGCGTTTGCTGACTTCGCGACGCGACCACCGAAAAACAACGTCAAATCGATAAGGGCCGCCTGACTGGCTGTCTCCGCCCGCCGCTAGGTATCAGGCTTCGAAGCCATCGCGACCATCGGGTAGGTTCTCCAAGAAGGAAGCCAGGTCGGCGCGCGTGATGATGGTCCGTGTGCCGTACTTGCGAATTCGCAAACGCCCCTCCCTAATCGCCTTATAGACGGACGTCTGGCCAAGTGACGTAAGTGCAGCGACTTCCGGAACAGTGAGGGCAAGTTTTTCTGCCGCAAGACGCAGTGGCGCGTCGCGTTTTGTTATCCTCGATGTTGCTTTTGCTTGCGGTTGGTCGGTCACGGACATTCGCCCACCCAGTTCGCCCCGTTGAAATAGGTGGCCAACGCTAGAGTTGAAGGAAGTGGTCGACAACGGCCGAATACCAATCGGCGCGATTTCGGACGCGATTGCGTACAATTCGGATGGTTATCCAAGGGTACAGCAACCGTCTGCCACGGTACCAAGAGCAACGGTGCAGAATACGTTTATTCGAAATCAATATGGGACGAGCAGCACAATGCCGTTCAAGGAAGTACTGCTTGTTTTGAAAGAGGCTTTGGAAGCTTCAATCCGACAGTAGTCTAGACAGCGGTATCGCAAGAACGTCTGCGATGCGCGCCATCACCAATAAACTCGGGTTACGCTTGCCGCGTTCAATTCCGCCCACGTAAGTCAGATCGATCTCGGATTCAAAGGCCAGTTCTTCCTGAGTCATTCCTCGCTGTTTGCGAAATTTGCGAACGTTCCTGCCAACAATTGCGCGCCAATCCTGCATTGTAGGATCGGGCATTGTCGGGTATATAGTCTCTAGGGAATATAGTCCATATTTTGCATTTTTCGTATGAGCTCCGTTGCCTGCGCCGAGTGCCGATTTAAGCGACTCGCCAAGCTTCTGTGCTCGTGACGAAGATCTCTGAATGGATGCGCATTCAACGAGGATCCCAATGCGAAAACCGACGATCGATCCCACTATCGCTGACGTCGCTCCGGTCGACGCAACGCTCACGGTCTACGATGAGCAGCATCTGCGCACCTATCTTCGTTTACTCGATGCTGATGCGGGCGGCACTGATTGGCGCGAAATCACACAGACCTTGCTGCGCATCGACCCCGGCCAAGAGCCAGACCGTGCACGCAAAGCATTTGAGAGTCATTTGGCTCGTGCCAAATGGATGTCCGAGTGTGGATATCGGCAGCTGCTGCGCGGCGGAACCTCCAATTAGGGAATCGGGTGACCTAAACGCTCCGAGGAGCGAAGTTATCGTCCTCGTCCCCCTCCGTCGAGAGAGGTGCTCAGCTCGCACCAAGCCTTACCTGCCTGGCCGGCCCTTGCCGGGCCGGCGATATCCGGTCAAGGCCGCCAGCCGCGAAGCGGGGGCGCGAAGCGCCAGCCTTGAGGGGATGGCGCCGGTCCGGCCCACTCGCACCCGGTAGGCAACGCCATCGCGATGTCACAAACCAAGTCCGCGTTTCCGTCCAAATGTCACTCGATACCGCACCCCGGCACGAGCGTCGGGTCTCTTTGCCGAGCTCCCAAGACGCATCCCGATCGTCTGGCGAGGCCTCGTCGCGATGACGTGGCTGCATTCTGGGTCTATGGTGCGCTCGGAGGGCGGATTCATTCGCTGTGATTTCAATAAGTTACGAAGCCGAACGAGGGATCTCGGTGCCTTTCCTTGCGTGAGGGTGCCTTTCGCCGAGCAAGCTTTTCGAGACCTTCTCCGAATTTGCCGGCGCGCGCCCTTTGACCGATCGGTTCCCTTCCGGGGTGAATCTGGCGGCTTGAGCACGTGACTTTTAATCATTGGGTCGAGGGTTCGAGTCCCTCCGCGCTCACCAAACAATATCAATCACTTAGTGATAAATCTATTGGTCGACAGAATTGAGAAAGGTATGCCATACGTACCGGCTTTATCGGGTATTCTCAGGGCGCACGGTGGCATTTGGCATGAGTTGAGCCCCCGCTCGTAGCTGAAAGCGTTGCTTGGGAGAGGTCTGTGCTGAACGATAGCGTATACCGCTTGTCCTCCCCTCCCCAAACGCGAACAGCGCCCAAGTAAGTGGCTCCTAAGACCGTGTCGGCAACGAAGCGACCGCCGATATAGAGACCTATGCGACCGTTGCGTATGGTGAAATCACCATCGCAATCGATGTAGGAGAGAGCGACGCGCGCCTTCTGCGTCGCATCGTCTGCAAGACACATACGTGGCGCGTTCGAAAGCAGTATCGCAGTGCAAATCGCAACAGTCTGAGCCAGCGTTTGAGTATTCATTTGTACCCCCTGGAGTGCCCTCTAAGCCTTAAACGACCAACTCATCTCTATGCGTGGCTGCCTGCAATCGTTGTGCGATCCAAGTCTACGCCACCTGTGGTTACAATGGGTACGGCTAAACTGATTCGGGGCAACCAGTTGTGCAGACCAAGGCTAAGAGGCCGCGTCGCCTGAAGCGCGAGGCATTGGTTTTTGCT
Source organism: Bradyrhizobium australafricanum (assembly GCF_020329495.1). Lineage (NCBI taxonomy): Bacteria > Pseudomonadati > Pseudomonadota > Alphaproteobacteria > Hyphomicrobiales > Nitrobacteraceae > Bradyrhizobium > Bradyrhizobium australafricanum. The sequence goes on along the minus strand of NZ_JAGKJL010000073.1, from coordinate 7,365 downwards.
CATCTTGAGCGAGTGTCAAAGGATCTTCTGATTGATCACCCCGATATCGTGCGGGAGTTGATCGGTCGAAACGCTGGAGTTTATGCGCTCTACCGCAAGAACAAGCTCTACTATGTCGGTCTCGCCAGCGCGCTTCGTAGTCGACTAACGGCCCACGGGAAAAATCGGCACGGAAACTCGTGGGATCACTTTTCGGTCTACCTTACTATTCGGGATCAGCACCTCAGAGAAATTGAGGCGCTGTTGCTGAGAATCACGCGGCCGCCGGGAGCTAGGCAGACCGGTAAGTTGGCGCAATCGCGTGATATGAAGCGCCAGATCATGCGAGGCATCCGCGCCAAACAAGCAAAGCACATTTCTTCTTTGTTTGATTGGCGACAGGTTCGGGAAGAACCCGAAAAGCCAAAGAAGGTCCGCGGAGAGTCCGATCTAGTTCGCCTCCTCCCAGCGGGGGCCAAACTGCGAGCCGACTATAAAGGCAAAGTCTACAGCGCCCGCGCACGCAGAGACGGAACGGTTCGGTATCGAGGCGCGAATTACGAATCTCTGAGCCATGCCGGAAAGGCAGTCGTACGACGACCTGTGAATGGCTGGTGGTTCTGGAAGATCGAACGTGGCAAGGGCAATTGGGTTCGGTTAACAAAGATCAGGCGCGCGGGCACGCCGATCTATGGCTGACACCTTACGCATCGGCATCAGGGAGTGACATATGGGCAATGTTGTTGCGCTCAAGCGGCCGACGGAAGGATCCGTCGTCACAGCTAGTTTGGAAGATCCCCCTACCTTTGCGCGCGCTTTGAACTATCCCGAGCTTCGCTATATGGGATCCAAAAAGCGCCTGCTTGCCTGGATCGGTCAGGTCCTGAACACCTTAGATTTTGAAACCGCGCTCGATCCCTTTTCGGGCACAGGATCTGTCGGTTACCTTATCAAGACCATGGAGCGGCGTGTCGTCGCTTCCGATTTTCTGAATTTCTCCTCTCTCATTGCACGCGCGACGATCGAGAACAACTCGCGCCAACTGGATGGTAGCCATATCAAGGCGTTGCTCAACGTGCGCAAATCTCCAAGCTTTATCCAGCGGACATTTCAAGGCATCTTTTATACGAGCGACGATCTTAGATTCCTCGATCAAGTTTCGGCCAACATTCGGCGACTCGATCATCCTCACCTTCAAGCTCTCGCGTATGCTGCCCTGTTTCGGTCTTGCCTGAAGCGCCAACCCCGAGGAGTATTTACCGTCTCGGGCGATCTCTCGCGCTATGACGATGGTCGTCGCGACCTTCGCCTCTCGATCGAAGAGCACTTCATTGAACAGGTAAAGGTCTTCAATGAAGCCGTTTTCCACAACGGTCGCCGAAACAAGGCGCTTCGCGGGGACGTTTTCGAAGCGCCATCGCGTGGGATTGACCTTGTCTATCTCGATCCTCCCTACGTGCCGCGTTCTGACGATAATTGCTACATCAAGCGGTACCACTTCCTCGAAGGGTTGGCTTCCTACTGGGACGGCCTACCAGTCGATATGACTACCAAAGTTCGAAAGATCGAAAAAAAGTACACGCCCTTCAGCTATCGCAAATCCGCCATCGACGCATTTGATCGATTGTTCGCACGTTTTTCCAAAAGCATCATCGTTCTGTCTTACAGCTCAAATGGCTTCCCTGACCTTGAGCATCTTGAAGCGTTGCTCCGTCGCTACAAGAAATCCGTGCGCGTCTTTGACAGGCAGCATCGCTACCATTTTGGTACGCACGAGAATGTGGAGCGTTCGAAAGTTACAGAATATTTGATTGTAGGACAGTGATGCAGCGTGTTGTTCAATCCCTCCAGGATATTTTATCAGTCCTGAAGCCGCTTACAGTCGATTGGCAGGACGATGTCGCCACTAGGGTAATCGGAAAGCTAAAGGCAATACCTGTTTCGAGTAATTACGACCTTGAGGCGGTCGGCAAACTCTTAGATGAAGATTTTGAAGACGGTCTTTTGATTTGTAGGTTATTTCTCGGCCTATCCAAAGACCAGTTCACCGCGAGTCTTAGCGAAGCATTGGGAAGCGCAGGCGCAGGTAAGACCCGATTTAAGCGTGATCGAGCAGGATATCTCGCTGGTCTTGCCGGCCTTGGTATCGCCGATGCCATGGTGGCCGAAGTGACGCGCGAAGTGCATTGGAGCGACACCCTGGTGGAGCGGCTTCGAAGTGGGCGGGGAAGCGCAATCAGCGGTCAGCGACGCGGTCGCGGCTTGGAGGATTTCGCCGAAGAACTAGTTCGAAAAGTTTTTGGATCAAACTTTGCGTCTCGTTCAAATTTTGTAGGAGCGCGAGGTCTGATAGCGAAATGCGATATCGCGATTCCATCAATGGAGGACCCTCGCATCGTTATCGAATCGAAGGCATACGGCGCGACCGGATCGAAAATGACCGACGTTATCGGTGACATAGAAAAAATAATCTCGGCCAAGCGTTCAGACACCGCGTTCTTGTTCGTTACAGACGGGTTATCGTGGCGGCAAAGGCAGAGCGACCTCAGGAAGATCGTAAGCTATCAAAACAACGGCGACATTACCCGCATTTACACACTTGCTAGCTCGGCTGACCTTGTTGCGGATCTCACGACATTGAAAACTGAGATGGGAATCGCATGAGTATTCTGCACGTCAATCAGATCGACGGCGCATTGCATCGCTATTTCGACGGGAAAATAGATCTAGCCGACACCCAACTGGGCACCCCTGCCTCGGAAAAGGTCTTCCTGACGAGAGCCCTCGCCGCTTTCGCTATAATGCAACTCGGCGGCACTTCTGCCGATGATGCCGCACTCGCGGTCACGGATGGCACCGGTGACAATGGAATTGATGCGCTCCACTACGACCGCCTGACAAAGACAATGTATGTCGTCCAAGCCAAATGGCATTCAGACGGTAACGGCGCCTTCGATCGCGCAGACATGCTCAAGTTCACGAAGGGCTTTGATGATCTGACAACACAGGACTTCGCGAGGTTCAATGCAAAGATCCAGAACAAAGCCGCGATAATCAGGGAGGGCCTCCACGACGACAAAGCTAGATACGTCCTGGTTCCGATCCATACCGGCACGAGCGAATTTGCACTCGAAGTTCAGCAGGACCTCGACGACTGCCTCGACAAATACAATGATACGGCGGATCCAGCCGCAACGGCGCTTCTCGAGGTCAGAGTTCTAAAACAGGCGGACGTGCACGCTTTGGTTGCCCGGGGGACTCAAGGAGATCCTATCGATCTCGACGTCGTCCTTTTTCAATGGGGTGAGGCTGCCGATCCGTTTTCTGTGTATGGACAAGTGGCCGCGAGCGACGTTGCCACGTGGTGGAAGGACCACTACCCTCAAATTGTGTCTCAAAACATTCGCATGTTTTTAGGGGCAGACACGGAAGTGAACGCGGGCCTGCATAACACCCTACTCAATGACCCTAAGCATTTCTGGCACTTCAACAACGGCATCACAGTTATCTGCCGAGAAGTTAGCCCGAAGATGGTTGGCGGTAAGAGTAAGGAATCTGGATACTTCAACTGTTACGACGTGCGCATCGTAAATGGAGCCCAAACTGCCGGGTCGATAGCCGCCGCGTACGACAAAAAGAAAGAAGCAGTTGAGCAAGCGAGAGTGCAAATTCGTTTCATTGCAGTGGGAAATGCCCAGCAGGCGTCGCTGGGAGACGAAATCACCAAGGCCACGAACACGCAAAACCGGATCAATCCAAAAGACTTCGTTTCGCTCGATCCAGAACAGAGCCGCCTTCGAACGGAGATGATGATCGAAGGGATATTCTACAATTACAAATCCGGCGACGGGGCAATACGCGATCAAAGAACTACGGACATTGAAGAAGCGACCGTTGCCCTCGCATGCGCTAGTCCCGAGTTGTCGCACTCCACATTGGCCAAGCGCGAAATCGGACGCTTATGGGAGGACACCACAAAAGCTCCATACAAAGCATTGTTTAATCCAAGCGTCTCGGGTTTGAAACTTTGGCAGGCAGTGAAGCTCCTTCGGATCATCGAAGTGGCTGTAGCAGCTAAGCTTTCCACCGTTAGTGGGAGGGAGGAAGGATTCTTCATTCACGGAAATCGCTTCATTGCACACCAAGTCTTTCAACGGCTGCCGACGGCTATCGTCAGCGCATCGGCTCCCCTTCCTGCGACGATAGCGCAGGATATCGTGACCCTTGTCGAGGACATTCACAGTCGACTTTCGATGCAGGCGAACAACCTGTACCCGCAGGCTTATCTAGCTCAGCTCTTTAAGAATCAGCAGAAGCTCACCGCCATATCGAAAGCGATGGCAACTTCTTGATTCATCTTTCGGCGTTCTCTACGCGAGGATTCCACCTTGGTGGCCATCTCGCGTCTGGAGCTATAGGCGCTTCTTTTTCTGAGGCGGCAGAATTAGCTCATAGGGCTGGACCGAGAGCGCCTTTGCTAGTTTATCCGGTATCTTCAGGCTAGCGTAGAATGAACCCTTTTCTAGCTGGCTCAGGTAGCTGCGGCTGACCTCGGCCTCATAGGCTAGATCGTCCTGCGCAAACCCCTTTTCATTGCGCAGGCGGCGGAGATTGGCTGCCAATATGTCCCGAAAGTCCCTTCGAAACGTCGTTAGCGCAGCGTATGTTCGAATAGTTGGCGCAGTATCTCCCCGAGAGTATCAACCCGCACATTGGGCCGATCCAGACGCGTGCCATCCTTGTTGCGACGTCCCTTAGCCGCCCTAAGCTCGCCTACTGCCGGAAGCGGCTCTCCTGGCGCAGCTCCCAGCAATAGAACCGCTGCAGCTCAAGGCTTCGCTAACGCCGATCCAGACCACGCAGTCACTTGGCTTATCAAATAGCGACCGAGAGATTGAAACTCTGAATGGTTTGCTTCGCGGTACGCATCCGACGGGGGCCGTCTTGCGTGACGGGTAGTAATTCGCGAAGCGTGTGACCTTAAGTCTAGCTTTAAGGTCATCAGGCGATGCGGGTCGAGGTTTTGGGCGGGCTGGAGCGGCGGCGGCGCTGGTCGCAGGACGACAAGGCACGGATTGTCGAGGAGACGTTGGCGCCGGGCGCGAAGGTGACTGAGGTTGCGCGTCGCAACGGAGTAGCGGCCAGCCTGGTGTTTACCTGGCGTCGACAAGCACGGACATCGAAACAAGTTGTACCATCTTTTACGCCGGTGCAGATCGCCGCCGTAGCGGCATCCGCTGAGGAAACTCCGAAGCTTTTGCCTACGGTTGATGGCCGAGTTCGCTCCGTGGCAGCCGCGCGTACTGGATTGATAGAGATCGATCTCGGCAACCGACGGTGCATCCGGGTGGATGCGCACGTCGATCCGGAGGCGCTGGCGCGGGTCCTCGATGTGCTTGGACGCCGATGATTGCGATACCGGGGAATGTGCGAGTGTGGCTCGCGACAGGCTACACGGATATGCGCAGAGGCTTTCCGTCGCTGGCACTCCAAGTGCAGGAGGTGCTGCACAAAGACCCGCTCAGCGGTCATCTGTTCGTCTTCCGCGGTCGCCGCAGCGATCTTGTGAAGGCGATCTGGCACGATGGCCAGGGAGCCTGCTTGTTCACAAAAAGGCTCGAGAGAGGAAAGTTCATCTGGCCATCGGTTGCCGGTGAATCGGTAACGATCTCGCCGGCGCAGTTGAGCTATCTGCTGTCCGGGATCGATTGGCGTAACCCTCAAGAAACCCATCGGCCGACGCGGGTCGGATAGCCGCTTTTACGGTTTGAATCTGCTGCTTGATCTGATTCAATGGCTTCATGATATCGAAGCCGGACGATCTTCCATCGGACCTTGCGAGTGCCCTGGCGGCGCTGCAGGCTGAGCGTGAGGCGCGGCTGCGAGCCGAGGCGGTGGCTGCCAGTGCGCAGGCGGAGCTGTCGGACAACGAGGCGCTGATCGCGCATCTCGAGCTGCGGATCGAGAAGCTCAAACGCGAACTGTACGGGCAGCGCTCCGAGCGCTCGGCACGGCTGCTCGAGCAGCTGGAGTTGGAGCTCGAAGAACTCGTCACCACAGCGAGCGAGGATGAGCTTGCCGCGCAGGCCGCAGCGGCGAAGACGCAGAACGTCCGCCCCTTCATGCGCAAGCGGCCGGTGCGCAAGCCATGGCCGGACGACATCGAACGCGAGCGCATCGTCATTGAGGCTCCAACGACCTGTGCCTGCTGCGGTGGATCGCGGCTGGCGAAGATCGGTGAGGATGTGACCGGGACGCTGGAGGAGATCCCGCGCCGCTTCAAGCTGATCGAGACGGTACGCGAGAAGTTCACCTGCCGCGATTGCGAGAAGATCAGCCAGCCGCCCGCGCCGTTCCACGCGACGCCGCGCGGCTTCATCGGCCCACAATTGCTGGCGACGATCCTGTTCGACAAGTTCGGCATGCATATCCCACTCAACCGCCAGAGTGCGCGCTTCAAGGCCGAGGGGATCGACCTGCCGCTGTCGACGCTGGCCGACCAGGTCGGCCACGGGACCTTCGCCGTCATGCCGCTCTTCCACTTGATCGAACGCCATGTGCTCGCGGCCGAGCGCCTTCATGGCGATGACACCACCATCCGTATCCTGGCGAAGGGCAAGTGCACGACCGGGCGGATCTGGACTTATGTGCGGGATGACCGGCCCTTCGCCGGGCCTGCGCCGCCGGCGGCGGTCTATTACGCCTCGAGCGACCGACGAGGCGAGCACCCCCAGAAGCATCTGGCCTCCTTCACGGGTATCCTGCAATGCGACTGTTACAGCGGCTTCGAGCCGCTGTTCGACCCGCAGAAGAAGGTGCTGCCGATGACGCCGGCGTTTTGCTTTGCCCATGCGCGGCGGGGCTTCTTCGAGCTGGCTGACATCGAGAAAAATGCCCGGGAAGGTAAGAAGGGCAAACCGGTCTCTCCGATCGCGCTGGAGGCGGTCAGACACCTCGATGCGTTGTTCGAGATCGAGCGCGCCATGAACGGCCGCGACGCCGACGAGCGGCGCGCCGTGCGCCAGGAAAAGAGCAAGCCGCTTCTCGAGGACATGCACGCCTGGTTGTTGCGCGAGCGCGAAACCCTCTCGCGCTCCTCCGAGGTCCTGAAGCCTATGAATTACATGCTCAGGCGCTGGGACGACTTCGGCCGCTTCCTCGACGATGGCAGGATCTGCTTGACCAACAATTGCGCTGAGCGCGCATTGAGAGGCATCGCCTTGGGAAGGCGCAACTGGACCTTCGCTGGTAGCCAGCGTGGCGCCGACCGTGCCGCCATCATGCTGACGATGATCACGACCTGTCGCCTCAACGACGTCGATCCCAAGGCCTGGCTCGCCGAGGTCCTCGCCCGGATCGCCGATCTTCCCGCGTCGCGCCTGCACG
>NZ_JAGKJL010000072.1:0-41211 GCF_020329495.1 Bradyrhizobium australafricanum | reverse complement strand
TGACAGCCGCCGCCTAATCGATTAGCCGGCGGGCTCGCTCGCCGGCCGACCGGAGCTGCAAGAGCAGATGGAGCGATCGATCGAGCAACGATGCGAGACAGTCCGCAGGACCCATCGGCCGCCAACAGGCCGCGTGGTTGTTTGGAACTCGCATCGCGCAAACCATCTTGGCCAGCGATCCATTCGATCGCACCCAACAGGCCGGACATATGGATGCAAGCGATCCGATCTCACCAAACAGCTCTTGTGCCACGGGGGCCGTCCACATATGGGTCCTGGCTTTCGCCAGGACGACGATAGAGTGTGGTGGGCGCGGTCGCCCGCTCAACGCGCAGCTACGGATCGTGGCAATGTGCTCAGCTCGAGCCAGTCGCCCCGCGCACCACGCGCTTGATCTTGTCGGTGGTGTAGGTCTGCCCGCCGATCGAGAGCAACGGCGGGGAGGCGGTCAGGTCGACGGAGTCGACGACGCCCTGCACCTCGGTCGAGATGGCGATCTGGTTGCCCTTGGAATCCTTGCCGGTGGCGGTCAGCGTGTAGGTGCCGGCCGGCCATTGCGTGCCGTCATTGCCCTTGCCGTCCCAGACGAAGCTGGCGTTGCCCTGCTTCAGGCTGAAATTGCCGGAATAGGCGGTCTGGCCGGTCGCGCTGGTGATCGTGATGGTGGCGCTGGTGGCTTGCGGGGACACCAGATTCCAGGTCGCGGATTTGTCGAACTGGGTCTTGCTGCCGTCGACCGCGACCGTGTTGCCGACATAGACCAGCGCCTGGGTCGACTGCGCGCTCTTCTCGATCTCGATCAGCGACTTCAGCTGATCGTTGGATTTCAGTTGCTGCTCGACGCCCGCGAACTGCACCAGCTGCTGGGTGAACTGGTTGGTGTCGAGCGGGTCGAGCGGGTTCTGGTTCTGCAATTGCGTGGTCAGCAGCGTCAGGAAGGTCTGGAAATTGTCGGCGATGCCCTGCGAGGAGGTCGTCAGGCCGCTGCCGCTGCTGCTTCCAGAGTTCGTTCCGTTGCTGGTGCCCGGTGCTGAGACGACGGGCGTCGGCATGGTTGCATCGACTGCCATGGTGAACTCCTTACACTCTGATATCGACGCCGCCGAGGGCGCCGGTTGCACGGCCGTAGGAGCGGCCCGCCGCTGCGGCGGGAACGCTGTCCTCCTCGGTGACGATCAAACGATGGGCGTTCGGATTGGACTGGCCATTGTTGTTCTGGCCCGACTGCGACTGGTCGCGCAGGCTGAACTGCAATCCGCCATTGCCGGTCGAGAGGCCGGCATTGTCGAGCGCGCGCTGCAGCTGGTTGGCATCCTGGCGCAGCATCGACAGCGTTTCCGGGCGTTCGACGGTGAGATGCGAGGTGACCTGGCCGTTGCGATCGACATCGATGCGGACATCGATGCGGCCGAGCTCGGCGGGGTCGAGCCGGATCTCGAAGCGACTCTTGCCGCTCTTGGCGGAGGCGGCGATCTGCATCGCAAGCCCGCTGAGCGGCACGGCGGCGCTTTGCGCAGCGTTGGTCACGGTCAATTGTGCGGTCGCAGACGGCGTCGTCTGGGTGGTCGCGGGTTGCGGCTGCAGTGCGTTCGCTGCCTGCGCGCTGGGATCGGGGGTCGTGAGCTGGGTCTGCGCGGCGGCGTGGCCGCCGACCGCCGGTGTCGGCGCGGCATTGCCGTCGCCGCCCGCGTCGGCCTTGATGGCATCGGCGGCACCGTCGGTGGCGGCCTTTGCCTTGCCGGCAACGGCGGCCGGCTGCGCGGCGGCGGGAACGATGTTGGTCGGAGCAGCCTGCGCGGTGTTGGCGCTGCCCGCTGTGGCGCCGTCCTGGTCGGCCGGCATCGTCGCCGTCGCGTCCTTCGTGGTGAGCTGTGTCTTGGCCTGCGCCGTCGTCTTGGTGGCGGGCGTTCCGGCGGCAACCGCGGCGGCGAATGTCGCATCGCCGGTTGCTGTCGCTGCGCCCGATGCCGTTGCCGCATCGCTGGTGGTGATGATCTGCGCGTCGGTCTTGACGCCGGCCGCCTTGGCGACCTTGTCGGCGTTCGCTGTGGTGGCCGCCGCCGCTGCGGTGTCGGCGCCGGCAGGCGCGCCGGTGCCGGCAGCGGCACCAGTGCCGGCGATGGCCGAGCTTGCCGCGATGGCCGCCGCCGCGATCGCGAGCGGTGCGGCCGGCTGGTCGGACGGCGCGGTGGCCGCCGGTGTCGGGGCAGTCGCCGGTGTCGCGGCAACAGGAGCAATCACGGCATTCACAGTTGCCGCACCGGGATCCTGCTGCGCAGCGGCCAGCGTCGCGTCCGGCTTGTCACTGGTCGAGTTCGCATCGGAGCTCGATTTCGAGTCGTCCGATTTCGATTTCGACTTGGTCTTGGACGGCGCGTCGCTGTCGACCTTGTTGTCGTCGCGCGAACTGCCGGAATCCCGCGACGTCCTGTCGGGGCCCGTGCTGGTGTCGCGGGGGCGTGCGTCGGTCGTCGAGGGCGGATCGTCGGACCGCCGCGAGGGCGCCGGCTGGGAGTCGTAGCGGCTGCTGTCGTTTGCGGACGCAGTGTTGCTGTCGACCAGCGCGGCAAAGCCGTCGTTCCCCGCCTGCGAAGCGGGATCGGGCCGCGCCGACCGCTGCGTCGCGCCCTGAAAAGACCGGCCTGCCAATGCTTCCGACGTGACGCTGACCACTGCCAACCCTCGCAAATGAGACTTCCGGCGTTTTGTCAGCAAGGAGTGGGCCAACCAGGGACGGCAATAAATAATGAGTTATTTCAGAAGGTTACGGGCTGTCTTGGTCGGCTGGAGCGGGTTCCCGGCAGGTCTCCTTTTTGCCCGGCGGCAAGATTTGCCGTCCAGGCGCGGCACGGCACGGCTTCCGCGGATTGCCTCACCGGAATACGGCCTATATTAAAGGTGGCCTCCAACGCGTCCGAACCGACCGAACCGGCCTTGGATGTGTTCTAAGGCTCTCTGGACAAAAGGTTTTTTCCAATATCGTCGCGGAGCGTCTAAGCTCGCCGCGACAGTGACCAATGACCGCTTAAAGATGCTCAACAGTCTGGATCTCGAAGGCCGCCCTGAAGACACACGGATCGTCGTTGCCATGTCCGGCGGCGTCGACTCGTCGGTGACGGCTGCGCTGTTGAAGTCGCAGGGTTACGACGTGGTCGGGATCACGCTGCAGCTCTACGACCATGGCGCCGCGACCCATCGCAAGGGCGCCTGCTGCGCCGGCCGCGACATCCACGACGCGCGCAATGTCGCCGAGCGGATCGGCATCCCGCATTACGTGCTCGACTACGAAAGCCGCTTCAAGCAATCGGTGATCGACAATTTCGCCGACAGCTACGCGCTCGGCGAGACGCCGGTGCCGTGCATCGAGTGCAACCGTTCGGTCAAGTTTCGCGATCTGCTCGCGACCGCGCGCGAGCTCGGCGCGCAGGCGCTCGCCACCGGTCACTATGTCGCCTCGCGGCGGCTTGCCGACGGATCGCGCTCGCTGGTCTGTGCCGCGGATGCCGATCGCGACCAGAGCTATTTCCTGTTCGCGACCACGCGCGAGCAGCTCGACTTCCTGCGCTTCCCGCTCGGCGACATGACCAAGCCGCAGACCCGCGAGCTGGCGCGCCGCTTCGATCTCGAGGTCGCCGACAAGCAGGACAGCCAGGACATCTGCTTCGTGCCGAGCGGCCGCTACACCGACATCATCGGACGGCTGAAGCCGAATGCGATCGCGCCGGGCGACATCGTCGATCTCGACGGTCATGTGATCGGCCAGCACCAGGGCATCGTTCATTTCACCGTCGGCCAGCGCAAGGGGCTCGGCATTGCCTCCGGCAGCCCGCTCTATGTGGTCAAGCTCGATGCGGCGACGCGCCGTGTCGTGGTCGGGCCGCGCGAGGCGCTGCGGATGGATCGCATCGCGCTGCGCGACGTCAACTGGATCGGCGACGGCGCGCTGGATCGCGTGATCGGCGAGGGCATCGAGATCTATGTCCGCGTGCGTTCGACGCGCGCGCCGCAGCCGGCGTGGTTGCGTGCCGTCGATGGCGGCTATGAGGTCGAGCTCGTCGCCGGCGAGGAGGGCGTGTCGCCCGGCCAGGCCTGCGTGTTCTACGACGCGGCCTCCGGGCAGGCGCGTGTGCTCGGCGGCGGCTTCATCAGGAGTGCAAGCGCCAGCCGCGCAATGCGGACCGCGACGCAGGACGCGTTGGCGCCGCTTGCGGAAGCGGTTCGCGGATAGCGCATGATCCGGAAAAGTGGGGACCGGTTTTCCGCGACGATCATGCGCAAACAAGAGTAACGTCGGGGCAGGGGAATGGCTGGGGACATCGACCGCGAAGGGGTCGAAAAGGCGTATGGCCGCTGGGCACCGATCTACGATCTGGTGTTCGGCAAGGTGTTCGATCAGGGCCGTCAGTCGACGATCGCGGAAGCCGACCGGATCGGCGGACGCGTGCTCGACGTCGGCGTCGGCACCGGGCTGTCGCTGTCGGAATACAAGCGCACCACAAAACTATGCGGCGTCGATATTTCCGAGCCGATGCTGCGGCGGGCGCTCAAGCGCGTGCGCACGCAGGGCCTCAGCAATGTCGAGGCGCTGGCGGTGATGGACGCCAAGAATCTCGCATTTCCGGATGCGTTCTTCGACGCGGTGGTCGCGCAATATGTCATCACCGCGGTGCCGGATCCCGAGGCGACGCTCGACGATTTCATCCGCGTGCTGAAGCCCGGCGGCGAGCTGATCCTGGTCAATCACATCGGCGCCGAGAGCGGCCCCCGCCGCGTCTTCGAGCTTGCCTTCGCGCCGCTGGCACGGCGGCTCGGCTGGCGTCCGGAGTTTCCGTGGGAGCGGCTGACCAATTGGGCGGCGAAGCATGGCGGGGTCAGCCTTGCGGAGCGCCGGCCGATGCCGCCGATGGGGCATTTCTCGCTGATCCGCTTCCGCAAATCGTGAGGTTGCGGCGATTTTGACCGGGAACATCGGCGCACCGTCACGGTTTTCTCGTCATGAGGATCAATCGAACACTCGCTTTATCCTGTGTGCTGATGCTAGCACCCGCTGTTGCCGCGGCGCAGGCGCCGCCGACATCAGCGACGCCGCCGGCACAGACCGCGCCGCCGGCGCCGCAGCGCGCCGCCGCGAATTGCGCGCCGCAACAGCTGCCGTCGCATCCCGGCGCGCCGGCTCCCGAGGGAACCACCACCGGGCAGAGCAGCCAGCCGCTGGGCGACAAGCTCGCCAAATCCGACGGGGTGTTGTGCCCGCCGCCCGGGGTCGATCCCGAAATGCGTGCGCCGACCCCGCAAGGCGGCAACACGCCGGTGATTCCGCCGCCCGGCAGCCCCGGCGGCGACCCATCGGTGAGGCCGAAATAGCCTCTGCCTGCAATAAGTTGCTGCCCCGTCCGGGTTTGCTTGACAGGCGCGCATGCCACTCTTTATATGCCGCGCGTTCGCACCCGCGGCTCACCAGCCGCCGATGGCGAGCCCATGGCGGGGTAGCTCAGCTGGTTAGAGCACGGGAATCATAATCCTGGGGTCGGGGGTTCGAGTCCCTCCCCCGCTACCATGTATCCCCCACTATTGTGGTGGGCCTCCGGAAAGACCCGTCCGCCGACCAATGCCGCCAGCTTTCCCTTGACCTCGATCTCGAAGCCTTCCCAAGGGCCTTTCGGGTGGACAATGACGCTGTGCACAAGCGCCCTGAAGTCAGCGACCAACGGGCCGCGGTCGTCCTCCGCGCTTGCGTGGCTTGCTATCGTGTCGGCGAGCGCATTGACGGTTTCGATGTAGCGGTCCAGCGTTGCCGGATGCAGTGAGATGGGGGTAGGGGCCTCCTCGAGGGCAGCCAGTTCCGCCTCGACGCGCAACCGCTCTTGCTTCAGCTCGGCGATCCGTTGCTTGGCATCTTCCTCGGAAATCACGTACTTGATTACGAGATCAATGTTGCGCTGACGCTCGCCTTCGATCCGATCACGTTTGGCCTCTAGCCGCAGGCGCTCCGCAGACGCGTTCCCCGCAAGCCGCTCTCGCTCACTATTGTAGTTGCGGACATAAGTCTCGATCAGCCGTGGGTCCTTCAACTCCTCGACCATCCCGCTGAGCACAAGTCTTTCGACATCGCGCAGGTAGATGATCCTGCGATTCGAACAACTGCCACTCTCGCGCACAGCTGAGCAACGAATCCTGGTCTTTCCGGTCTTGTCGCGGTCGTGAACTGACATGCCAGATCCGCAACAACCGCACCGAAGAAGACCAGACAAGAGATGCGGCGCCCGTCGCTTCATGTGGCTGGCCAAATGACCCTTCTCAGTTTTCAAAGCGTGCGCCTGCTCCCAAACGGATTGTTCGACAATCCGCAGTTGGGGCACATCAATACTCTGCCACTCCTCGCGAGGGTTTGGGCGAGACAGTCGTTTTCCGGTATCGGGATCCTTCACCATCCGGACCTTGTTCCAGACAATACGGCCAGCATAGAGCTCATTGAAGATGAGCCCCGTCCCGCGCTTGGCATTGCCGTTGATCGTCGACGCATTCCATCGCCGACCTCGCGGTGGATGGATATTTTCCCGATTGAGATCCTGCGCGATCTCTCGGGGTGCCCGTCCCGCTGCGTATGCTGTAAAAATCCGCCGAACGATCGTAGCTTCACCTTCGACGATTTCGAGCTCGCCGGGTTTGCCGGGTACCGTTCGATATCCGTAGGCACGCCCTCCCGCATGTCGGCCATCGCGTATCACGCCGGCCATGCCGCGGCGGACCTTCTTCGCGCCGTCCTCGCGCTGCATCTGTCCGACGAGGCCGCGGATGCCAATCAAGATTGAGTCGGCAGTGCCATCGTGGACGGCCTGGATCTCGATCCCCTGGAAAGACAACCTTTTGTGGATGCCGGCCAGATCTTCCATGTCGCGTGAGAGTCGGTCCAATGCCTCTACGATCACAACTTTGAAACGATGCTGACGCGCAGCGTCCATAAGCTGCATCAAGCCGTCGCGGCCGAATACCGAGGCTCCAGAACGTGCCTTGTCTTCAAAAGTCGCAACGACATCGAGTTGATGACGAGCCGCATAAGCGCGACACAGGGCAATCTGATCGTCAGTCGATTTTTCGTTTTGAAGCTCGGTCGAGAACCGAGCATAGATCGCTGCGGGTTTCATCTCGAATACCACTGCTGATGCGCTTGTCGCCAGCGGCATCGAGATGATTCTTCATCAGACGCTCGCTCTCGAAGAGATGATCGCGTCTTGCGTCGGCAATTGCAAGGGCTTCAGCAAACTTGATCAGAGCAGGATCGATTTGCGCGGAGGCTGCGAACCTTGGTCCACGACTATGAATTTCTATCGTCCTTGCGCGCTTCATCCCGACAAGATGCTGCGCACTGGTGAGAGAAAGCAGGGCGCTTATGCGCCGATCGTGGAATTGGATATGATAGGGAATAAAACGGACACACTCTCGGAAGATGAAATCTGGTGCAGTGAGTCTTGTTCTGCGCGCGACCCCGTCAAGAACATGCTGCGCCATCAGATGCATGAGCTGCAAACGCCGTGAGCGAATCGTAGGTTATTGCTGCTATTCGGTGAGCGACAGCAGTCGGTAGATATAGCATTGGAACGTATAGAGATCCACTTTGCGAGTTTCCGCCGCAGCGACGGGATCGCGTCGTCGCAGCGCGCTTAGAAACTCGTCCTGAATGCGAATGATAAATGTGACGAATTCCGGATCGGCCATATCGTTTCTCGCTAGAGCTGCCGCATAGAACGGGGCTGTCCGCGTTCGCAAGTTGAGAATCTGATCAGCGCTGGAGCCGCACCGCTCCGCCAGCAACCGCGGGACATTTTGGATTGCTGCCACCCGATCTGGAACGGCTATCTCATCCATGACGGACTTGTCGATCGGCGGCAGATCTTGGCGCTTGACAGCCGCACCTTGTTCGATGTTATTAATAGTCCGAACGATCGTTCTAAGTAAGATTCTGACATCCTCAAGGTAGAATGCATGACTGATCAGCCACGTGATCCGGACTACCGAACGTTGATTGAGCCGACCCGGGTCCGCAGCGTGGTGTACCATGACCCCCGGATCTTCGAGCAGGAGCTGGAGCGGATCTGGCACAAGTCCTGGGTATATGTCGGCCACGCGAGCGAAGTCCCGAACAAGAACGACTATGTGACCAAATCCATCGGTCCGACGCCGGTGCTGATGGTCCATGATCGTGATGGCAAGATCAGCCTGCTCCTGAACAAGTGTCCGCATCGCGGAAACCAGCTCTGTGCTTATCGGGAGGGCAACCGCGG
The DNA here is from genome assembly GCF_020329495.1 of Bradyrhizobium australafricanum. NCBI lineage: Bacteria > Pseudomonadati > Pseudomonadota > Alphaproteobacteria > Hyphomicrobiales > Nitrobacteraceae > Bradyrhizobium > Bradyrhizobium australafricanum. Next base: position 32,929 of record NZ_JAGKJL010000072.1, on the reverse strand, counting down.
CACGTTCACATGCCCCTATCATTCCTGGACATTCTCCAACACAGGCGATCTCATCGGTTACGCTTATGCCGATGGTTATGAGAATGCCGACAAGAGCAAGTTCTCGCTAGGCAAAGTGCCCCGTGTTGGCATCTACAGGGGTTTCGTGTTCGGATCTTTCGCAAGCGAGGGGCCGTCGCTCGAAAAACATCTTGGCGGAGCGAAGGCCTCAATTGATCAGCTGCTCGAGAACTCGCCCGAGGGTGAGCTCGAGTTGACGGCGGGCTTCCTTCAGCATCGCACCAAGGCGAACTGGAAGTTCATGCTTGAAAACGAAACGGATGGCTACCATCCGGCTTTCGTTCACGGGTCGGTATTTCAGGTGACCGACAGCGGCATCGGCAAGCTCTACGGCCCGCAATCCACCGCATTGACGCGTGATTTCGGCAACGGTCATACCGAATTCGACCTGCGGCCGGAGTGGCGCCGGATCGGCAAGCCTCTCGAATGGTTCGGCACCAATGAGGCGCGCTTTCCCGACTATGTGCATGCGATGGAGCAGGCGTACGGCGCCGAACGGGCGCGCAAGATCATGATCGACGGGACGCCGCACCTGATGATCTTTCCCAACCTCTTCATCGCCGAGATCCAGCTGTTCGTGCTCCAGCCGATCGCCGTCGACGAGACGATCCAGCACGTCACGGCACTGCAGTTCAAGGGAGCACCCGAGCTCAACCGGCGACTGCGCCAGCAGACCATGGGATCGGTCGGCCCGGCTGGATTGTTGCTGGCCGACGACACCGAGATGTACGAGCGCAACCACCGCGGCGCGGTGATCAATGACCCGGAATGGGTCACGCTGACACGCGGGCTTCACCGCGAGCATCGGGACAACAACGGCTATCTGGTCGGCCATTCGACCGACGAGGTGCCGCAGCGTGGAATCTGGCGTCACTACGCCGAACTGATGACCTCGCGAGGCTGAAATGGAGCGATTTGCATCCCAGACGACATTGCGCCCGGAAGCGGAGCAAGCCGACCTCCTGCGGCGCGTCGAGCAGTTCCTGTTCCTCGAAGCCCGTCTTCAGGACACCCATGCCTATGACGAGTGGGAAGCGCTATGGGCTGACGATGCGACATACTGGGTGCCGGCCAACGGATCCGACACCGATCCGGAGCGGCAGATGTCGATCATCTACGATAACCGCTCGCGCATCGGCGTGCGCATCGATCAGTTGAAGACGGGACGGCGCCACACCCAGACGCCGAGATCGGAGCTTGCCCGGATCATCTCGAATGTGGAACTCGTCGACCAGGTTGACGACGAGATCAATGTGCGGGCGAACGCCTTCATTTTCGAAGACAATCTGCGCGGCGAAACCCTTTGGGCGGCACGCAACGAATACCGCCTACGGATCGTCGACGGCGGCTTCAAGCTGGTCCGCAAGAAGGTCGGCCTCGTGAACAATCACAAGCCGATCTTCACCCTGTCCTTCCTCATCTGAGCGCCGTGACCAGCAAGGGGAGGTAAACATGACATCTCAGCCTAACAGAGCTTTGGATCACGAAAGCTGGATCGCGGACGGGACGGTCCTTCTGGACTACGCGGATCATATCGCGACCCTGACGTTGAACCGGCCGGAGTCGTCGAACGGAATGAACATCGCCATGATGCGCGCGATTCATGAGGCCGTGATGCGCTGCCATGGTGATCCGCGCGTGCGCGTCGTGCATCTGCGCGGCGCCGGGCCGAACTTCTGCTCCGGTGGCGATGTCCGTGAATTCGCGTCCAAGGAGGAGGCGCTGGGCGACTTCCTTCGCACGGTGACGGCCTATCTGCAGATAGCCGTGGGCGCGCTGATCCGCCTGAACGCCGTGGTCGTCAGCGAAGTTCAAGGCTATGCGGCTGGTGGCGGCGGCCTCGGCCTCATCTGCGCGTCAGATATCGTGGTGGCGGCGAAGTCGGCCAGGTTCATGGCAGGCGCCACCCGGGTTGGAATGACGCCCGATGGTGGCGCGTCGGTCATTCTACCGCGCCTCGTCGGCTTTCGCCGCGCCGCGGAGATCGTCCTGACCAACCGCGTGGTTGGGGCAGAGGAGGCGCTTGCGATCGGCCTGATCAACAGCGTCGTTCCAGACGAGGACCTCGTAAGGGACGCGCGGCACCACGCGCTGAAACTTGCCAGTAACGCGCGCAGGGCGACGGCGGCTGCGAAGCGCTTGCTCTGGAGCGGGATTGGACTCAGCGTCGAGTCCTGCCTGCCTGAGGAAGCGCGCACGGTAGCGGAGCTGTCCGCGACCGCGGATGCGCGCGAGGGGCTGGCGGCCGTGCTCGAGAAGCGGGCGCCTGTCTTCACCGGAGACTGACCGAAGATGGCGCCGGGAAAGTTGCAGCGGGCGCTGGTGACCGGCGGTGCGAACGGAATCGGCGCCGCCATCTGCCGTCGCCTCGCCGCCGACGGCTTCGAGGTGACGTTGTGCGATCTTGATGCGGAAAACGCTGAGGCGCTTGCCGCCGAAATCGGTGCTGCTTTCGAGGTTATCGACGCGACGGATAGCATCGCCGTTGCGGGCTTCGTCGCGAGCAGCGGCCCGTTCGAGGTGCTGGTCAACAATGTTGGCGTCGATCAGCACGCCTTTTTCACCCGGATGGAGACCAAGAGTTGGCGTGGCCTGCTCGCGGTCAATCTGGAGACGACGTTCGCATTCACGCTTGGCGTACTGCCTGCGATGCAGCGGACAGGATATGGCCGCATCGTCAACGTCGCATCGGAAGCAGGGCGCCTTGGGTCAAAGGGGGCGCGGTGTATGCGGCCGCCAAGGCTGGCGTGATCGGTTTTACCCGATCGATCGCAAGGGAGAATGCGAGATACGCATCACAGTGAACGCGGTGCTGCCGGGGCCGATCCGTACCCCATTGGTCGAGAAGGCGATCGCGCAGTTCGGCGATAAGCTGCGAAGCGACATGGAAGGCCTGACCCTGGTGAAGCGCCTCGGCGAGCCGGAGGAGGTGGCGGCGGCGGTGTCCTTCTTTGCCTCGCCATCGGCGTCGTTCGTGACCGGAGAGGTGCTGGGCGTCTCGGGCGGCATGGGGTGTGGCGCCTCCTGACGGGCCAAGCGTCGCGAGCGCGCCGCCGTCGCCGGCTGAGCGTCAGCCCCCGCCGCCGGTGCGTTCGGCGATGAAATGGCCAAGCTCGGCCAGCGATTCGCGGCTCTGTGGCAGCTCGGCGAACATCTGGAAGTGATGGAACATGCCGTCCCACACGCGAACCTGCACGTCGACGCCGCTCTGCCGTGCCCGTGCCGCCAGCAGAAAGGCATCGTCGAGCGTGATGTCGTGGTCGTTGGCATGGACCAGGATCGGAGGCAGGCCAGCAAGATCGGCCTCGATGGGCGAGGCCGACGGGTCCGATGCGTTGCCGTTGCGGCCGAGATAGGTGCGGGCCATGGCGGCGAGTTGCGCCGGCTTCGAAAAGATGTCGAGCGCAGCACGGCTCGCGTAGCTGTTGCCGCGCATCGAGAGATCAAGCCATGGCGAGATTAGGGCGAGACCAGACGGAAGCGGCAGGCCGCAATCACGGGCGCCGAGCGCGACGGCCATGGCGAGCGCGGCGCCGGCGGAATCGCCAGCCACGACGATGCGTGACGACGGCATGCCCTGGTTGAGCAGCCAAAGATAGGCCGTGAGAGCATCGTCGGCCGCCGCCGGACATCTGTGCTCCGGTGCGAGACGGTAATTGAAGCCCAGGACGCGCGCGGCGCTCGCGCGCGCAATACGCAACATCAGGCTAAAGTGGGAGCGGATCGATCCCACCTGGAAGCCGCCGCCATGGCAGAACAGCACGACACGGTGCATTGAGCTTTCGCGCGGTGCGATCCATGCAGCCGTCATCGGTCCGATCTTAAACGTCTCAATCCGGGTGTCGTGGCCGTCAGCAAAGAGCGCCTCGAAGCTTTTTCGGATTTCGGCCAGCGAGCTCGCCCGGCTCCACGATTCAATGGCGGCGGCGATACGACGTCGCACTACGCCCAGATCATCCTGCGTGTTGTCCATGCGACCCATCGGCTTGCAAAACGCATTGAATTAATACATAGTCCGAACGTTCGGTCAATAAATACGGGCGTGGACAATGGAGGAGCATGTCGCGGTGGTGGGCGCAGGGCAAGCCGGCGCGGCCCTGGCCATCCGGCTTCGCACGCAGGGGTTTCGCGCCAGGATTACGATTTACGGCGAGGAGCCCTGGGCTCCCTATCAGCGCCCGCCCCTATCAAAAAAGTATCTCAGCGGCGAGTGGGAGAAGGAGCGGCTGCTGCTCCGCCCGGCCTCCTATTGGGACAACAATGGGGTCGACATCTGCGCCGGCCATCCGGTGTCGTCGCTGGACCTTGCGCGAAAGACACTTGCGTGGGGTGATGAGACCATCGGCTGGACGAAGCTCGCATTGACCACCGGCGCGTCGCCGCGGCGCTTGCCATCATGGCTCCAGAACTTCGGAAATGTCTGTGAGCTTCGGTCGCTGCGTGATGCCGAGCACATGCGGCGCCACTTCCGGACCGGCAGCAAATTGCTGGTGATCGGTGGTGGATTCGTCGGGTTGGAAACAGCCGCGGTCGCCGCGGAGGCGGGGCTTCGCGTCACCGTGATCGAAAGTGCCGCTCGGATCCTGGAGCGTGCCGTCTGCCCGGCGACGTCGGGATATTTTCGCCGGCTTCATAAAACCCACGGCGTCCGCATCGTCGAGGGATGTGGGGTTGTCGGAGTCCATGGTGATCGCGCCGTGTGCGAAGCGGAGTTGACCTCAGGCGAGCGCATGGAAACCGATCTGGTGCTGGTCGGCATTGGCGTGGTCCCCAACACGGAGCTGGCCGAGCACGTAGGGATCGAAACCAAGGACGGTATCCTGGTGGACGAGCATGGTCGCACCTCGGCTGCGGATGTGTGGGCAGCGGGCGATTGCGCGCGCTTTCCCCTCCACGGTGAACTGACCCGTCTCGAGAGCGTGCAAAACGCGATCGATCAGGCGGAGGCGGTCGCCGATGACATGCTAGGCGCGGCCGCGCCTTACTCCCCAGTGCCCTGGTTCTGGTCCGACCAGTATGACGCCAAGCTGCAGATCGCCGGTTGGAGCCGCGGCTATACCATGGTCGTCGCGCGAGACACGGATCGTGGCGTGTCGAACTGGTATTACCGGGAGGGCCGCCTTGTCGCTGTTGATTCCGTCAACGACGCCCGCACCTTCATGACCGCGAGGAAGCTGTTGGCGCAAGGCCTCAACGTCGATCCGTCAACACTTGCGGACCGCGCGTTCGACCCGCGCAGCTTGCTCATGTGAGCGCGCCTCCTCAGGCCCTTAGCCGATCAGAACACCTTCGAGTGCTTGTAACCATCCAGGAAGATGCTGACGCAGCGGTCCGCGAGATCCGTCGGCACGATCCGTCCGTCCGGGCGGAACCAAGTGTACGTCCAGTTGATCATGCCGAAGAACAGCATTGCGTCGACATGCGCGCTCCCCTCATCCTTGGCGCGGTCGGGCCGGATCTTCGCCAGCATGTCGGTGACGACTGAAATCAACTGGCGCTGCTTCTTGACGACGTCCCGTCTTATGTTGTTGGGCAGGAACTCCATGCAGGTGAGCATCACGACATGTTTGTCGCGCGAGACAGAATAGACTTGCAGGAAGAACCTGATCAGCTTGCGAAAGCGGGCAATCTCCTCCTCGCGCCCAGAAAGGATGTCGTCGCAACCCGCCAGGAGCTTGTCGACGTGCTCGGTCAACATGAACACAAGGATCGCCTCTTTCGACTCGAAGTAGTGGTAGAGGCGTGATTTCGAGCAGTCGCACGCGGCCGCAATGTCACCGATCGAGGTCGCCGCGTAGCCGCGGCTCGCAAACAGCGAGGCGGCCTGCTTGATGATCGATGCCTGGATGTTGTCGTAGTCCGGGGAACGAGGTCTTGTCACAAGCTATCCTGGAAAAATTGTTCGAACGGTCGAACTATAGAGGCCAGGGATCGGCTTTTCAATTACGGTTGGCGTGCGTCGATCACCCCATGTCGATGGTCGACTGGGCGCGGCACGAATTCCTGGCTGATTCGTGCGGCACTGCGCCAACATAGCGTACATGCTCGCGCGAGATTTCGACAATGCGAGCGGTGCCAAGCAAGGTCATGGCACGTTCAAGCTCGGTCCTCAGAATCGAAATCACATGGGCAATGCCGGGTGCACCGGCGGCACCTGCGCCGTAAAGTGTATTTGCGTCCCATCAGAACCGCGTCGGCTCCGAGCGCACGTGCCTTGATGACATCGGTGCCTCGCCGGAAGCCACTGTCGCATAGGATTGTCACCTTGTTGCCAACCGCGTGTCGAATCTCGGGGAGGACAGTGAGCGGTGACACGGCGCCGTCGAGCTGCCGCCCGCCGTGGTTTGACAAGACGACGCCCGCCGCTCCGAGTTCAGCGGCATGCACCGCATCGCGAACGCTGAGCACGCCCTTGACGATCACCGGGCCGTTCCAGAGCGCAATGAACTCTTGCACATCTCTCCAGGTCACCGACGGATCGAGCTGCGCATTCATGAAGGCGACGAGGCCTTGCGCGCTCGTCGCGGACCCGGCTGCGGCCTCGATCATGTTCGCAGCCTTCGGTGCGCCAGTCCTGGCCATGCGCATCAGCCATCCGGGATGCAAGGCGGTATCCGCGAGATTTAGGCGCGTGAGCCGCAGCGGCAGTATGAAGTCGTTGCGCGGGTCACGCTCGCGGGTTCCGCCTGTGGCGCAGTCGACGGTGATTACGAGCACCGCATAACCGGCCGCACGGGCACGTTCGAGGATGCTCCGCGACAGATTGCGGTTGCGGAAGACATAGAGCTGGAACCAGTTGCCCGCGCCAGACGCTTCAGCAACCTCCTCGAGACGCACGCTCGAGACGGTGCTGAGGCAGAAAGGAATCCCAGCCGCCGCGGCGGCCCTGGCGAGCAGGCTCTCGGCTTTGGGCCAGGCGAGGCCGGCAAGGCCGGTCGGCCCGATTCCGAACGGGGCCGCATAGCGCTTGCCGAAAAGGCTGATGGACAGGTCGCGCCGACGTCGTTGAGCACCCGCTGATCGAAGCCCCATTCGTCGAATTGGGCGCGGTTGCGGCGGCGAGAGACTTCACCCTCCGCGGCACCGTCGACAAAGTCGAAAAATCGCCCGTGGCAGCCGCCGACGTGCTTCCAGGCGCATGTCTTCGACATTCAGAATATATTTGAAGGGCCGGGCCTTCATTTCAGGTTCGCTCGGCGCGATGAAGCACCGGCGTCGCCTTGGCCTCATAGCGCGGCAGCGTCCCTTCCTGGAGACACTCGACCTCGACGCTCATGCCAAGACGTGCCCGCACCTCGCGCTTGATATCCGAGACGATCTGCTCAGTGGGACGATCCGAGCTGCGTTCGGCCTCGACCGCGATGCACATCGTGCCGATCGTGGTGCGCTCCTTGTCGACGTAGATCTGCCAGGCCTCTTTCACCGTTCCTTTCGTCGCAGCGATGATGTCCTCGATCTGAGAGGGAAACACGATGACGACCTTGACCTTGAGCATGTCGTCGCTACGGCCGATGATGCGTCCGATCTTGCGCATGCCCTGCGTCCCGAGCGGCAGTCGAAGGGTGAGGGCGACAGTCGCACCAGGTCGCGCGTGCGCCAGCGGACGACCGGCGAGGCTTCGCGGCACAGCGTCGTGACGACGATCTCGCCGACTTCGCCGGGAGAAACGGGCTTCAGCGTCACCGGGTCAAGGATTTCGGTGATGATCGTGTCCTCGTTGACAAGCTGCAGTTCGTCATCGTCATGAGTGTGTGGCGTGGAAATCGCGGGCACCGGCCCGCCGGCCTCGGTGGTCCCGTAAATGTTCTGGCTCACGAATCCGTCCGGCATCTCCGCTTCCAACTGCTTGCGAAACTCGGCGGACACCGATTGACCACCGAGAATGGCCAGCCTGATCGTCTATTCCGTCTTGGGATCGGTGCCCATCTGCCTGGCGATGGTGACGAGCGACATCAGCTATTGTGGCGACATGGAGGCGACGTCGTAGCTGTGGTCGCGCAGCCACTTCACGACCAACTCGCCGCGACCGGGGCCGATCGGGAAGGTCGTGCAGTCGAGCGCTGCGAAACCGACGTCGAGCGCGGGACCCCCGATCCAAACGCCATAACCATAGCCCTGGTAGGCGCGCTGACCTCGCTGCACGCCCGCCGCGGTAAGGACTCTCGCCATCTGATAGGGCAGGAGTTCGCCATAGTCGTGCTCTGTCATGCCGAACAGGACCGGCAGGCCGGTGGTTACGGACGTCGCCATGAAGCGCCCGACCGATTGCATCGGTGCGGCGAGGAACGGAAACGGATAGCGGCTGTGCAGCGCAGACTTGTCGAGGAATGGGGCGTGCGCGAGCCCGTCCTCTGCTGTGAGGTCCGACGGCTTCATTCCTGCCGCGGCAAAATGGGCAACCCAGTCGGGCCGCTCGCTGAGGCGCTGACCGAGCTTCGTCAGCCGCTCGTTCTGCAGGCGGCAGATGGCTGGATAGTCGAGACTTTCGATGTCTGGGTGGAGCATCCCGGGTTCCTCCTGTGCCTTCAACCCTGGCTGCCGTGCGTTCTCGGGAAAATACAACGCGGCAAAATTTTTTTCTTTCTTAGTCCGAACGTTTGGTCTAAGTAAAGAGCAACAACGAGCCGGCGGAGCCGTCAGCGAGAGCGGACCGGGCCGGACACCGCATCTGGGTCACGAGCCTGCCGCTTGCGATGCGATCTCGGCGCCCCCGCGACGAGGCCGCGCGACGGGGGAAGGCGGGACGACAAGAAAAGAAGTCGGCCTGGTCGGAAGAGGAAACAACGTTCGAGGAGATCGAAGTGAACAAGCTGATCATTGCACTTGTCGCGGTCGCATCATGGGTCGCGCCAGCGCTGGCCGAGGTCAGGATCGGAATCATTGTGTCCGCCACCGGACCCGCGGCTTCGGTCGGGGTGACGCAGCAGCGGACGGTGAGCATTCTGCCGCAGAAGCTTGGCGGACAGGACGTCCGCTACATCCTGATGGACGATGCCTCAGATACGTCGACCTCGGTAACGGCTGCACGAAAGTTGACGACGGAGGACCGCGTCGACGCCATTGTCGGCCCAAGCCTGACACCGAACTCGCTGGCGCTCTTGGACATTGTTGCCGACACCAAGACGCCGATGATCAGCCTGGCCGGATCGGCACTGATCGTCGAGCCGCCGGTCGATCGGCGGCGCTGGGTGTTCAAGACCCCGCAGAGCGATGCGCAGATGGCCTCGATCGTGCTCGATCACATGAAACGCCGAAAAATCAAGTCCCTGGCCATGATCGGCTTCAACGATGCCTATGGCGAAGGCTTTATCAAGGTCATGACCGCGCTGGTCGAGGCGGCCGGGATCAAGGTCGTCGGCTCGGAGCGCTACCAGCGAACCGACAGCAGCGTGATCGGACAGATCTTGAAGATCGTGTCGCAAAATCCAGACGCGGTCTTCATTGCGGCATCTGGCACGCCGGCGGCGCTGCCGCAGACCACGCTCGCTGAGCGTGGTTACAAGGGCGTCATCTACCAGACACATGGTGTAGCCAATAACGACTTCCTGCGCGTCGGCGGGAAGGCGCTGGAAGGGACGTTCGTACCGGCGGGACCGGTCCTGGTCGCCGAGCAGTTGCCGGACGGTCATCCGGCCAAGGCGGCCGGGCTCGATTTCGTGCGTCGTTATGAGGCGATCCCCGGAGCGGGGGCCCGCTCGACCTTCGGAGCCTACGTTTGGGATGCGCAGCTCATTCTCGACAAGGCCATCGCGGCCGCAGCCGAGAAGGCGCAGCCCGGGACCGAAGCGTTCCGGATCGCGTTGAGGGACGCGATCGAGACCACGAAGGACGTCGCCGGCCCGAATGGCGTCTACAACATGTCGGACACCGATCACCTCGGTCTCGACGAGCGTTCGCGCGTGATGACGCAGATCGTCAACGGCAGCTGGCAGCTGGTCCAATGACGTCTCGTCGATACCTTCACACGATGATGGTGCGCGAGCGCAAGCTCGGTGGCGAGGGGGACCGGTGATGACCGCGGATGTTGCAGCCATTCTGCTGCAGGACGGAATCGCCAATGGTGCGATCTACATCCTGCTAGCGACCGTGCTGGTCCTCGTGTTCACGGTGACGCGCGTGATCTTCGTGCCGCAGGGCGATCTGGTCGCCTTCTCGGCGCTGACCTTGTCGGCCTTCGACGCGGGCATCATGCCGGGCACGGTGTGGATCCTGCTGTTCGGTGCCGCGCTCGCACTGGCGCTCGAGCTGCTGGACCCCGGCGCGCGGCGCGACCGCATCCGCATCGCGCGATCGATCGTGCAGTTCGGCGTCGTACCGATCGCCGTCGCGATGGCGGCTGCGCTACTGGTTCCGAAGGATGCGTCGCTCATCTGGAAGATGGCCGTCACCTGTGCACTGATCACCTGCATCTGTCCGGTAATCTACCGGATCGTGTTCCAGCCGATCGCGTCCGCATCGCCCTTGGTGCTCCTGATCGCCGCGATCGCAACCCATCTGGGATTGAACAGCATCGGCCTGCACGTATTCGGAGCCGAGGGCGTGCGAACACAAGGATTCTCTGGGCCGCCGTTCTCGGTGGCCGGCCAGATCGTCTCGCAACAGGTGGTGGGAGTGATCGGCAGCAGCGTGGTGCTCGTGCTTGTGCTATACGTCTTCTTCCACCGCTCGCTCCGCGGGCGCGCGCTTCTGGCGGCCGCGTACAATCGACGCGGCGCTGAGATCGTCGGCATCAGTGCGGTCTCGGTCGGACGTACGGCCTTCATCGTTGCCGGCTTCGTCGGAGCGGTGTCGGGTCTTCTGGTGGGCCCAATGACGACGCTCTACTACGATTCCGGCTTCATTCTCGGTCTGAAGGGATTCGTCGGCGCGATCGTCGGTGGACTTGCGATCTATCCCCTCGCGGCTGCGGGCGCCCTGCTGGTGGGAACAGTGGAAGCCTTCGCCTCATTCTGGGCGAGCGCCTATCGGGACATCATCGTCTTCATGCTGATCATCCCGATCCTGTTCTGGCGATCGGTGATCAATCCTCATGTGGAGGATGGGTTCGAATGATCGGCCGCCTGTTGGCCCTTGCGCCCTTGATTGCCCTTGCGATCGCGGCCCTCGCCCCGCTTGGGCTGACGACCTATCAGGTGTCGGTCATCACCTATGTGATGATCGCGTCGATCGCGTGCTCCGGACTCGTGTTGATGACCGGGGTCGCGGGGATGGTTTCGTTCGGCCAGGCGGCTTTTGTCGGTCTTGGCGCCTATGCGTCGGCCTATCTGTCGGCGCAATTGGGGCTCTCGCCGTGGCTTGGCCTTGCCGGCGCGCTGTTCGGTGCGGCTGCTGTTGCCACCCTGATTGGTGCAATCACCGTGCGGATGAGCGGTCACTATCTTGCGCTGGCAACGCTTTGCTTCGGCATCAGTTTCTATTTCCTCATCGGAAATTCCGATGCGCTCGGCCGATTCAACGGCATGACAGGGATACCCCCAGCCGCAGTCGGCGGTATCGAGCTGCGTAGTGAGCGACAGACCTTCGGCCTTGCGCTGGTCGCCCTCGTGCTGGTCGTTGTGTGGTGCCGGCGATTGCTCGCATCCCGCTGTGGGCGAGTGCTGCGATCCCTTCGCACGGGGGCGGTGATCGCGGAGACCTTTGGCGCGAGCGCACAACGCCATCGGCTCATGGCGTTCGTCGCCGCAGCCGTCATCGCCGCGCTCTCGGGCTGGCTTTACGCGCATGTCCAGCGCTTCCTCAACCCGACGCCGTTCGGCCTCAATGCGAGCATCGATTATCTCTTCATGACGGTGATCGGCGGGAGCGGACAGGTTTGGGGCGCGCTGGTCGGCGCCGGGCTGGTGACGGTCATCAAGCACGAGCTGCAGGACGCGCTCAGGCCCATCTTCGGGGTCACCACGCGATTTGAACTGTTGGCTTTCGCCGCGCTGATGATTGTCGTGCTGCACCGGGCGCGCAAGGGCCTATGGCCATTCCTGCAGCAGGTGATCACCCCCTATATGGCGCCTCCTGCGCCGGTCGCGCCCCTCATCCTGTCGAACCGCCGGGCCAAGCCGGACCACGGACTTCCGGTCCTGTCGGCGACCGGCTTGCGGCGGACGTTCGGCGGCCTCATGGCGGTCGACGATGTCAGCTTCGATGTTCGAAGTGGCGAAATCCTTGGCGTTCTCGGGCCGAACGGCGCGGGCAAGAGCACCCTGTTCAACCTGATCAGTGGTGGCCTGCCGCGGAGCGGGGGCGAGCTGAGCTTCCTGGGCACGCCGCTGGTGCGCGTGAGCGCACGTGACATGTGCGCGCGCGGTCTGTCGCGGACGTTTCAGCACGCGGCGCTGGTATCCGAAATGAGCCTGATCGAGAACGTTGCCATCGGCGCCACGCATCTCGGCAGATGCGGTGTTCTGGCGGCGTCCTGCGGGCTCGATGCCACCGAGGAGCGCCGGTTGCTGGGCTGGTCGCAGCATCTGCTCGATCGCGTCGGGCTTGGCGACAAGGCCTGGGATTCTGCCGGGACGCTGTCGCTTGGTCATCGGCGCATATTGGAGATCGCGCGCGCGCTCGCCGCCGATCCGGTGCTGCTGCTGCTCGATGAGCCCGCGGCCGGCTTGCGCGCCAACGAAAAGACCCTGCTGGCCGATCTGATGCTACGGCTCCGGGCCGAAGGTCTCGCCATCATCCTCGTCGAACATGACATGGAGTTCGTCTTCCGCCTGGCCGACCGTCTGATGGTGATGAACTTCGGGCGCCGGATTGCATTCGGGCAGCCTGAAGAGGTCCGCGCCGACGCAGGCGTCCAGGAAGCGTATCTGGGGGTTGCGGCATGACAGCCCTGCTGCAACTCGAACGCTTCACGGTTCGCTATGGCCGCCTGACAGCGGTGAACGACGTATCGCTTGAAGCGAAGGCCGGTGAGGTTACCGCTGTGATCGGTCCGAACGGCGCCGGCAAGACGTCCCTTGTCAATGCAGTGATGGGTCTCGTCCCGTTCGCGGGCCGGCTCCTGTTTCCGCAATGGCCGGAGGCATCGCGATCGATCGAGGCGCGGGTGCGCGCGCGGATCTCGCTGGTGCCGGAGACGCGCGACCTGTTCGGGCCGATGACCGTGCTCGACAATCTCAGGCTCGGCGCATACGCAGCGAGGGCGGAACCGCGCTTCGATATGCGCGCGCGCATCGCCGACATATTTCGTCTCTTCCCGCGTCTCGCCGAGCGGCGGGATCAACTCGCCAACACGCTGAGCGGGGGAGAGCGCCAGATGCTGGCGTTGGGGCGCGCGCTGATGCTGAGACCGCGCTTCCTGATGCTCGATGAGCCAAGTCTCGGGCTTGCGCCCCTGATCGTCGCGGAAATGTTCCGCATCATTGCGCAGCTGAAGAACGAGGGTGTTTCGATCCTCTTGATCGAGCAGAACGCGCGCTCAGCGCTCAAGCTGTCGGATCGCGCCTATGTCCTTGAAGGCGGGGCGGTCCAGCTGGAAGGCAGGGCGGCCGATATCGCTGCGGATCGCCGTGTCATCGAAGCCTATCTCGGAATGTCGACGGCATTTTCTTCGAAGCCGCATGAGCGACAGATCGGCAGGGCAGGATGACACGCGCCACACCAGAGGCCATCGCACAGTTGAGCGAGCGGTTCGGCGACAAGCTGTCGACGGCGGCCTCGGTCCGCCGCCACCACGCCAGCGGAGTCACATCGCACATGACGATCGCGCCTGATGCGGTGTTGTTCGCAGCCTCGACGCAGGATGTCGTCGACGCTGTTACGATCTGTCATCACTATCGGTGTCCGGTGGTTCCATTCGGCACCGGCACCTCCACGGAGGGACAGATCAGCGCCGAGCAGGGTGGGCTAACCATCGATCTGTCGGGGATGGATCGCATCCTGCGAGTGTCGCCTTCCGATCTCGATTGCACCGTGGAGGCGGGTGTAACGCGCAAGGCGCTGAACGCAGCCCTGCGGGACACCGGCCTGTTCTTTCCGATCGATCCGGGCGCCGACGCCTCGATCGGCGGGATGGCATCGACACGTGCGTCCGGCACCAACGCGGTGCGCTACGGCACCATGCGCGAGCTCGTGACGTCGCTGCGCGTTGTGCTCGCCAGTGGCCAGCTGATCGATACCGGGACCCGCGCACGAAAATCGTCCGCCGGTTACGACCTGACCCGGCTGTTCGTCGGTGCCGAGGGCACGCTCGGTGTCGTCACCGAAGTCACGTTGCGGCTCGCCCCAATCCCTGAGCGGATTGGTGCGGCGGTCTGTACGTTCCCGACGGTGGAGGCGGCGGTGTCCGCCGTCGTCACCGCGATCCAGAGCGCGATTCCGCTGGCACGCGCAGAGCTGCTCGATGCGTTGCAGGTCGAGGCTTGCAACCACTATTCAAAGCTCGACCTCGCCGTTCAGCCCACGCTGTTCCTGGAATTCCACGGCACCCACCAGGCCGTCGATGAACAGGTCAGCCTGATGTCTGCGATTACGGCGGAGTTCGGCGGCAGCGCGTTCCGGTGGGCGACCGCCCCCGAAGACCGGACAAAACTCTGGCAGGCCCGCCACGATGTGTGGTGGGCGGCGCTGGCGCTCCGCCCCGGATCGCAGGGGATACCGACTGATGCCTGCGTCCCGATTTCCGAGCTTCCGGGCGTCATTGCGCAGACCCGACAGGACGTCGTGGAGCTCAATCTGATCGCCCCACTGTGCGGGCATGTCGGCGACGGAAACTTTCATCTGTGCGTTCTGGTCGATCCCGAAGACGAGGGCGAGAAGCGGCGGATCGCCGAGCTGAACGCTCGTATGATCGCGCGTGCCCATGCGGTCGGGGGCACCTGCACGGGCGAGCATGGCATCGGCACCGGCAAGATGGATTACCTGGTCGCAGAGCGCGGCGCAGGGATGATGACGCTCGCGGCGCTCAAGCGGGCGCTCGATCCGCGCAACGTCATGAATCCCGGCAAGATCCTGCGCGTCGACGATTATCAACCTTACGCGTGACGTGGTTCGCCCCATGTCCTGAGCACAGAAACTCGAAGAAGAGCATTCCCATGACCCTTCGTGAAACTGCAACCAGCGTCGATCTCGACTACCGCCTCCATGATGCGATTACGAAGGCCGAGGGCCGCGTCTTCACCTCGGGCACGCAGGCGCTGGTCCGGCTGCTGGTGATGCAGCGCCTTGCTGATCGCCGCGACGGCATCCGCTCCGCGGGCTTCGTCAGTGGCTATCGCGGCTCACCGCTTGCGGGCGTGGACACCGAGTTGTGGCGGGCAAAATCGGCGTTAGCGGATCACGACATCCGATTTCTGCCGGGCATCAACGAGGATCTCGCCGCAACGGCCGTCTCCGGCACGCAGCGGGTTGGGCAGGACCCGAACCGGACGGTCGATGGGGTTTTCGCCCTCTGGTATGGCAAGGGGCCCGGCGTCGATCGGGCCGGTGACGCGATCCGGCACGGGCATGCCACCGGTGCGTCGGGTAAAGGCGGCGTCGTCCTTGTGGTCGGCGACGATCATGCCGCGACATCCTCTTCGATCCCGAACGCCAGCGACATGTCGTTGATGGGGTGGGGGATTCCGATCCTTCATCCGGCTGGCGTCGAGGAGTATGTAGAATTCGGGCTCTGGGCCTGGGCGGCGTCGCGCTTCTCCGGCGCATGGGTTGCGTTCAAGGCGATCTCCGAGACTGTGGAAAGCAGCCGCAGCTTCACCGCCCCTGTGCTGCCGCGCTTCACGGCACCATCGCGAGACCGCTTTCCGGAAGGCGGCCTCGGATATAGCACCCGTGATTTTCTGACGCCTGCGATCGAGTTGCGCATGGCACGCCGGCTTGAAGCGATCGCCGCGTTCGCGCAGATGAACTCGCTGGACCGTATGCTGATTGATGCTCCGCAAGCAGATATCGGCATTGTCGCCGTGGGCAAGAACGCGACAGATGTTCTCGAGGTCTTCGAGCGCATCGGCCTGCCGCCGCATGTCCTGGCGCAGAAAGGTGTGCGGGTCTGGCGACCAGGCCTGATATTCCCGCTCGATCGCGCGGGCTTCGAGCAGTTCTCGCGCGGGCTGAAGCACATCCTGGTGGTGGAGGAGAAAACAAACCTCGTCGAAGGGCAGATCAAGGATGCGATCTTCAATTGGCCTGCGGATCGCAGGCCGAGCATTTCCGGTCGCGGTGGCCTCGATGGATCGCCCCTCGTGTCGGCGCTTGGTCAGCACCGCCCGTCGTCGCTTGCCGCGCCCTTGTCGGCCTGGCTTTCGGACGTGCGGCCAGATCTCGGGTTTGGCGACAGGCTCAGCCTGTTCGTACGGCCGTCCCCGTTGAGTAACGCGGCCGACGGGATGCGCCGTCTACCCTATTTCTGCTCGGGTTGCCCGCACAATTCATCCACCAAGGTTCCTGAGGGCAGCACGGCGCTGGCCGGTGTCGGTTGCCACTACATGGCGAGCTGGATGGACCGGGAGACCTCCGGGCTGACCCAGATGGGGGCGGAAGGCGTGGATTGGGCGGGGCAGGCTGCCTTCACCACGACGCCCCACGTCTTCCAGAACATGGGCGAAGGCACTTATTTCCATTCCGGTCATCTCGCGATCCGGCAATCGATCGCCGCGGGCCACAACATCACCTACAAGATCCTGTTCAACGATGCGGTGGCGATGACCGGGGGCCAGCCGGTCGACGGCCAGCTCACGGTGCCGCAGGTCGCTCGGCAGATGGCGAGCGAGGGGGCGAGGAAGGTGGTGATCGTCACCGACGACACCGCGCGCTATGCGGGGACGGCTCTCGATCAGGGCGTCACGGTCCATGACCGGCTCGACCTTGATCCGATCCAGCGCGAGCTGCGCGGGATCAAGGGCGTCACGGTGCTGATCTATGATCAGACCTGTGCGGCGGAGAAACGCCGGCGCAGGAAGAAAGGAACCTATTCCGATCCCGCGCGGCGGATGTTCATCAACAGCGCGGTGTGCGAGGGCTGCGGCGATTGCGGCAAGGCTTCCAACTGCCTCTCGATCGTGCCGCTGGAGACCGATCTCGGCCGCAAGCGCGCGATCGATCAAACCTCGTGCAACAAGGACTTCTCCTGCGTCGAGGGCTTTTGCCCGAGCTTCGTCTCCGTCCTCGGCGGACGGTTGCACAAGCAGCCGGCCTCGGGTCAGGACTGGATTGCGCGCGCCAACTCCCTTCCGCAGCCGTTGCTGGCGCTGCCTGACGGACGCCCGCACAACCTTCTTGTGGCAGGCGTCGGGGGGAGCGGCATCATCACCGTCGGCGCCATTATCGCGATGGCCGCGCACCTCGACGGTCTGGAGGTTGCCGAGCTTGACTTCACCGCGCTGGCGCAGAAGGGCGGCTCGGTGATGTGCCATTTGCGCCTTGCGCGGGACGGCCGAACGATCAACCAGCCCCGGATCGACTGGGGCGAGGCTGACGGTGTGGTAATGGGCGATCTCATCGTCGGCTGCCTGCCAGACAGTCTCGGAACGGTGCGCAAGGACGTGACCCGCGTTCTCGTCAACACCCATCTCGGCTCGACTGCGGAGTTCGCTCGCGATCCGGACGCGGATCCACGACACCACGATCTGCTCGCCAAAGTGCGCCACGCCGCCGGGACGGAGATGATCACGGGCTTCGATGTGCAGCAGCTCGCCCAGGAGCAGTTCGGCGAGACGACGGGCGCCAACATGATTCTGATCGGGCACGCCTGGCAGCAGGGGCTGATTCCAGTCAGCGCAGCTGCCATGATCCAGGCGATCACGCTCAACGGCGTCGCAGTGGAGGCGAACAAGCGTGCATTCGCTTGTGGTCGTGTGGTCGCCGCGCAGGGACTTCCCGCGCGGGGCGGGCAGCCTACGGTCTTGCTAGAGCCGGAGGAATGGCAGGCACTGGCCGACCGGCGCACCGAAGAGCTCGTGCGTTATCAGAACTCGCGCTACGCGGCGTCCTATCGGACATTCGTCGGCCAATGTGCAGCCACTGAGCGGCTCAAGCTCGGCTCCGCCAACACCTTCGTCCTGACGAAGACCGTGGCGAACGCGCTGTTCAAGCTCATGGCCTACAAGGACGAGTATGAGGTCGCCCGCCTCTACGCCAGACCGGAATTCATGGCCGATCTGAAGCAGCGTTTCGAGGGCGATTTCACGCTTCGCCTTCATCTCGCGCCTCCGTTCCTGGCAAGACCGCGCGCCGGAAGCACGACGCCGCAGAAGATCGCGTTCGGATCCTGGATGATGCGCGTCTTTGCCGTTCTCGCGCGCCTAAGAGTCCTGCGCGGAACCGGGTTCGACCCGTTCGGCCATACCGAAGAGCGACGCCTGGAGCGGCGTCTGATCGATGACTACAAGGCGCTGATCGACCGCCTCTCGATCGGCTTGTCACCAGCGACGCTGGACAAGGCGGTGCAACTCGCAAAGCTGCCCGAGCAAATGAGAGGATTCGGTCACGTCAAGCGTGCCAATGTGGCCGCCGCGAAACGGGAAGAGCAGCGATTGCTCCGGGAGTTCGAGACGATCGCGAATCCGACGCCTCGCGGCATCAAAGATGTTGCGTGAGGCTCCCATGCTGACGATCGTCCGTTGCTTGTATCGGCCAGGTGGAGCAGACGAGCGTCTCGCCATCCGCGATGTCCATGTCGCCTACATGATCGAGAACCGGCGCTGGCTCGATCAGGGGGGCGCCTTGATGTCGGCCGACGGGTCCGTGGTGGAAGGCATGTTTCTGGTGCTGCGCCACGAGACGCGCAAAGCGGTCGATGCCTTCCTGGCGAACGAGCCCTACACCCGGGCAGGTCTTTTCGAAAGCGTCACGATCGAGTCGTTTGAGCGTTTCGTCCCCCACCCGGATCCGCAATTTCTCGAGCAGCTCCTCGTATCGGCCAGAGAATGGATCGCACGCAATTTGCGAACGCACGAGCAGCGGGGCTGAAGGCGGCTGCCCCTGCGACGTTACAGATCTCTTCGCGGAACTGACGTGAATCATCATTGAGGGATTATTGTGCGGGCATTTTATCTCGACCAATTCGGACATCTCGACGGCCTCATTCTCAAAGAGACTTCCGTGCCGCCCCTCGGGCCAAAGGACGTTCTCGTTCGCAGCCGCGCGAATTCCCTGAATTATCGCGATCTATTGATTGTGAGCGGCCAAGGCGGGAGCTTCAATGCCGCGAGCGGGACACGACCTGGATTGGTGCCTGTTTGTGACGGCGCAGGTGACGTCTTGGCGGTGGGCAAAGACGTCACGCGGGCAAAGATTGGCGACCGCGTTGCGGGCACGTTCTTCAGGCGCTGGATCGGCGGGCGTATCAAGCCGGAGTATCTCGGCGAGCAGCGGGGCCGGGATGTAGATGGCTTGCTGCGAGATCACGCAGTCCTCGATGAAGAGGAGGTCGTGCGCGTTCCGGACCATTTGTCCTATACGGAATCCGACTATCAGCCGCAGCTGATCCGCGTTTGCCAGCCGACGCCGGTCGCTACTCATGAAAATCTTTCAGGCGGCGGCCTGTTGGAGGGGATCGTCCATTTAATTGACAGAACGGTCGTACTATGAATAATAATCCGAAGAAGACAAGAGTTGGGGAGGACCATCTATGATGGAGATACGACAACTCGCCTTGGACGATCGCTATACTGCGACGTCGGATGAGGTCCTGCTCAATGGGGCGCAGGGCCTCCTTGTTGCCATGACGAACCAGATAGGCAGCGGATTCGCGCTCGAGTACAGGACGCGCGAGGAGGTCGATCGCTTCCTCGTAGCCGAACCATACCGCGTCTCGGTGCATCCCATGACGGTGATGGTGCCTGAGCGCCATCCTGGCTTCCAGGAAGATGAACTCCGGCGCCAATTGTCCGAAATCGACACTTCCAAGCTGGTGCCGTGAGTCAGAACATGCGCGGGATCACAAGCATCGGAACCTGCAACTTCTCGCAGCTCGCCAACGCCTACGCTCACCGGCACGGAATCAATACTCGAGACCTCAAGCGCGCGATGGCGAAGGTTTCGGTGAAGAGCCACGCCAACGCTGTCAGCAATCCGCGAGCACATCTTCGCGGCCGACATTGGCGCCTCGCGCCGCTGCCGGCGTCACTGTCGGAATTCTTCCCGGCGGGCACCGGGACCAGCGGATTGTCGCTCTCCTATAGTTTCGCGGTAACGGTGTTCGGCGGCTTCGCTCCGTTCATCATCACATGGTGATCGCAACGACCGGCAGCAAACTCGCACCAAGCTATTACGCCGGCGCGGCCGCGACGCTGAGCTTGGTGGTTCTTATCGCACTGCGCAGCCGCTGTCGTCCAACGCCCGAAACTATCAGCGCAATTTCGGAGGGCCGGTGATGAAATTCCAAGCCAATGCCCATTCAATCGCCGAATACCGCGAGCTCGCGCGGCGGGCGCTGCCGAGGATGATATTCGACTTCTGCGATGGCGGCGCTGACGGCGAAAACACGCTTGCAGGCAACCGCGCCGCACTGGATGCGAAGCGACTGCTCGGCTCGGCGCCGATCGATGTCGGCCGTCGCAGCCAGGAGGTCAAGCTCTTCGGCAAGTCCTACGCAATGCCGCTCATCATCGGCCCGACGGGCCTGGCAGCAGCGGCTTGGCCGGACGGGGACATAGCTTTAGCTCGCGCCGCTGGCCGGGCCGGCATTCCCTTCGTCATGAGCACCGCAGGCACTTGCACGCAGGACGACGTCGCTTCGGCGGGCGACGGTAGCAAATGGATGCAGCTCTACATCTTCAAGGATCGCGCCTTTAGCGCGCGCATCGTTGACAAGGCGGAAGCACTCGGCTTCGAAGCCATCGAGGTTACGGTCGACAACGCGGTCGCCGGCAAGAGGCTGCGCGATGAGCGTAACGGATTCTCGCTGCCGTTCCGATGGACGCCGGCAAAGCTGGCGGGCCTCCTCGTCCATCCCGGCTGGAGCATGAGGATGGCGCGGGCAGGGGCGCCGCAGCTCAAGGTGATGGGGGAAGGACTCGGGCTGGAAAAGACCGACACCATCGCCGCGCTGATGCAGAGCCAGTTCGATGCCTCGATAAGCTGGGACGATATCGCAAGACTGCGCGATCGCTGGAAGAAGCCACTGATCGTCAAGGGATTGCTCGACCCGTCGCATGTCAGCAAGGCCTTGTCAGTCGGGGTTGATGGTCTGGTGATCTCCAACCATGGCGGTCGTCAGCTCGATGGCGCCGTCGCCTCGATCGACGTCCTGCCCGACTTCGTGGCGGCGGCCGGCGGCCGGCTTACGCTCTTGATCGATAGCGGTTTCCGCACAGGCTCCGACATTGCTCGCGCGCTCGCGCTCGGAGCTGACGCCGTTCAGGTCGGTCGGGCGACGCTCTATGCGCTTGCAGTCGGCGGCGAGGAAACGGTCTTCCATGCCCTTGGCCTCCTGAAAGCCGAACTGGACGTCGCCCAGGCGCTGATGGGCGTGGCCAGGATCGAGGATTTTCATCCAGGCATGATCCGTCAGCCGGCGCCGGTTCCGCTCGCGCCTCGACCTGACGCCGGGGCGTCGCCAACTCCTGTCTCATACCTAAGAAAAGGCACGTGACATGCGCATATTGAAGGGATTTCTTACCGCTGCCTGCCTCGCTTGGTTCGCATCGTCCGCGACCGCCAAGGACCTGCCTCTCATCGGCCTCACTTATATCGTGGAGCACCCCGCCATCGATGCCGTGCGTGAAGGCATCATCGATGGCCTCAAATCGGCTGGCTATGAAGATGGCAAGACGGCCAAGATTGTAATCCGAAGCGCCCAGGGAAACATGGCGACCCAGGCCCAGATCGCAAACGAGTTTTCCGGTCTCGACCTCGATATCTCGATCGCCATATCGACCCCCTCCGCGCAGGCCCTGAAAAATTCTCTGAAAGGCAAGCCGTTGATCTTCGCAGCGGTGACCGATCCTGTCGGCGCTGGCCTCGTCCCGTCGATGGCCAAGCCGGGCGGCAACGTAACCGGGACCAGCGACCAGCAGCCGTATCCGCCGATCCTCGAGCTGATCAGGAAGCTGGCGCCGGGCGCCAGGAAGATCGGCGTGATCTTCAACCCGGGCGAGGCCAATTCCGTCTCGCAGGTTGAATCTTTGAAAGTAGCGGCCAAGGCTTCTCAATTGGAGATCGTCGAGAGCCCTGCCGCCCAGTCGGCCCTGGTCGGAGACGCTGCGCGCAGTCTCGTCGGCAGGACCGATGCGATTCTGTTGCCTACCGACAGCACCGTCGTGTCGGTTGTCGAGAGCGTGGTGACTGTAGGCAAGACGGCGCGACTGCCCGTCTTCGCCTGCGACACGGGTTCGGTCGAGCGGGGCGCTCTCGCGGCGTTGGGCTTCAACTACTACGAGTTGGGCAAACTGACCGCACAGATGGCGGGCAAGGTGCTCAAGGGAATGAATCCCGGCGAAATCCCGGCGCAGGTGCCGGGGAGCCAGGACCTTTATCTCAACGCGTCGTCAGCAAAGGCGATGGGTGTCGATGTCCCCGCCGAAATCCGCGCTGGCGCGAAAAAAGTGATCGAGTGAGATGAGTCTTTTCGCGTTCGCCGGCGCCCTCGAAACGGGATTTCTGTTCTCGCTGGTGGCCCTGGGCGTCTACATCTCGTTTCGTGTGCTCGCTTTTCCGGACCTCACGGTGGACGGCAGCTTCCCGCTCGGAGCCGCGGTCGGCGCGACTGCGATCGTGAATGGCGTCGATCCGTTCTTGGCGACTGCGCTGGCCGCTATGAGCGGCGCAGCCGCCGGGCTGATCACCGCCTTGCTCAGCGTGCAATTCCGCATCATGAATCTGCTGGCGGGCATTTTGTCGATGGTGGCGCTCTTCTCCATCAATCTGCGCATCATGGGGCGGCCGAACCTGCCGATCTACGGGCGAGCGACGGTGTTCGATCGTTTCGGCGAACTGGGCGACTTCGGCCTGTGGCGAAATGTGATCGCTCTCGCCCTCTTCGCCATTGCCGCAAAGCTGCTGATCGACTGGTTCCTCAAGACCGAGATCGGCCTTGCTCTGCGGGCTAGCGGTGAGAACCCGGCAATGGCGGAGGCTCAGGGCGTCAACAATGCCGCGATGATCTATCTCGGAATGGCCATCAGCAACGCGCTCGTCGCGCTAGCTGGCGCGTTGTTCGCCCAGACGCAGGGCGTGGCCGACGTTTCCATGGGCGTCGGCACGATCGTCACAGGACTTGCGGCTCTGATTATAGGCGAGGCGCTGCTTAGGCGGCGGGCTCCTTTCTTCGGGACGCTCGGCTGCCTGGTCGGGGCGCTCGTCTATCGGCTTTTTATCGCGGCAACGCTGAGCCTGGGCTTCATCCAGGCGCAGGATCTCAATCTGGTGACGGCAATCGTGGTCGCAGCGGCGGTGATCCTGTCGCAAGGCCGTGGCCTGGGTATTGCGAAGGGCGGAATGGCCCGCCTTCTCGCACGTCGTGCAGGAGGCAGGGTCAATGCTGCGTCTGAATGATCTGCACGTCACGTTCAACGTGGGAACTCCGACAGAAGTGCGGGCGCTTCGCGGTGTCAATCTCGACATCTCGCCTGGCGAATTCGTCACGGTTATTGGCTCGAACGGCGCGGGCAAGTCGACTCTCCTGTCCGCGATTGTCGGCGCCGTGCGTCCGAGTCGGGGGACCATCAAGCTCGGCGCCCAGGACATAACGGATTGGCCGGCCTCGAAGCGCGCCGCGGATGTCGGACGCGTCTTCCAGGAGCCGCGGCTCGGAACGTGTGGATCGCTCAGCATCGAGGAAAACTTGGCCCTTGCCGCAAAACGCGGGCGTCGTCGGGGCTTTTCGACCGCCCTCTCGGGCGGCCGGCAGCGTAGGCAATTCGCGAACAAGCTCGCGCGGCTCGGACTCGGTCTGGAGGACCGCATGTCGACGCCGATCGGCCTGCTTTCGGGTGGACAGCGGCAGGCCGTCAGTCTGTTGATGGCGACGCTCTTGCCGATGAAGATTCTGGTTCTGGACGAGCATACGGCCGCACTCGATCCTGCCGCGGCGGCGAAAGTCCTTTCGCTCTCAGCGGAGATCGCCGACGCCGACGGACTGACCGTGCTGATGGTGACCCACTCGATGGGAGACGCTCTGGCCCTGGGCACACGCACCATCCTGATGGATCGTGGCGTTGTCGCGCTCGATGTAAGCGGCGAGGAGCGGCGAAAGCTCGACATTCCAGCACTGCTTCAGCTCTTCGGCAAGGCAACCGGAAGGGTCGTCGACAGCGACCAGATGATGCTGACTTGATCGTCTAGTGATGTGTTCTTGTGTGGGAAGCTGGAAACCTGATGAAACGAAAACGAACCGACAGACAATCGTCGCAAGAGAACAAACTCGGGGCTCCGGCTGTATCTGCAGGCTTCCTTCCGGGCCCGGTCCGAACGGACAGCCTCCTGAAAGCTCACACATAGCGGCCCTTTCGCCCTAACGGATTCGCGCCTCCCGCTCCAAACCGACCGTTTTCCTACACATTCAGCGGAAGAGACGTGTCGAGGCTTACATAGCTCAACCGTTCGTTCTATTAACTGGAAGGAAGAAACATATGATCAAGCACATCGACTCGGGCGATCTCTTGTCCCAGGTGACCGTCTCGAATGGCACGGCATATTTGTCCGGCCAGGTGGCCTTCGATTCTCGCGGCGAGGATTTCCCGACACAAGCCGCAGAAGTATTCGGGCGGATCGACGCACTTCTGGAGAAGGCCGGGACGGATCGATCGCGATTGCTGACGGCGACTGTGTGGCTAGCGGACCTCGGTCATTTTGCCGGATTCAATGAACTCTGGCGCCATTGGCTTGGCGTGCATGGGCGGCCAGCGCGCGCTACGGTCAAGGCAGATCTGGTATTGCCCGGGCTTTTGATTGAAATTCAGGTAACGGCCGCTGTTGGCGATTGATACGCCCAGTTCAGAGGATCCAACATGCAGGCGTTTTCCATCGAGCAACCTGGTAACCCAAATAGCCTATTTCTGAAGAAACGGGCCTCTATAACACCTGGTGCGCGCGAGGTACTTGTCCGCATCCGGGCAAATTCTCTCAACTACCGCGATCTGCTTATCCTGCGTGGCGATACATTCAACGTGCGGCCGGGTCTAATTCCGCTCAGCGACGGAACTGGCGATATTGTCGCTGTTGGAGATCGAGTCACACGGGCCAAGATCGGAGATCGAATAGCAGCGACGTTCTTCCCGCGGTGGATCGGCGGCCGGGTCAGGCCGGGGTACATTTCGGAACAGCGCGGCAGCGATGTCGATGGATTGCTATGCAGTCACGCCGTCATCAGCGAGGAGGAGATCGTTCACCTCCCGGCTCATCTCTCTTTCGCCGAAGCTGCAACGCTTCCCTGCGCGGCCTTGACCGCCTGGTCCGCACTGACTGGGCCGGTCCCCGTGATAGCCGGCGATACTGTTCTCATCCAGGGCTCAGGGGGCGTATCCTTGTTCGCTCTGCAATTCGCCAAGCTGTTCGGTGCCCGGGTCATTGCGACGACCTCGAGCGCCGATAAGGCCGAGCGCCTGAAAGAACTCGGGGCAGACGACGTCATCAACTATAAGGACACGCCTGATTGGGAGTTTGCCGTGCGGAAGCGAACAGGGGGATTAGGGGCAGATCATATAGTTGAGGTAGGCGGCTTAGGAACCCTGACGCGTTCCCTGAAAGCTAGCGCGGTCGGCGGGCAGATCGCGCTGATCGGCAGGTTGACCAAAGTCGAGGACTTCGATCCGTCGGCGCTCAGCCAGAGTGTGTCGACCGTCCGACGGATCACGGTCGGCAGCCGCGATGGCTTTGATGCGATGAATCGAGCTATCGCCGCGCAGCAACTCCGGCCGGTAATTAGTCGCTCTTTCCCGTATTCTAAGGCCATGGATGCTTTCCGGGCCTTCGAAAGCCGATCACATGTCGGCAAGATCGTAATCGAGCATGAGTGATCACAAGCAACTCAGCGCTGGAGTGGATGCGCAGCCGGAGCCGCGAAGCGTGCATGGCGTCCGTGCATAGCGGACGAAGTGGTGGTTATGCCGCCGGGACGGGTGGTCGTGCGGCAGGCAGCGTAGGCACTTCGCGGACAAGCTCGTGCGGATCAGGCTTGGTCTCCAGGACCGCATGTCGATGCCGATCAGCCTGCTTTCGGGTAGACAGCGGCAGGCCGTCAGTCTGTTGATGGCGACGCTCTTGCCGATGAATATCCTGGTTCTCAACGAGCATACGGCCTTACGGTCCAGCTCAGGATTGTGCCCAACCTACGGAAGGTTCAGTACCTACTACGTCGGCGAAATTTTACATCGATCCCGAGAGCGTGATTCCCAACGCCCGGCGAGACGGCTTCGAGGAGACCGGCGCCTGGCTGGAAATCCAGTCGGAATTGATAACGACGGTCTGTGCACCCCTGGCTTCCGATGCCTATGCGGCCTCGCAACGGGGGGCAACTCGACGTCGAAGCAGTCGTCGGCGATATCGGCGATCTGGTGAAGCGCGGCAACACCCTCGCCCAGAGCTCCAGGTCGTCTTACGATCAGGTCGTCGAACTGATGAACTTGGCGAAGAGACCGAGGCGGCGTGCGGCGTCCGCGCTGAAGATCGTCGACGATCTCGACGCGACGGCCGTCGACGAAGGCCACCCAAATCGTCAATAGTCGGTGTTGCTCAAGGACGCCGCCAAATCGGTCGAATCCGTCGAGACGCAAGCGCGGATGCTGGTGGGACGTTTCCTCGACGAGGACGACAAGCTGACGGCGCTCAAGGCGCGTTTGAGAGAGGAAATTCTTCAGGAAGTACTGGACGTCGTCAACGCGTATGTCGATCCGGCTACCTATCAAAAGATCAAGCGGCAACTGACCAGGACTAGATAGTCGGCCAAATTCGCGAGGAACTTGTCGGCGATCGTCTGCTGCAACGTGCTCATGAGCCAATCTCGGATTCGTAGGTTGCTGCTGAAAGAATTGTAACCTGCGCAGCGCTGCAGCATAAGGCGACCAAGTCAACATGGATGATCTTGCCGCTGATGGGCGGCACTTGCCCGTCACGCCGCCGGCCCGGGCGGGTCTTCCTTGATACCGCGGGCAACGATCCGGAGCGTCTGGTCCGGAAGCGGCCGCTGCAGCTTCAGGGCCTCGTCCGGAGGTGCCGTCATCCATGCCTCGACCTCGTCCGGCGTCGTCAGGATAACCGGCATTGCCTTCGAGTGGATGGCACCGACCTCGGCGTTCGGCTCTGTCGTGAGGAACGCGTATAGGTCGTTGGTGGTCTCGCCTTCCTTGACCTTCCGGACGGACGTCCAGTTGGTCCAGATGCCGGCGAAGCAGGCGAGGGGGCGGGTCTCGTCGAGCGCAAACCAAATATCGCCGCCCTCGGTCTTGTTGAATTCGCTGAACGAGTTGAATGGCACTACGCAGCGATTTTCGGTCCCCAGCCATCGCGTCCAGTGCTTGCTCTTCACGTTGCGGATGTTTGTCGTACCGCCGTCTGGTTCCATCCGCAGCAATTCCTTGAAATCCACTGCCTTGCCTTTGGCCTGCAGCTTTTCGGCTCGTTTCTTGGTGGCGTCCATCAGCGCCTTCGACGACGACGGCATCCCCCATCGCGCCGTAGCGAGTTCGCGGCCCTCGGCCCCGTTGCGCACGATCGGCGCCTTGTAATCGGGAAAAACCCCCGGCATTGGCGCCAGATTTCCAACGTATCGGTTCACGACGCGGAACAGCGCGCTGATCGCGGCTTGGTTGGTCGTGATCGAATAAAGATTGCACATCGGTCAGGATTCGGTTCGAGGGTGGCGCGGCTGCCACGTCAACTGTAGCAGAGTCGCGGATGGACGCCGGCCCGCCTTGGCGCATTTGCGGCAGCGCAGCCGGCTGGCGAGATCGTGCACGAAGGTGGTCGGCGGGTGCTTCATTGCGGCGAGGTCCACGTCACTCGGCGTCTTGCAGCGCGCGCACCTGATCTCCAGCCAGGGGAAGCCTCCGTTCACAGCCTGATCAATGGTCGGTGACGGATCGATCGGTTCGCCATCACTCCACATCCGCTCGTTCCAGCTTTCGCAAAGCAGCCTATCGGCTTGCTGGATCATTGCCTACAGAGCCTTGCGATCGCCGCCCGACAGAGGCGTAGGATGATACTTCGGGGCCATCCGGACATCCGGGCGCAGAGAGATCGGATCGGCAAATCCTGAACGACTACGGCGTCTCGAACGCTGGCCAGCACCCGTCTTCTTCATGCCGGCCGGTGCGCTGCTGGCAGGTGTTGTCGAGCAACCGCTGCGCGACGTCCTTCCAGACTGCGTTGCGGCCATACAATCGGACTGCATCGGTCGTCTGGATTTCGACTATTCGCTCGCAGCGGCGGCAGGTCACGCGGAGGACGTGGCGCGGAATGTCGGAAAGACGTCGTTGCCGGATCTCGGTTGCGGTCGTGCCAGCGCGGAGGTCTTTGAGGACCGAGTCCCAGTATTCGGCCGGGAGGGGGACATCCGGAGCCGCAGCGGACGGCGCTCGTCTGCGGTCGGCTTCGGCGGCCAATTTATCCATCTGCTTCGGGGTCGGCATGCGCCAGCTCGCGGGTCGGTCGGTCATGTCCGAATTAGAACATAACAAGAACAAATGTCGAGTCCGAGCTGGCAGCAGCTCAGAAAAATCCTCCTTTGGCACGGGCCGCGATGTCGGAACCAAGCCGGGCCGTTCGTCTTGAATCCGGTATCTGTATCGGAGTTCCCATGGCCCCCCGCGCTAACTGGAAAGGCTTCCTGCGTCTTTCCCTCGTCACCTGTCCGGTCGCGCTCTATCCGGCCACCTCGGAATCCGAAAAGGTCTCGTTCAATCAGCTGAACCGAAAGACCGGCCATCGGATCAAGTACGCCAAGGTCGACGCCGACACCGGCGAGGAGGTCGACAACGAGGACATCGTCAAGGGCTACAAGGTCGACACCGACACCTTCATCGAGGTGACCAAGGAAGAGCTCGAGAACGTCGCGCTAGAATCGACGCGAACCATCGAGATCGACGAGTTCGTCGACCGCAGCGAGATCGATCCGCGATATCTCATTCGCCCCTACTACCTGCGTCCTGACGGCAAAGTCGGGCACGATGCCTTCGCCGTCATTCGCGAAACCATCCGCGAGATGAACAAGGTCGCAATCGGCCGTGTGGTGCTGACCAATCGCGAGCACATCATCGCGTTGGAGCCGCTCGACAAAGGGCTGATGGGCACGCTGCTGCGCTACCCCTATGAAGTCCGTCCCGCGGATGAATATTTCGACGACATCCAGGATGTCAAAGTCACCAAGGACATGCTCGATCTCGCCAAGCACATCGTCAATCAGAAGGCCGGCCATTTCGAGCCGGACAAGTTCGAAGACCAGTACGAGACCGCGCTCATCGATCTGATCAACCAGAAGCGCGCCGGCAAGCCCATCACCGCGAAAGCGCGTCCCCGAGGTGAGAACGTCGTGGACCTGATGGACGCGCTGCGCAAGAGCATCGGAAGAGAGGGGGCGGCCGCGACAGAGGCACCCAAGAAATCAGGAAAAAAGCCGCGCAAGGCAGCGGCCGGGCAGAAGGAAATGCTGATGCCGATCGCAGGCAAGAAGCCGGCGAAGGAGACCGCGGCGAAGAAGCCGGCGGCCAAGCCGCAGCGGAAGTCGGCCTAGGTGTCGTGAGGCATCCGGTGACGCCGGACAGCCACTCCTTCGTCGTCCGCGACAGGCTCTGGCGGATGGCAAATCCCAATCTCCACGAGGTCACGCGAGATCATCTCGTCGGCAGTCTAATGGCGGCCCGGCGGGCGGTGCGCGGCGCCAGGAAGGCGGCCGATCGCGAGGCCGAAGTAACGGTGCATAGGACCGTGGACGAGGCTCAGCAGGCGCTCGGCGAGCGCGGTCTGGTATGGCGGGACGACGGCTCCGGCTCTCGATTGCTCTGCAAAGTAGGAGCGATATGGTTGCGGTGAAAAAGACTTCCAGGAGATCGACCTCGAGCGCGGGCATTCTCGCATACCGCAAGGGCGCTCGCGGGCTCGAGGTACTGCTCGTTCATCCCGGCGGTCCGTTCTGGCGCAACAAGGACGATGGCGCCTGGTCAATTCCTAAGGGCGAAATCGATGCCAATGATGCTTCGGAGAACGTCGCTCGACGCGAATTTGCCGAAGAACTCGGCCCAAGCGCTTCGATTGGCCCACTCAAGGCGCTGGGGGAAGTCCGACAGCGAGGAGGGAAGCGCGTCATCGCATTCGCCGGCAAGGGCCGCTTTGATCCGGCAGCGCTGACCAGCAATACCTTCGATATCGAATGGCCGCCCCGCAGCGGTCGACGGCAGAGATTTCCTGAAGTCGACCGCGCGGAATGGTTTGATATCGAGTTAGCGCGGACCAAGATGCTGTCCGCTCAGGTAGAGTTTCTCGATCGTCTTTTGGCAATCGCGGTTGAGAGCGTCGGGAAATGATCTTCAGGATTGGAATCATTTCGGACACGCACGGCCTGTTGAGGCCCGAGGCGGAACGAGGCCTGGCGGGCGTCGATCACATCATCCATGCAGGCGACATCGGCCGGCCCGAGATCGTCGACGCGCTCCGCCAAATCGCGCCCGTCACGGCCATTCGTGGAAACGTAGACAGTGGCGAGTGGGCTCGCGACTACCCCGACACGAACCTTGTGCGCCTGGCGGAAAAGTCGATCTACGTTCTGCACGACCTGAAGACGCTGAAGGTCGATCCCAGCGCCGGCATCGACGTCATCGTCTCCGGGCATTCCCACGTGCCGAAGATCGACACGGTCGGTGGCATTCTCTACCTGAATCCCGGCAGCGCGGGACCTCGCCGTTTCAAGCTGCCGATCACGTTTGCGACGCTCGAACTCACGCCTGACGGCATGCGACCGCAAATCCACGACCTTGAAGGCGACTGAGTGCCACCGCGGAGGGCCGGAGGAGGCGAGTGCGTCAATCCTTCCGTTTGGCGGGTTACGCCCCCGGGGGAAGCGCTATTTGCGCGGACGTTCTCGCTCGCGCACGAACTCCTTCGCCCGCTTGTCGGACCTGAGCCCAAGGTAGACGGGCTGGCGCAGATCGCCCTTGCTCGTCCACTCCGCAAATTTGACCTCGGCAACCAACGAGGGTTTGACCCAGGTCGTGGCGGCCTCGTCCTTCACTTTGGCAGGGAAGGGTGATTTAGGGGTCGTCAGCTTCACGAGCTTGGCATGGAGGTCTTCCAGGACCTTGTGGCTGAAGCCAGTGCCGACATGACCGATATAGCGCCATGTGTCGTCTTCCCGCACGGCGAGGACCAGGGCGCCGAAGAACGGCCTGGTGCGCTTAGGCGCTGTGAATCCCGCGATCACCACTTCCTGCCGCTTTGCTGTCTTGATCTTCAGCCAATCCGCCGTCCGGCTTCCGGACGCGTAGGCGCTGTCGGCGCGCTTCGCCATGACGCCTTCCAGACCTTTCCGCTCGGCCTCGGCGAAGAATTTCGTGCCGTTCGCTTTGCGGTGACGGCTGAAGGCGATCAGCCGGTGGCTCGGCAGGATCGCTTTCAGCCGCTCCTTGCGCTCGAGAAGAGGCCGTTTGCGCAAGTCAATTGCGTTCTGAAACATGAGATCGAAGGCGCAATACAGGAGCTTCGCTTCATGACGCAGCGCGTTCTGAAGCAGCTGGAAATGCGAGACGCCGTCCTTTCCGATCGCGACGAGCTCGCCGTCGATCACGGCGTCGCCCTTCACGCCCTCCAGCGCTTTGGCGACCTCGATATAGCTGCGGCTGATGATCTTGCCGTTGCGGCTGTAGAGCGAAACCTTGCCCCGTCGGATTTCCGCGATCATCCGGAAGCCATCATACTTATCCTCGAAAACCCAGTCGGAGTCGTCGAACGGCCCGTCGGTGAGCGTAGCGAGCATTGGCTGTAAGCGCTTGGGCAGGGTCGACGTCCGGCTCATTCAAGGGCCAATCCTTCAGCGCGTGTTGCGGAATGCACGGACGGCACCTTCTCGCTCGAGGTGGCCAGGGCCGGTTCGATGAAGCCGGGGAAAAGCGCCTCGACACCGATAGCCGGCCTTTTACGCTGAAACGCCACTGAAGAACTCCACGCTGTAGCCAATTCAAATTGGCACAGTTCGAATCGTTCCGGAACCTGCGAATCCCTGTCGCGTTTGCTCCGATGTCACAGCAGGAGGTACCGATGGCGGTAGCGAGGAGGGGCAAGACGGCGCGCGGCTGTCGCCGCACCGGGCTCCCGTGAACCGAGCCCCCGAGCGTCTACGCCCTGCGGCTTCGATCCGTCGCGCACGAGCAGACCATGGCCCCTCGCGGGGCAGAAACGAAAAACCGGACCTTTATGCAGCAGCCACCTGCACAAAGGTCCGATCTTATCTTAGCGTGCCGCGATACCGAACGGCTGCGAAGGACGCTTCATATCCTTTGGAAGGTCTCGCTTTTCATCCGGGTTGCGACCCGGAGGCGGCAATAGATCGATTTTGTTGAAAAAGGCCGCGGTTGCGACTCAGAGGTACCAGTGATTCAGTCTGTTTAATTGGCAGGACTGAAGATCATGATGGGACATCGGCAAGTCGAACAGGCCGCTTTGTTCTATGAGTTCTCGCTCGAGACGCACGTCCCTTCCGATCACTTGCTTCGTTCGATCGATAGATTCGTCGATCTTGAACAGATTAGGCAGGACCTGGCGCCCTTCTACAGCACGATCGGCCGGCCTTCGATCGATCCCGAGCTGATGATACGGATGCTCCTGATCGGCTATTGCTTCGGCATCCGGTCGGAGCGGCGTCTGTGCGATGAGGTTCACCTCAATTTGGCCTACCGGTGGTTCTGCCGGCTCGGCTTAGAAGGTGCAGTGCCGGACCACTCGACATTCTCCAAGAATAGACATGGTCGCTTCCGAGAAAGCGATCTCTTCCGTCGTGTGTTCGAGAACGTCT